>NZ_LABX01000300.1 GCF_001043915.1 Methylobacterium aquaticum | reverse complement strand
CCGCCACGACGTGGACGCTGATCGGGCCGGAGCGGCGCAGGAGGTCGTGCACCACCGAGCCGTGCAGGAGTTCGAACCAGCGCGAGCGGGCCGACTTGCCGACCACCACGTGGGTGACGTTGTGCTCGCGGGCGAACCCGATCACGTCGTCGGCGATCCGCCCCTGGCTCGGCAGGGTCGCGGTCTCGGCGCCGAGCCGCTCGGCGAGCCGCAGGGTCTCGGCGATGCGGTCGCGTTCGGCATCGCTCAAGCTGGCGCTGCGCCGGCTCTCGATGGTGAGCGCCGTGAAGGGCGCCCGCAGGCGGTCGGCGAGGCGCTTGGCGTAGCGCACGAGGCTGCCTGAGCGCGGGTCCTCGCTGACGCAGACCAGCACCCGCTCCCCCGCCGCCCAGGGGCCGGGAATCGCGTGGGCCCGCATATGGGTGACGAGCTGGTCGTCGACCTGCTGGGCGGTGCGGCGCAGGGCCAGTTCGCGCAAAGCCGTGAGGTTGCCGGGGGAGAAATAGTGCTTGAGCGCCCGCTCGGCCTGGCGCGGCAGGTAGACCTTGCCCTCCTGGAGGCGCCGGATCAGGTCGTCGGGGGAGAGGTCGATCACCTCGATGTCGTCGGCCCGGTCGAGGATCGAATCCGGTACGGTCTCGCGCACCCGGATCCGGGTGATCTGGGCCACCACGTCGTTCAGGCTCTCGACATGCTGGATGTTGAGGGTGGTGTGGACGTCGATGCCGGCCTGGAGCAGTTCCTCGACGTCGAGGTAGCGCTTCGGGTGGCGCGAGCCCGGGGCGTTGGTGTGGGCGAGCTCGTCGACCAGGGCGAGCCGGGGCTTCCGGGCGAGGAGCCCGTCGAGGTCCATCTCGTCGAGCGTGCCGCCGCCATACGGGACGGTGCGGCGCGCCAGCACCTCGAGCCCGGCGACCAGGGCCTCGGTCTCGGGCCGTCCATGGGTCTCGACCACCCCCACCACCACGTCGACGCCCTCCCGGCGCCGCGCATGGGCGGTCGTCAGCATCTCGTAGGTCTTGCCGACCCCCGGCGCCGCTCCGAGGAAGATCTTGAGGCGCCCGCGCCCGGGCGTCTCCCGGCGCGCCTGCGCCAGGAGCGCATCGGGCGAGGGTCTGTGGCCCGCGCGCGGGGGCCGTGCCGTGTCCCTCATCGTCCCGGCCGCGCGCCGGCGGGTGCCGCGATGGCGGGCCGGCCGGGTTTGCACCGGAGGAGGGAGGGAGGGCGCGCGGCAGCGCCGCGGCGGCACGGCCGGTCGTCCCGCACGGGGCGGTCTCGAAGCTCCTTCACGGTCCCTCCTCCGGCCACGCCACCCCGGGTGATCTTGCGATCACCGACGGAGGAAAGCGATGCGGCTGGGCGGACCGCGATATCAAGATCCCATCAAGGCCGGACGGCGCCCGGCGGTCACGCCGCGAACAGCTCGCCGCCCTTGTCGGCGATGACCTGCCCCACCTTGCCGGAGAACATCCCGAGCAGCATCGGCAATTTGACCTCGACGCGGGCCGCCTCGTCGTCGACCGCGATGGTGCCGGTGACCGTCTGGCCCATGGCGCCGACCACGAAGGCGAGGGTGTCGCCGTCCCAGACCGGATCCTGCATCGTGAGCCCGGCCTTCTGCACGAGGTCCCGGCCCTGGCCGAGGCGGGCGTCGATGCGCCGGCGTGCCTCGGCCCGGCCGATCTGGTAGGGAATCACGACGACCAGGGGCTTTGCCATCACCGTCTCCGCGGCCCGCCGCACCCCCTCCGGGCCGGCTTCCGGGCCTCATGGTTCGGCAGGGCCGAATCATACGGGGTTGAAATTCACCATGCCGCTGGGGAATTCAATCCGCTGCGAGCACCGAGGGACCGCGGCGGGGGACGCGAGCCGGAAGCGGGGGCGGCCGTTGCAGGCGCGCGTCACGCCCGGCCCCATCCGCCCGGGGCCGCCCGGCGGGTGCTGTCCAAGCCGTCCGGCTTGGCGTAGGGGGGAGCGGGGGCAGGACGGAGCCGGGCGCCGGGTGCCCGAGGAGCGGAGGCGGGTCTTGAGCGCGATCGAGAAGGGAATCCTCGGCGCCGTCGCCGTGTGCGTCGCGGCCACGGCCGCCCTGTGGTGGCTGGCGATGCCGGACGAGCCGGTGCGGGCCCTCCAGGACGGCCTCGGCGCCGCGGCGCTCGCCACCATCATCGCGGGCGCGGCCGTCCGGCGCTCGCCCGAGTGAGGCGGCGCCGGTGACGCCCGCCGCCTCGCGCCTGGTGCGCTGGCTCGCTGCCGGCATCGTCGCCGTCGCGGTGCTCTGGATCGCCGTCCACCTGCGCTGAGGCCGCTCTGGAGCGCCGGTTTCGGGGAGACGCCGGCTCCACGAGGCGGAGATCGCCGCGGAAGTCTCACAGACGTGAGGCGGCCTCGCCGCATCACGGGTCTCGCGGCCGTCGGATGCGGCCGCGTCACAGGTCGCCCGCGGGCCGTGTTGCTGCTAAGCTGGCACCATCCGAATGCGGACACCCGACGATGCGTCTCTCTCTCGCTTCCCTGCTGCTCCTCGGCGCGCTCGCCGCCCCGGCCCACGCCCAAACGGCCGCGCCGACCCCGAACCCGTTCAGCCCGGCGGCGAAGCCGAATCCGGCGCCGCCGCCGAACCCGCCCGCCATCCCGGCCAAGCCCGCCGCCCCGGCGGCACAAGCCCCCGCGAGTACGGCGCCGCACAGCCCGGCCGCCGGCGCGATCTTCCCCACCGCCATCTCGCCGAAATACGCCAAGGAGCCGGCCGGCAGCGCCCGCCAGCACACATGCCTCGACCAGTACAACGCCAACAAGGCGGCCGGCGGGGCCGGCAACGGCGGCATGAACTGGATCGAGAAGGGCGGCGGCTACTACTCGGAGTGCAACAAGCGGCTGAAGGGCTGACGCAGCCGCGTGCTCGGCTCCGTCACGGGATGCCCGCGGCGGAGACGGGATCCATCGCGGGCCGCTCCCGCACCGGGGAAACGTCGCGTTCGGTGCGCGGCCTCGGCCTCATGGTTGGTGCCGGGCCCCCGACGGCGACGATGTCGCCCGACCGTGTTTCCGCTTCTCCCAGACAAGATTGGCGATGGGACCCAACACGGCGCCGATGGCCATGAGAAGGTAGGACAAGGGAGAGAGCCGCTTGTGGATCGACACCGCGCGCCCGCACCGGTCGCCGGCGACGATGTCGATGGCCTGGCCTGACTGAAACTTGAGGTCCGTCGGTCCAAGCTCGATCTCGTCCCGGCATTCAACCCGGCCCGATGACGAAGCAATGGAATATGAGACTTCGCCCATCGTCCGGCCCTTGATGGCATAGGTCGGCCCGACGATGGCGGAGATCGTCGGGCCCGCCTCGACGCGCCTGCGCTCGTCCGCCATCGTCCAGGACAGGGAGGCGAATAGCAGCACCATGAGGACGTAGCCCGGTATGACGACAGCGAGAGCGATGCGCTCCAGGCGGGAGGTGGCCGGCTTGCTCATCTGACGATCCGTGCGTGCCTCATGCCCGCGCCGGCCCGGGGGTCGGCCGCGCCGTGAGCGCGAGCGCCGTGCCCAGGCCCGCCACGGCCAGCACTCCCAGCACCGTCCAGGCCGGCCAGGCGGCGCCCGCGCCTTCGGTCAGCGCCGCCTGGTAGGCCTCGATCGCCCAGGCATTGGGGGTGAGCCAGCCGAGGCTCTGGAGCCAGGGCGGCATCAGGAAGCGCGGCACCATGCTGCCGCCGACCGCCGAGAGCAGCAGCACCCCGAAGGTCGAGACCAGATGGGCCTGCTGGCGCGTCCGCGCCGCCGCGCAAGCCGCCAAGCCCAGCCCCGCCGCCATGGCGGCGACCAGCACCCCGGTGACGAGCCAGGCCCCGGCATGCGGCCCGACCGAGACGCCGTAGAACAGGGCGGCGGCGCCGAAGATCAGCGCGCCCTGCGCGGTGCCCTGGAGCACCAGGAACAGGAATTTCCCGAGGACCACCACCGGCAGACCGCCGGGGGCGGCGGCCAGGCGGTCGGCGATGCCGGACTGGCGCTCCTCGACCAGGGAGAGGGCCCCCTGCATGGCGGCGAAGAGCAGGAACACCGCGGCGATCGCCCCGGCATAATAGGCGACCCGGGCGTTGCCGCCGGCCTGCCCCTCGCCGCCCTCCGCCGTCGAGGCCCGGGCGATCAGGGCTGCGAAAGAGAACGCTTCGCGCTTCTCGCGGCTCTCCGCGAAGGCTTTGTCGAGGAAGGCGCGCTCGTCCGGGCCGATCTTGCCGGTGCGCTCGACATCGGCGACGACCCGCGACAGGACCACGTCGGGCAGGGCCTCGTTGAGCACCCGCTGCATCTGGCCGAGCGCGATCGGGGTGGCGAGCGCCCGGGCCGGGCTCTCGACGACGAGGATCGGCGCATCCGCGGTGCTGCTCCCGGCCGCGAGGTCGCCGCGCAGCACCAGGGCGACGTCGACCTCGCCGCGGCGCACCGCCGCCACCGCATCGCCGTGCAGGAGCGTGGTGCGCAGGGCCGGATCGGCCTGGAGCGCCGTCACGAGGCGCCCGGTGGTGGCGGTGCGGGCCTGGTCGAGGAGACCGACCTGGATGCGGATCCGCTCGCCGACGGCGCCGGAAAAGATCGCCGCGAACACGCAAAAGATCACCGTCGGGAGCACGAAGGCCATCACCAGGGCGGCGCGGTCGCGCCACAGGGTGAGCAGCATCACCCGGAACGCGGCGACGATCATGCGGGCATCTCGGCGGGCTTGAGGGCGGGATGGCGCGGCCGATCCCCGGCCGTCACGTCGCGGTAGAGCCCATCGAGGCCCGGCTCGCGCACCCGGATCTCCCGCACCGGCACGCCGTGGCGGCGGAAGTGCGCCAGCAGTGCCGCGCCGTCGCGCCCGCCCGCCACGGTGCTGCCGGCCCGCCAGGTGAGCGGCGAGGCGGGAAGGAAGCCCGCCTGGCGCAAGGCGGCGGCGGCGTCAGGAGCAGCCGCCTCCGACAACGCCACCTCGTGCTCGGGGGGGCCGGCCCGCAGGCCGGCGAGCAGGTCGGCGAGGCGCCCGTCGAGGCGCAAGGAGCCGTCCTGGAGCACCAGGACCCGGTCGGCCAGGCGCTCGGCCTCGGCGAAGTCGTGGGTGGCGATCAGCACGGCGGCGCCGGCCTCGGGGAGCCGTTCGAGCACGGCGTGGATCGCCGCCCGGGCGGCCTGATCGACCCCTTGCGTCGGCTCGTCGAGGAGGACGAGGGCGGGCTCGCCCAGCAGCGCCACGGCGATGTTGGCCCGGCGCTGGTAGCCGCCGGAGAGCACGCCGACGAGGCGGCCCGCCACCTCGTCGAGCCCCGCCCGCGCCAGCGCCCGCACCACCGCCGGCTCCCGCGCCCCCCGGGGCAAGCCCATGAGGCGCGAAAACACCTCCAGGTTCTCCCGCACGGTGAGGCGCGGGTAGAGGGCGATCTCCTGCGGCACCCAGGCGATGGCGCGCCGCACCCCGGCCTCGCGCCCCGGATCGCCGCCGGTGACCCGGACGCGGCCGCGACCCGGGACAAGGCGGCCGGCCAGGAGCCGCATCAGGGAGGTCTTGCCCGCCCCGTTGGGGCCGAGCAGGGCCACGGTCTCGCCCCGCGCCAGCACGAGGTCGATCCCGTCGAGGACCGGGCGGCGGCGGTACGAGAAGGCGAGGTCGCGGAGCTCCGCCGCGGGATCGGGCATCATGCCGTCACGACAGCAGAGCTTTGCGGCTTTCCGGAGGAGGGCCCCCGGTGCGAGGGCGAACAACCTACCGGGCCGGCAGGGCGCGGGTGAGTCGCACCCGCACGGCGGTTCCCGGCTCGGCCAAGCGGAGGGCGGCGGCGGCGAAATCCGGGCGGCCGTGTCGGCCGGCGCCGTTCGAGAAGCCGTAGGGCTCGGTCGGCAGGCCCAAAGGGGTGCGGCCGAGGCGCCCGTCGCCGTCGAGATCCTGGAACGCCGCCACCGCGTAGGTGCCCGGCGGCACCTCGGAGAAGCCGAAGCGCAGGCTCGAGGCCGCGGCGGGCCCGCTCTGGCCGATCCGGCAGGCTTCCTCGACGAGCGACCCGGTGCAGAGCGCGACGAAGACCCGGCCGGCCCCGGGCCCGACCCCCTCGACCTCGACGGCGATCTCCGCCGCCCGGGCCGGCACCGCACCGGCCACCACGACCAAGGCGGCGGCGAGGAGCGCGCGCCTCACGACGCCTCTCCGAGGCTCGGCGCCGCCGCGAGCGGCAGGCCGCGGGCGGGGACCGGCTCGACGGCGAGGTCCTCGGCCATCAGCCGCGCGGTGATGCGCGCGCCCTCGTAGATCACCGGCAGGCCCGAGCCCGGATGGGTGCCGCCACCGACGAGGTAGAGCCCGGGCCCGAAGCGGTTGTGGGGCCGGAAATACAGCATCTGGAGCAGGTCGTGCGAGAGGTTGAAGGTGGCGCCCTCGTGCACCGCGAACGCATCGCGCCACTGGGTCGGATCGACCACCCGCTCGTAGCGGATGCGCTGCTCGATGTCGGTGAGCCCGAGCTTCTCCAGGCGCTTGAGCACCAAAGCCCGGTAGGACGGCCCCACCGTCGCCCAGTCGATCCCGGCGCGCAGGTTCGGCACCGGCACCAGCACGTAGAGGCTGGTATGGCCGGGCGGCGCCATGCCGCCGTCGGTGTAGCCGGCATGCTGGACGTAGATCGAGGGCTGCATCGGCAGCACCCCGTCGGAGACCTCACGGATGTTGCGGGCGTAATCCTCCGACAACAGGATGGTGTGGTGGCCGAGGCTCTCCGGCATCCGCCCCTCGATGCCGAGATACAGCATGTAGGTCGAGCAGGAGAGACGGGCCTTGGCCACCTTGGCGTCGCGCCAGCGCGGCCGGCGCGCCTCGGGCACCAGCTCGGGCACGACCTTGGCGAAATCGCCGTTGATGACGACCGCGTCGGCGGCGATGCGCTCGCCCCCGGCCTCGACCCCGACGGCGCGCTTGCCCTCGAACAGGACCCGGTCGACGCTGGTGCCGAGCTTGATCTCGACGCCGAGGCGGCGGGCGAGGCCGGCCATCGCCTCCGAGACCGCGCCGCAGCCGCCGACCGGGTGGTAGACCCCGTGCTCGTATTCGAGGAAGCTCAGGATGGTGAACAGGCTCGGGCACCGGAACGGCGACATCCCGAGATACTTGGTCTGGAACGAGAAGGCGAGGCGGACCCGCGGATCCTTGAAGTAGCGCGACAGGTCGCGGTCGACGGTGGCGTGCGGGCGCAGCAGCGGCAGGGCGGCCAGCATCGCCGGCGAGGCGAAGCTGCGGATCGAGTCGCAGGCCTGCTGGAGCACCGGGATGAAGGCCGCGAGCTTGCGGCGGTTGTCGTCCAGGAAGCGGCGGACGTTCTTCGCATCCTCGGGGGCGATGCGGGCGATCTCGGCCTCGAGCCGCTCGACATCCGGCGTCGCCCGGATCTCGCCGCCGCCCTCGAAGACGAGGTGGTATTGCGGGTCGAGCCGTTCGAGGGTGAGGTGATCCTCCAGCCGTTCGCCGCAGGATGCGAAGATGTCGGCCAGGATGCGCGGATAGAGGAAGAAGGTCGGCCCGATGTCGAACTTGTAGCCGCCCGGCGCCGTGACCGTCCGGGTGCGTCCGCCGACGCCGTCCTCCTTCTCGATCACCGTCACCTGCACGCCGTCGCGGGCGAGCAGCAACGCCACCGCGAGGCCGCCCGGCCCCGCCCCGACCACCACAGCCCGCCGCCCCGACAGGGTGCGGTACCCATCCCGCGGCTGCAACAACGCTCCACCTCCTGCCAGACCTAAAACGGCGTCCCGTGCGTATGGCCTAGTTGTGGTGCAGGGCGGTGAGCCGGCAATGGCCGCGCATTGTCGCGGTGGGTGGGTCGCGCGAGTTTTTTCCAGGGTGCGGCGCGCCGTGGCGGCTGTCAGCCCCCCGCCAGC
>NZ_LABX01000030.1 GCF_001043915.1 Methylobacterium aquaticum | reverse complement strand
GGGCCGGTGAGGGCTGCGACGGCGACGAGGTTGGACCAGTCGGCGACGTCGTCGCGCTTCCACTGGACGAAGCCGCCCGCGATCCGCAGCGCCGTGCCGGCGCCGGCGGAGCCGCGGAGCGCGGGGTTCGCCGCGATGACCTGTGCGATGTCGACGGTGCCAGCCATTACGCCACCCGTGTCCCGTAGCCGAATGCGAGGATGTCGAGGGTCCGCTCCACGGCGGTCCCGGCGCTGTTGAAGATCCGCAGGTCGGCGCCGTCGCCGCCGCGGTTGGTGACCGCCAGGCGGTCGCCCGACGAGAGGTCGAGGCCTGTGACCGCGAGGGTCGGCGTCCCCTGGAAGGCCGGCTGGAAGGCGACCCTCCGCCCGGCCGCCGGCACGGTCACTGCCGGGACGCCGAGCGTGCGCGCCTCGACCTCAGCCCGCAGCTGCACCAGCTCGACCACCGGCGAGATCCGGTCGGCGAGGCTCGCGAGGCGCACCCGCGCCGCGAGGCCGCGGGCCTGGACGTCGCCGGCGATGAAGCGCGCCCACTCGGTCCAGGTCGCAGCCGACGAGGCGGGATCGTCACGGGTGGTGCGCAGCTGGAGTTCCGCCGACCACCCCGACGGGTCGACGCCGTAGATGTCTGGCGCGCCGCCGCTGCCTGCGGTGAGATCGAGGCCGTGGGCGATGAGCGAGCCGGAGACCCGGACCAGGAACACGCCGCCGAGGTCGATCGTCTCGGCCGGCGCGTAGATCCCCGAGGCGACCACGCCGCCGGCGCCGTCGGCCGCCAGGCGCACGCCGCCGTCGGCCTCGACCGTCCCGGAATGCACGCCGCCGAACGGGGCGTAGTCGAACACCTCGCCGGCGGCGACGCCGGGGAGCGAGGCCGCGGTCAGCACCAGGGCGGTCGCGTCACTCGAGTAAACGCCGCCGCCGTTGACGTGCTTGGCGAGATAGGTGCCGGCCGCGTAGGGCACCGCGACGCTGGTGCCGTCGATCCTGCTGACCAGAAGGCTGGCGCTCTCCCAGGTCGCGCCGCTCGTGGCGGGGGTGTAGCGCAGCTCCGTGCGCGCCACGTCGCTCGCCGGCGCGCCCCACGAGAACAGCGCCTGGCCGGCGTAGACCTGTGCCGCGAGATCGGTCACCGGCGGCGGGGCCATCGACCACGACACGACCTGGAGCGTCGTCGTCGCCCAGCCCGAGGCGAGCGGCGAGCCTTCCACGAACACGGTGCGGACCCGGAACGCGGTCAGGCCGGGCGGCAGGTTCTGCCAGGTGTAGTGACGGTCCGTCGCCGGCACGCCGACGGGCAGGCCGTAATCGGCGCTTCCAGGCCCCTTTACGGCCACTTCAAAGCGGTCGACGAGCGGCCCGCCGACCGGGGTCTCCCAGAGCAGCGTCACCGTCGGCACGTAGCCGCCGGCCGCGCCGGTCGAGCCCTCGACGGCGCGCACGTTGATCGGCTGGCGCGTCGCCGGATCGGGCGTCACGGGCACGTCGACCACGTCGGGAGCAGCGCCCTGATCGGCGAGCGCGATCCCGGGCGCGTCGTCGACGAGGTGCAGCTCGGCGGACAGATCCTCGCCCGGCGAGATCTTCTTCACGCGCAAAACGACGGTCTCACGCTCGACCTCGCCGAACATCCACAGGTCGCCGGCGGCCGGCCGGGGCATGCCGTCGGTCCCGTTGGTGAGCGTGAGGTCGGAGACCGTGCCGGGCGCGGTCAGCACCCGCCAGACGATCGCCGTCTCGTCGGCGAGGCGGAACCGGATGCAGTAATCCTTGCCCGCCTCCATGGTCACTCTTTCGTCGAGGGCGACGAGGTCCCCGACGAGGGCCACGACGCGACCGGAGCCGAGGCCCCAGGCCGGGACGGGGTGGGTGACGCGGACCCGGTCGCCGCGGGTGCAGACCAGGTTCTCGATGTCGGCCGAGAGGAAGTAGTCTTCCGGCCTCAGGCGGATCTGCGCGTCGTGGTAGCGGCCGTGGCGCCAGCTGAGCGCGTGGTCGGTCTGGCCGGGGAACTCCAGTTCCTCGAACAGGGTCGCGTTCGCTGCGCTGTAGCCGTCGGCGTAGGCGATGATCTCGTCGTCGCGCCAGTCGCGATCCTTGTTCTTGAACTTGATCCGGTAGCCGTGCGGGAGCCGCCGGTAGGAGCGCTTCCCGCGGAAGGCCCACGAGTTGCGGGGCGTGAAGTGGGCGACGATCGGCGCGTCGGGAGCGTCCCACACCACGCTCCACATTCCGTCGCGGAACAGCACCGCGGCGCGGCCGGCCGAGGCGATGTCCTGGGCGGTGTCGAGCACCGATTGCCGCTCCGTGTGGAGCTTGTCGTACCGGTAGCCCCGCGGCGCGCACCAGGCGTGCCATTCCTGGATCGTCGTCCAGTCGATGCGCGCATCCGCGATCGGCCGGGCGTTGGCCGGACCCTGGAGCACGCGCACGAGCTGGTCGGCCGGGTTCGAGCTGACCGAGCTGTCGACCCACGCCGAGCCGTTCCAGGCCCGCAGGCGCCCGGTGCAGACGGCGTTGAGGTTGTCGACGATGCCGGAGATCTGCGAGGTGGCGCGGATCCGGAGCGCCGTGACCGTGACGGGCTTGCCGAAGGTGATGGGCGTGCCGGCCTTGTAGCTGCGCATCGCGGTCACGACGGTGGCGCTGATCAGCTTCGGGTTGCCCTCGGTATCCGGGGTCAGGCGGCGCCAGCGGATGTCGTACGTCCCGCTCTCGACCGGGCGGCGCACGGTGACGCGGATCGGCCGGTTCGAGGCCGCGGCCAGCGTCAGCGTCTGCACCGGCTGCCAGTCCTCGGCGTAGGCTACGCTCTGCTCGATCGCGATCTGGACCGTGAGCACGATCACGTCGCCGCTGGCCTTGGTCGCGGAGAGCCCGTTCGGGCAGCCGAAGTCGAGCGCCCACTCCGTGCAGTCGTCGGACGTCGTGCGGGTGGTCCAGCCGTCGACCTGCTTCACCTCGATGTTGAGGTCCCGCTGCACCACCGTCATCGGGTAGAGCGTCGGCTGCGGCCCGCCCGGGTGGACGTCGAAGGTCTCGACCTCGACGTCCCGGAACGTGTCGAGCGGCGTCTCGCCGAGCCGCAGCTTCGTGACGTCGATCGGCGCGTAGCCCCAGAGGTAGAGCAACCGCAGGATCTGGTTGTCGCCCTCGAACTCGCTGTAGGCGCTACCGGCGTAGCGGGGATAGACCCGCGTCGTGCCGTGGAGCATCGGGATCGGCTGGTAGGGCGTCGCCAGGTTCTGGTTGCCGGCGATCGAGTAGACCTGCCCCGTGTCCGCCTTCTTCGCGTTGACCGGGAACAGGGCGTTCAGCAGCAGGCCGGCCCCGACGGTGATCGCCGTCGTGACGAGGATGGTGCCGATCGTGCCGAGGATCGGGGTGAGGTAGGGCGCGACGAACGCGGTCAGGATCGCGACGGCCAGCATGGCGATCGCCCGGAACAGCCCGCCCGCCCCGCTGCCCGGGACGGCGCGCAGGACCACCACGGTCCTGGCCCGCGGGCGGACCGAGCGCCACAGAGCCTCGGGCACCGGATCGGCCCCGATCGAGACGCGAACGCTCCGCCGCATGCCGACCGGGCGGTGCGCGAGCGCGAGGTCCACGATCTCGGCGATCGACAGGCCGGCCGGCGCGGTCAGCGTCTCGCGGGACGGACTCGTCGGGTGGAGCGCGGCGATCACCGTGACGGCGTCGTCGGCGCCCAGCACCTCGCCGCACAGAGGCGCGCGGATCAGCGCCGTCATGCGAGCCCCCGGTAGCGGTAGATGCCCTCGATCCGCCGGCGGTAGCGCCCGGTCGAGATCGTCTCGATGACGCTCGTGCGCCCCTCGGGCACGTGGAGCATCAGGCCTGGCCGCACGAGCGTCCCGACATGCCAGGGCTGGTCGTAGAGGAGCACCAGGTCGAACGGGTCGCCGCCGGCGTGGACCGGCTCCCAGCGGCCCCGGCCGCCGTCGATCAGGTCCTGGATCGCGGCGCAGTCGGCCGGGCCCGCGTAGCCGTCGTCATGGCTCGGCAGCAGCACCCCGGTACCGATGAGACGCACCAGCCGATGCAGGCCCCAGCAGTCGCAGCCGCGCAGGTCCCGCCCGCGGTCGAGCCAGGGGATGCCGACGTAGTCCGAGAAGTCGAACGCGGCGGCCATCAGAACAGCCCCCGGAAGCCCGAGGGGGCGATGCTGTCGCAGGGATACGGTTCGGTCGCCATGGCGTCGATCGCCAGCCCCAGCGTCACCAGTTCCTCGTCGTAATCGGCGGAGACCAGGTCGAAGTCCGGCCACTCGATCTCGACGGTGTCCGGCTGGGTGCGCGACACGATCTCGACGGTCACGGCCGCCGGCTCCAGGGTCGACTGGAGCAGTTGGATCGTCTCGCGTCCGATGTTCGAGAGCTGGATCTCGAACGCCGGCGCCGTGCCGTCGGCATCCTCCGGCAGCGTGATCTGGTGCTCGATGTAATCGAACAGGATCCCGCGCGAGATCGTGCCGTAGCGCAGCGGATCGATCCCGAGGCAGTCGGTGGGGTGGCTCGTGAACCGGATCGGCTCCGGCAGGAGGTCATGCCGGATGGTCACGAGCGAGACGCCGTCCTCGTCGGCGCGCTCGGCCATGAGCTTCGCGCGGAAGGAGGCGGAGAGGCGCCGGCTCATGACACCCTCGCGATGACCGGGATGCCGTCGGCGATGACGTAGGCGCCGCCCATGGTCACGTAGGCGTAGCCGGCCGGGAGCACCGGCAAGCCCGGCTCGATCGTGCCGGTCCAGAGCTTGTCGAGCGCGAGGGCGAGGATCCAGTTGTCGCCGTGATCCGGGACCGAGGACGGCATGTCCTCGCCGATCTTGACGAGGATCGGCAGGCCGCCGAGCGGATCGGGCATCAGGAACGGCAGCGTGCCGCCGGCGAGATCCTGATCCAGGAACGCGTCGAAGCGGCGGAGCTGCGCCCTCGTCACCTTGAGCTTCGCGGTGAAGGGGTCGACGATCGCGCGCGAGCGCAGGCGCTCCTTGCCCGGGCCGGTGGTGGTCTTCGAGCGCAGGCGCCCGTCGCCGCGGGTGCGCTGGAACCCCTCGCGCTCGAAGTGCTTCGGCAGTTCGTCGGGCCAGAACGGGATCGCCATCAGCGCTTCACCAGGCTGCGCGAGAGGCCCCAGCCGCTCTGCATCATCCGGCCGGTGCGCGAGCCCGGCTTCTCCATCAGGCCGGCCACGGCCTCGTCCAGGTACGTGTCGATCCGGGTGCCGCCGCGCTCCGTCTTCGAGGTCTTGGTGGTCTTCGACACCCCGACGTTGTCGTGGATGTGGAATTCCGGCGGACCGGCGGGTGCCGCCGCGGCGTCACCCACGGCCCCGCGCCGCTCGACCTCGTCGCGCCGGGCCATAACTGGGGCCGGCATTCCCACGAGGCCGCCCTCGGCGAACATCGGGAGGCGGTTGTCGTTGAGGGCGTGGAGCAGCGGCAGGTTACGGGCGGTCGCGGCTGCGTTCATGACGAACTCGCCGTTCGAGACGCGCGCCAGGATGCTGTCCGAGGTGCCGGTCCCGGGGCCGCGGATGTGGCCGCCGGTGGCCGCAGCCACGGTCGCGGCCGGCGCGCCGGCGGCCCCGCCGCCGCCGAACAGGCTGGACAGCATGCCGAGCAACCCGCCGCCGCCGGAGCCGCCGAGCGAATTGCCGACCTGGGTCAGGCCCTGGCTGGTCTGGGTCAGGGGTCCGGGGAGCGCCGCGAGGTCGGTGCCGAGCGACGCCACGCCCTGCGACGCGGCCTGGGCGGAGGTGTTGACCTGCTGGAGCGAGGCGTCGAGGCCGGTGGCGACCGGAGCGGCTGCGGTGGCCGCGGGCGCCGCCGGCGGCAGCGCGGCGTTGAACTTGTCGACGTAGCCGTTGCCGGTCGTTCCGAGCACGTCCCGGGCAGCCCCGCCCTGGGCGAGCGGGCGGCCGGTGAACCACACGCTCGCCGCGTCGTTCGCGTTGCCGTACTTCGAGACAGAGGCCCCGAATTGCTTGGCGAAGACGGCATCCTGGGCGGCCTTGTCGCCCAGGAATTCCTGGGGCGACATGCTCTTGCCGAGCGCATCCTTCGTCCAGGACGGGATATTCGAGCCCATGACCTGGTAGGCGCCATACGCTCTATCGCCCGACTTCGTGATGGGGCCCAGCGCGTCGTAACGGCCGGCCGCGCTGCCGCTCTCGACCGTACGGATGGCCTTGGCGTACCGCTCCAGGTCCGACGAGGCGCCACCGGTAAGGCCGGTCGCGACCGAGGCGGCCGACGGCGCGTTGCCGTTGGCGGCGGTCAGCCCCGGGATCCCGGAGACCGGGCCGGTGACGTTGACGATGCCGGCGGTGATGTCGGCCGAGGGCAGGCCGGCCGCCTTGCCGAAGATGCTGGCGATGCCGTCGCCGAAGAGCCCGCCGCCGGCCTTGCCGTCCTGGCCGAGCAAGGTGTTGACGAGCGGCCCCGAGACGGTGCGGTCGAAGACGCGGCTCGCGAGCCCGCTGATCGAGCTGGTGATCCCGTCGAGGGGGTTCTTCCCCTGGCTCACGTCCGAGAAGATGCCGGTGAGCCCGCCGCGGATGCCGCCGCGCACGTCGTCGAGGCCGCCGATCACCTCGCGCTGGCGGCGCAGCAAGTCTTCCTGCGCTGCCGCCACCTTGCCGGCCGAGGCGGCGTAGGCGTCGATGCCCCGCTTCAGGTCGGCGGTGACCGGGACGCCCTGCGCGGTGTAGCGGTTGATCAGCTCCTGCGCAGCAGCCATACGGGCGGCGGCCTCGGTCGAGGCGCCGAAGGCGAGCTGCTGATTGCGCAGGGCCGCGACCTGCTCCGCCAGGCCGCGGTTGGCATCGCGCAAGGGGCCGCCGATCGCCTCGGCGTCGATCGCCCGGCGCTCGGCCGCCTGCGCCGCCCGGTTGTTCGCCAGGGCCTCGGGGCTGCCCTGATCCTCGCGGTTCTGGCGCCGGTACTTCGCCTCAAGGTCCGCCTGCTGGCGCTGGTAGGGCAGCAAGCCGGCCGAGGCGGCGTTGTCGTTGGCGGTGCGCAGGCGGTCCTGGCTGTCGCGGTTCGTCTGCGCCAGGACGGCCTGGCGCGCCGCCTCGATACGCTGGCGGCGATCATCCTCGCTGATGGCCTGGCCGGCCAGCGCCAGGCGCTCCCGCTCGGCCGCGACCGCTGCCTTCTCGGCCGCGGTCCTCGCCTCGATCGAGCGGATGGTCAGGCTCTCGGAGGCGCGCGCCCGCTCCTGCGCCGACATGAAGGTCTTGAGGCCGCCTTCGGCAGCAGCGACCGCGTCGGTGAGCTGCCCGCGCGCCGCGGCCGACATGCCCGACAGCGCGTCCAGGTCGCCCTGTGCCGCCTTCAGGGTCTTGTAGCGGGTCTCAAGCTGTTCGAGCGCGCCGATCTCGGGCTGCGTCGCCCGCACTGCGGCCTCGGCAGTCTGCGAGCGCTCGGCGGCGAGCTTGCGGGCGGCGGAGGCCTCTGCGGTCCGCTTCTCGCGCTCCGCAAGCTCCTCTTCCTTCCTGATCTCGGCTTCTTTGGCCTTGATCGCCTCGCCGTTCTGCGGCGCGGCGCGCGCGGCCCGCAGGCGCATCTGATCCTGCGTTAGACCACCGAACAGTCCCGTCGTCGGGGATGGCTGCGTCTGAGCCCCCCGGAGCTGGTTCAGATCCTCCCGAGCCTTATCCAGGCGCTGCTGGGCCGTCGTCGGCATGAACGGCCGAGCAACCGCGGCGCCTGCCCGCTCCGCCTGGTTCGCCACCCATTCCCAGGCGCGGCCCCATAGGCTCGTCTTCTCGGCCGCCTTCTCCAGGTCAGGGCCGAACGCCAGGACGATCTGTCGGACCGCCTCCTGCCGGCTGCCCTGTTCGATCAGGGTCCGGATGTAGTTCTGGGTTCCGGCGTTGAGCCCGCCCACGATCTCGTTAAGCGCCTGCGCACCCTTGATCGGGTCCGCGAACATCTTGGCGAGATCGCCGCCGGCATCCCGGATGCTCTTGCCGGTGAGCTTGGCGAGCCCGGGCGCCAGGTCCGTGACACCCTGGATCTGCGAGACGTCGACCCGGCCGGTGGCGGCGATCTGCGCCGCGACGTCGCGCGCATCGCCCCGGCCGATCCTGCCGCCGGCGGCCGACGCCTCCGCGATGCGGTTGATGTCGGCCACCGTGGCGCGCGACATCGCGCCGATGCCCATCAGCCCGGTCTTGATCTCGTCCTGCGACCGGGTCCAGCTCACGCCGAGATAGGCGAGCGTGCCGGCGAGCCCGACGAACCCGGCCGTCACCAAGCGCACCGGGGTCAGGATCTCCATCGCCCGGGTCGCGACCGCCTTCAGGCCGCCGGCGACGCCGCCCGGTGCATCGGCCAGCACCTGCACCACCTGGCCGCCCTGCTGCGCCAGGATCTGAGTGATCGGCAGGCCGCCCGCGAACGACGTCGCGATGTCGTTGGCCTGGAAGCCGAGGTTCTTCCACTGGTCGGCCCGCAAGGTCGGCCGGCCGCCGTTGTCGTTGACGGGTGCGCCGGCAGCCTGAGGCGAGCGGGGTGGCACCACCGGCCCGGCGCTCGGCATGGCCTGTGCGCCGGGTGGCGCCGCACCGGCCGCCCCACCGCCGACGAACCGGCCGGAGGCATCGCGAACACGGCCGGCGCTGGCCGCGACTGCCTCCACGCTGGTCTGCGTCGTATCGGCCGCCCGACCAAGCGCCGCCATCTCGGCGGTTGCGGAGGCGCTGGCCGCGCCGACGCTCTTCACGGCAGCCGACGCCGCCACCGCGCTCTGCTGGAGCGAGCTGGCGTCGCCCGTGATCCTGACCGCGAGCTGGAGCGTCATCCGACCACCTCGTTGAGGATCGGGAGGGCTGCGGCCTCCATCAGCATGAGGTCGGCAAACACGGCGCTCGCGTCGGTGCCGGGCGGCAGGAGGTGGCGCATCACGACCTCGGCGCCCGGATAGTCGAGGCCGAGATGCACGACCGCCTTGCCGGCGACGAGAACCCGCCATTGCGAGCCGAGCGCACGGAACACGCTGAAGGCGAGCCAGTGGTCATCCCAGACCTCGATCGGAGCGTCGCCGGCATCCACCTCGGGGCCGGCCTGGACCGCGACGCCGAGCGCCGCGAATTGCGCGATTGCCTCGGCGTCGAGCCGCCCCGCGGTCTCGGGGTCGGCCCGGCCGGTCCAGACGTGCGCTAATGCACGCGCGGCGCGGCGGAGTTTCCCAGGCGGGCCTCACCGCCGGTCACGGCCTCTTCGTAGGCGCGCAGGATCCCGTCGCGGAACCACGGAAACTGGAGCTGCTGCTCCAGCAGCTCGCGCGAGAAAGGAACGTCGGTCTTGTCCTCGGCGACCACGTCGCGCCAGCCCACGGCGACCTGGTGGATGAAGTCGAACATCCGCGCCGCCTGCTCGTCCTCGGGAAGAGCGTTGCGTTCCTCGTCGATCCGCCGCGCCTCGTCCTGGGGCAGCGCCCGGAACTGCATGTCGAAGGTGTGCTTCTCCTGCCGCCCGGCCTCGGTCGGATGCGGGATCGAGACCGTGACCGGCCACCAGAACAGGCGCTGCGAGGCGACGACGAACATGACAAAGGCTCCCGTGAACAGGCGTTGAAGGCGGGTTGAAGGGGCGGCTCGCGCCGCCGGTCAGCGGACGCGGATGACGATCTCGTCGTCGCCGGCGACCGGGCAGACCACGAGCGGCAGGCTCGTGTTGGTGATGCCCTGGGTGTTGCCGTAGGTCGGCTGGCCGATCTGCACCGCGGCAGCCGCGATCTCGACGATGTTGCCGGCGACCGTGCCGTGCTGGCAGGTCATTGCGCCGACGACGGAGCTGCGGGCGATCGTGTACCAGTCCTTCGTCGCGATGCTCACCGCCTCGATCACCGTCGTGCCCGAGACCTTCCGGTCGACGATCTCGATGCTCTCCGAGCCGATCAGCATGCGCGGCTCGACCTGGTTGCCGAGGTCGATCGACAGGCTCTCCATCACGGCCTGGAGACCGTGGAGGCTGAAGGTCGTGTTGGTCTTCGACGCCACCAGCGGCTTCTGGAACGCCGTGAGGGTCTGGGTCGGCAGCGGCGTGTCGGTGACCGGCCCCAGCAGGCCCGACAGCGTGAACCGGTAGCGCGGGATCCCGTTCGGCGCGATCGTCATGGTGACCGTGCCGCGCGCCCCCACGAGCGCGTGGTTCACCCCATCCATGTTGGCGTAGAGCGTCAGGGCTTCCGCGTTCTTCGAGACCGGGAAGTATTCGACCTTCTGTCCGGCCGTGACCACCTCGGCGAGCCCGCAGGCGCGCAGGAGCGGCCCGTAGCCGGGCGTGGTCCCGGCGGCGCCGGCGCCGGCGATCTCGACCGACATCTCCACCCGGGCGTAGGTCGCGGCGAGCACGAAGCCCTGATCACCGAAGTACGGCATCAGGAGATCGCGGCTGACGCGCTGCCCCTCGAGCGGCGTCACGGAGACGTCGGAGACCACGATCGCGTTCGCGGCGCCGGTCGGCGCGGCGTCGACGGCGTAGCTGTTCTCGACCTTCGCCAGGATGGCGAGCTTGCGGAAGTACCTGCGCGCCACGGTTCACGCCTCCGGGTGGTGGGTGGTGGGGGCGTCGGCCGGCGCCGGATCGGGAGCGGCCGGCAGGGTCGGCACCTCCGGCGCCGGGTCGACCTCGACGACGCGGTGGCCGTCGGGCTGTTCGGTGCCGCCGGTCCGCGTCACGGCTCCGGTCTCGTCGGCGGCGTAGCTGCCGCCCTCTCGCACGGGCATGGTCTCAAGCCTCCAGGTAGGTCGCGGTGGCGAAGGTCAGCTCCCACCACACGAGCCCGTCCCGGGCGCGCACCATGCGCCCGCCGACGTATGTCAGGACGTCCTCGGCCGACGGCGGCTGCCAGCCGAGAAGCTGCGCCTTCGTCCACGCCTTGAGCGCTTCGACGTCGCCGGCCGCGGCGCCGCCCAGGGCGTCGGACACGTTCTGGGTGACCAGCACGACGGAGACGTCCATCTCGACGCGCTGGAGCACGCCGGTCGCCCGGGAGTTCTCGGCCGCCGCTTCCTCGGCGACGAACACGTAGCCGGCGGGCGTCGCGAGAGGCTTCGCGGTGCCGATCGCCGCGAGGGCGGCGGCGCCGTCGACGAGGCGCAGCGGGGTCTGCGGCGCCGTCTTCAGCCGGCCGATGGTCTCCGGCACGATCACGGCGCACCCTCCACCCCGGCCGGGGCCAGGTCGTCGCCGATGATCGCCAGGATCTCGGCCTGATCGTCGGCGCTGATGCCGAGATAGGGACGGGCCGGGATCCGGATCGTATGGGCCGGCACCGTGAAGGTCTTGGTGTGGGCGCTCTTCGCCCGGGTGCTCGCCTTCGCGAACCGGAGCTTCGAGCCGACGCGCCGGCCGTCGGCCGCGGTCGCCGCGCCCTGCGTCGCGATCCGGAAGGTCGCCGTGGCCTGCCGCTCCGGGATCGGGATATCGCCGCCGAACTGGTGGGGAGCGGCGTAGACCACGTTGGTGCCGACCTCGACCGCACCGGCATCGGCCACGTAGGTCAGGCTGGAATAGAGCCGGTTGGTGTCGCGCAGGAGCCACGGCGGCTTGCGGCGCGCCGGCATGCTCTTCAGGGTCGACGGGGCGAACGGCGCCCACGGCTGCCCGTCCGGCCCGGACTGCGTCTCGAACCGGCGCTGCGCGGAGAACAGCAGCGCCGCGCCGATCGCCTCCATGGTCGGGCTCAGGTCCCGGCCGGTATCGGCCAGGCGCTGGAGGCCCGCCGCGACCTCGACGTCCTGGACCTCGATCCGGATGCTCGCGCCGGTCATCTAGAACCCCCGCAAGCTGTCGCGGGTGAACACGGGGGGGGGAGACCCGGACGCGCCCGGCCGAGCCCGGCGCCGGGGCCGGCGCGGCTCCGCCGTCGTCGAGCTTCACCCGGCCGAGCGAGACGTCCCGCAGCCAGGCCACCGCCTCGCCGTAGGCGCGCGCGACGGCGCCGTCCTTCTCGGCGCTCTCACCGCGCAGGTAGTAGCGGGCGATGTCGCAGGCGAGCTTGACGAGGTTCGCGGGCGTCGAGGCGAGCGGCAGCGCGTAGACCTTGCCCAGGTACCCGTCGATCAGGCCCGACGCGTCGTCGAGCGCGCGGCCGAGGACCGCATCGTCGATTGTCGTGGGCGGGATCGAGACGCGGTCGGTGAGCTGGATCAGCTCCTGCTCACCGAACCGGGTCACGAGGTCGGATTTCTGGGCGTAGGGCATCAGTCCCTCTCGTCGACGAGATCATCCGAGGCGCCGAGGTACCGCTCCGGGCGGTACTCGACCGGACGGACCGGACGCGGATCGGCCATGGTTTTCGCCAGATCGCGGGCGACCTCCTCGGTCACCGGGCGGAGCGCGTAGATCGAGGTGCAGCCGTAGAACTCGGTCGCCTCGCCATCGCCGGCCGGCACGTCGATCCGCAGGAGCTTGCCGCCGAAGGCCTCGACCTCCCTGACGCGGCCGACGCGGCGGCGGTGGCCCATCAGCTCCAGGACCGCCCACCCCTCGAACGGGCCGCTCATCGCAGGCCCGACACGATCAGCATCGGGTCGGTGCGCAGATGCTCCAGCTCGCGGAGCGTGAAGTCCTGCGACCGGCGGAGCGTCGGCGCCGCGGGGTGGATGTCGCCAGCGCGCCGGCGGCCGTCCTGGCGGCTCGTCACCACCAGGTCGTAGCCGGCATCCACGTAGGCGCCGAGCACCGCGCGATCGGCAGGGAACGGCGCGGCGTAGCGCCGGGCGTCGCCGCCGGCCAGGCCGGCG
>NZ_LABX01000003.1 GCF_001043915.1 Methylobacterium aquaticum | reverse complement strand
CGAAAACTTTTCCTTGGCCATGGCCAAAACTCCGTCGATCGAATGCGTGCGCGTGTGTCTGGATGGGTGCCCGCCGTGGCGGGCACCGAAGCTGAGATGCGGCCTGACTGCAGGCCGACATCATCAGGCGTACTTGGCGACCACCTTCTCGGCCTCGCCGCGCGGGACCTCTTCGTAGTGGTCGAACTGCATCGTGAAGTTCGCGCGCCCCTGGGTGAAGGAGCGAAGCTGATTCACGTAGCCGAACATGTTGGCGAGCGGCACCATCGCGTTGATGACGTTCGCATTGCCGCGCATGTCCTGGCCCTGGATCTGGCCGCGCCGGGAGTTCAGGTCGCCGATGACCGAACCGGTATAGTCCTCCGGGGTCACGACCTCGACCTTCATCACCGGCTCGAGCAGGACCGAGCCCCCCTTCTGGAGCGCCTCACGGAGAGCCGCCCGCGAGGCGATCTCGAACGCCAGCGCCGACGAGTCGACCTCGTGGTAGGCGCCGTCGATCAGCTCCACCTTGATGTCGACCACCGGGAAGCCCGCCAAGATACCGGCGGTCAGCACGCTGTTGAGGCCCTTCTCGACGCCCGGGATGTACTCCTTGGGCACCGAGCCACCGACGATCTTCGACTCGAACGCATAGCCGGCACCCGGCTCGTTCGGCTCGACCACGAACTTCACCCGCGCGAACTGACCGGTACCACCGGTCTGCTTCTTGTGGGTGTAGTCGATCTCGGTCCGCTTGGTCAGCTTCTCCCGATACGCGACCTGCGGCTGGCCGATATTGGCCTCGACTTTGTAGGTGCGCTTCAGGATGTCGACCTTGATGTCGAGGTGAAGCTCGCCCATCCCCTTCAGGATGGTCTGGCCGGATTCCTGGTCCGTGGAGACCCGGAAGGACGGATCCTCGGCAGCGAGCTTCGAGAGCGCGATGCCGAGCTTCTCCTGGTCCGCCTTCGACTTCGGCTCGACGGCGATCTCGATGACGGGCTCCGGGAACTCCATCTTCTCGAGGATCACGGCCTTGCTGGGGTCGCACAACGTGTCGCCGGTACGGGTATCCTTGAGACCCGCGAGCGCCACGATGTCACCGGCGAACGCCTCCTTGATGTCCTCGCGGTTGTTCGCGTGCATCAGGAGCATGCGGCCGACCCGCTCCTTCTTGTCGCGGGTCGAGTTGATGACGTTCGCGCCCGAATCGACCTTGCCCGAATAGATGCGGCAGAAGGTGATCGTGCCGACATGGGGATCGTCCATGATCTTGAAGGCGAGCATGGAGAAGGGATCGCTGTCCGTCGGACGGCGCACGACCTCTTCCTCGGTCTTGAAGTCGATGCCCTTGATCTCGCCACGATCGGCGGGAGACGGCAGGAAGTCGACGACCGCGTCGAGCAGGGGCTGCACGCCCTTGTTCTTGAACGCCGAGCCGCACAGCACCGGGTGGAAGGCGCGGCGCTGCACCGCCGTGCGGACGAGCTTGCGCATCGTCGCCTCGTCGGGCTCGACGCCGTCGAGGTACGCGGTCATCGCGTCGTCATCCATCTCGACGCAAGCCTCGACCAGCTTGGTGCGGTACTCCGCAGCCTGGTCGGCGAGGTCGGCCGGAATCTCTTCCTCGGCATAGTTGGCGCCAAGCGCCTCGCCCGACCACACGACCGCCTTCATCTTGATCAGGTCGACGACGCCCTTGAACGAGCTCTCGGCACCGATCGGCAGCTGGAGGCAGACCGGCTTGCCGGCCACGCGGTCGATGATGTCGGCGACGCACTTGAAGAAGTCGGCGCCGATCTTGTCCATCTTGTTGACGAACACGACGCGCGGCACGTCGTACTTGTCGGCCTGGCGCCACACCGTCTCGGTCTGCGGCTCGACGCCCTGGTTGCCGTCGAGCACGCAAACGGCGCCGTCGAGCACGCGCAAGCTGCGCTCGACCTCGATGGTGAAGTCGACGTGGCCGGGGGTGTCGATGATGTTCAGGCGCTTGTCGCGCCAGAAGCAGGTGGTCGCAGCCGAGGTGATCGTGATGCCACGCTCCTGCTCCTGCTCCATCCAGTCCATGGTGGCGGCGCCCTCATGGACCTCGCCGATCTTGTGGGACTTGCCGGTGTAGTAGAGGATCCGCTCGGTCGTCGTGGTCTTGCCGGCATCGATGTGGGCCATGATGCCGAAGTTGCGGTAGTCCTCGATCGCGTGCGTGCGGGGCATCGGGGGGCTCCTGAAGAAGGGGACCGCCGCACCGGTAGGGCGGCGGCGAAGCAGCGTTTACCAGCGATAGTGCGAGAACGCGCGGTTGGCTTCGGCCATCCGGTGGGTGTCCTCGCGCTTTTTCACGGCGTTGCCGCGGTTGTTGGCGGCGTCGAGCAGCTCGGCCGACAGGCGCTCGACCATGGTGCGGTCGTTGCGCGAGCGGGCGGCCTGGATCAGCCAGCGGATCGCCAGGGCCTGACGGCGCTCGGTGCGGACCTCGACCGGGACCTGGTAGGTCGCGCCGCCGACGCGGCGGGACCGGACCTCGATCGCCGGGGCGACGTTGTCGAGGGCGGCGCGGAACACCTCGATCGGGTTCGCCTTCGCCCGGGCCTCGATGATGTCGAACGCGCCGTAGACGATGCTCTCGGCGACCGACTTCTTGCCCTCGTACATCACCGAGTTCATGAACTTGGTGAGGACGACGTCGCCATACTTGGCGTCGGGGATGATCTCGCGCTTCTCGGCGCTGTGGCGGCGGGACATCGCTCGCTCCGTCTTCTACGTTCTAAAAATCAACTGTTGTGCCCCACGCAGGCCGCCTGAGCATCGAAGCCGGCGACATCCTTGCGGGACAGGCGATAGAGACCGGTCCGTGTCGCGTCTTACTTCGGACGCTTGGCGCCGTACTTCGAACGACGCTGCTTGCGGTTCTTGACACCCTGGGTATCGAGCACGCCGCGCAGGATGTGGTAGCGCACGCCCGGAAGGTCCTTCACGCGGCCGCCGCGGATCATCACCACGGAGTGCTCCTGAAGGTTGTGACCCTCGCCCGGGATGTAGCCGATGACCTCGAAGCCGTTGGTCAGGCGCACCTTGGCGACCTTGCGGAGCGCCGAGTTCGGCTTCTTCGGGGTCGTGGTGTAGACGCGGGTGCAGACGCCACGCTTCTGCGGGCAGGCGTCCAGGGCCGGCACCTTGTTGCGGGCCTTCTGCGCCTTCCGCGGATTGGCGATCAGCTGGTTGATCGTCGGCATGCCATTCCTCTCGCAACGCATCGCCGTCCTGGCGACCGTCGGTTTCGCAATCTCGTCTGAACGACCGTCGCTTCGGATGAGAAGCGCAACGCAAATCGCGCCCCAGGCTGAAACCAGCCTTTGGCGCGCCATGCGAGCAGAGGACCACCGAGGGACGAGCCCCAGCGATCATGCCGGTCTGACACGTGTCAGTCGCTTGAAGTTCGGTCGCGTTTAGGAGACTTGGATCGAGGCACGAGGGGCACGTCGATCAGCTGTCGCCTACGGCCAGCCGTTCAGTAGGAGGGCCTATTACGGGCTAAGAGGCGGGCCGTCAAGCGTTAAATAAGCGTCACCGGCCGCCGGACCGCAGCGGGCCGGAGGATCGGGCCGGTCTCGCCAGCGGCAAGCGGAAGGCGGCGCTCAGGCGATCGGCAGTCCGAGCGGGTCCGGCCCGAAGCGGTTGGGGCCCGGCTCGCCCCGCCGGACATAGACCGCGACGAACACCCAAACATAGCTGCCAAGCGTGACGATCGCGAGAAGGATCGTGCCGGCCATCGCCGCGTGATTGGCAGCCTCCACCATCGACACGACGACCGTGAGGACGAGCGGGATGGCCGGGAGGAAGCTCCACCAGCCGGACCGTCCGACATCGTGGCATCGCTTGAACGAGAGCGCGATGCTCGACCAGAACGCCGCGAGCCCGAGGATCTGGCCGACCACCGGGATCCAGCCCAGGACGACGGAGACGACGAAGGTCACCAGAACGCCATAGAGCCAGTATTGCCGCCGCGATACGCGGCCGGTCGAGCTGAAATAGAAGTTGATCCAGCCGCGACCGACTTCGGGTGAGAGGCCGTACTGGTTCGTCAAGGCGTAGATCTCGACGGCCATGTCGCCGGAGATGTCGAAATCGACCTCCTGCCCGGCTCGCAGAGGACCAGAGCGCACGGTGCTGGCGTCGAAGCGGTAGCGTCGTCCGTCATCACCGGAGATCAGACCCGGCGCAGCGTCGGAGACAGCCGCCAGAACCTTGCCCTTCATTGACCCCCCCTCGCCCGTTCCGCCGGTTCGCCCAGCGTCGTGTGAGGACGGAAGTGTCGGATTTGCTCCGATCGCCGTCAACGGCGAAGCTGCGAGGTCGAGAGTGTGAGCAGCCGGCGCCGAGACGCCCCCATCCCGGAAGCCGACCTTGTCGAAACGGCAAGGGCCGGCGCGCCCCTCGGTCGCGCCGGCCCCTTTTGACCTCCGGTCGAAAGTCCCCTGTCGCCCTACTCGGCGGCGGGGAGGCGCCCGGCGACGGCCGCGCCGCTCTCGGCCGACTTCTGGGCCATGATCAGGCCGTCGCGCCGGCGCGCGATCGACTTGATGTCGGCGATCATCGCGCCAGTGCCCGCCGGGATCAGCGAGCCGACGATGACGTTCTCCTTCAGGCCTTCGAGGTTGTCGACCTTGCCGTTGACCGCCGCCTCGGTGAGGACGCGAGTGGTCTCCTGGAACGAGGCCGCCGAGATGAACGAGCGGGTTTGCAGCGACGCCTTGGTGATGCCGAGCAGGACGGGGACGCCCTGGACCGGCTTCTTGCCCTCGGCGAGCAGTTGCTCGTTGATCTCCGCCAGCTCCATCCGGTCGATCTGGTCGCCGCTCAGGATCTCGGAATCGCCGCCGTCGGTGATCTCCACCTTTTGCAGCATCTGCCGGACGATGACCTCGATGTGCTTGTCGTTGATCGACACGCCCTGGAGCCGGTAGACCTCCTGGATCTCGTTGACGAGGTAGGCAGCCAGCTCCTCCACGCCCTTGATCGCCAGGATGTCGTGCGGCGCCGGGTTGCCGTCGACGATGAAGTCGCCGAGCTCGACCACGTCGCCATCCTGAAGGTGGATGTGCTTGCCCTTCGGGATCAGGTACTCCACCGGCTCGGAACCGTCATGCGGGGTCAGGCTCAGGCGGCGCTTGTTCTTGTAGTCGCGCCCGAACGAGATCGTGCCGGACTTCTCGGCGATGATCGCCGCGTCCTTCGGCCGGCGCGCCTCGAACAGCTCCGCCACCCGCGGCAGACCGCCGGTGATGTCGCGGGTCTTGGCGCTCTCGGTCGAGACGCGGGCGAGGATGTCGCCGGCCTTGACCCGGGTGCCCGGATCGACGCCGATGATCGCCTCGACCGGCAGGACCGAGCGGGCATCCGAGCCGCGCGGCAGCTTCTGCACCCGGCCGTTCTGGTCGTGGATCGCGATCGCCGGACGCAGATCCGCCGTCCGCGCCGAGCCGCGCCAGTCGATGACGACGCGCTTGGCGATGCCGGTCGACTCGTCGGTCGTCTCGGTGATCGACTGTCCGTCGATCAGATCTTCGTAGGCCACGATGCCGTCGATCTCGGTCAGGATCGGCCTTGTGTAGGGATCCCACTCGGCGATGCGCTGGCCGCGCTTGATCGCGTCACCCTCGTCGACCCGGACGCGGGCACCGTATTGCAGGCGATGGACCGCCCGCTCGGTGCCGTCCGGCCCGACGATCACCACCGCCACGTTGCGGCCGGTGGCGATCAGGTCGCCGTCCGAGTTGCGGGCGAGACCGCGGTTGCGGATCCGCACCGTGCCCTCGAAGCTCGACTCGATGAAGGACGAATCGGCGATCTGGGCCGCGCCGCCGATGTGGAAGGTCCGCATCGTGAGCTGGGTGCCCGGCTCGCCGATCGACTGCGCCGCGATGACGCCGACGGCCTCGCCCATGTTGACGGGCGTGCCGCGGGCGAGGTCGCGCCCGTAGCAGGTGGCGCAGACGCCGTTCCGGGTCGCGCAGACCAGGACCGAGCGGATCTTCACCTCCTGGATGCCGGCCTTGGTGATCGCGTCGAGGTGCTTCTCCTCGATGGTCTCGCCCTTGGCGACGATGATCGAGCCGTCATGAGCGATCAGGTCCTCGGCCGTGGCGCGGCCGAGGATGCGGGTCGCCAGCGAGGCCACGACCTGGCCGGCATCGATGATCGCGCGCATGCGGATGCCGCTGTCGGTGCCGCAATCCACCTCGCGGATCACCGCGTCCTGCGCCACGTCGACGAGGCGGCGGGTCAGGTAGCCGGAGTTGGCGGTCTTGAGCGCGGTATCGGCGAGGCCCTTGCGGGCGCCGTGCGTCGAGTTGAAGTACTCGAGCACGTCGAGGCCTTCCTTGAAGTTCGAGATGATCGGGGTCTCGATGATCTCGCCCGAGGGCTTGGCCATCAGACCGCGCATCGCCGCGAGCTGCTTCATCTGGGCCGGCGAACCACGGGCGCCCGAGTGGCTCATCATGTAGATCGAGTTGACCTGCTTGTCGGCGCCGTGCTCGTCCTTCTGCACGGACGAGATGCGGTTCATCATCTCGCCGGCGAGACGGTCGGAGCACTTGGCCCAGGCGTCCACGACCTTGTTGTACTTCTCGCCCTGGGTGATCAGGCCGTCCTGGTACTGCTGCTCGTAATCCTTCACGAGCGTGCGGGTCTCGTCGACGATCGACCACTTGTTGTCCGGCACCACCATGTCGTCCTTGCCGAACGAGATGCCGGCGCGGAAGGCGTGGATGAAGCCGAGCCCCATGATCCGGTCGCAGAAGATCACCGACTCCTTCTGACCGCAATGGCGGTAGACGGTGTCGATCATCGCCGAGATCTCCTTCTTGGTCATCAGTTTGTTGACGACGTCGAAGGGGACGCGCTTGTGGCGCGGCAGCACGCTGGACAGGATCACGCGGCCCGGCGTGGTGTCGTAGATCCGGCTGACCTCGTTGCCCTCGGAATCCAGACCCTTCCAGCGCCACTTGATCTTGGTGTGCAGCGTGACGGTGCGGGCGGCGAGCGCGTGCTCGAGCTCGCCGACATTGCCGAAGACGCCCTTCATCGGGTTCTTCGGGTCGTTCGGCTTGTGCTCACCCGGCGAGCCGTCGGCGACGATCGACAGGTAGTACAGGCCGAGCACGATGTCCTGCGACGGCACGATGATCGGCGCCCCGTTGGCCGGGTGCAGGATGTTGTTCGTCGACATCATCAGGACGCGCGCTTCCAGCTGCGCCTCGAGCGACAGCGGGACGTGCACGGCCATCTGGTCGCCGTCGAAATCGGCGTTGAACGCGGCGCAGACCAGCGGGTGCAGCTGGATCGCCTTGCCTTCGATCAGCTTCGGCTCGAACGCCTGGATGCCGAGGCGGTGCAGGGTCGGCGCCCGGTTCAGCATGACCGGGTGCTCGCGGATCACCTCGTCCAGGATGTCCCAGACCTCCGGCTTCTCCTTCTCGACGAGCTTCTTGGCCTGCTTCACCGTGGCCGAGAAGCCCTTGGCGTCGAGGCGGGCGTAGATGAACGGCTTGAACAGCTCGAGCGCCATCTTCTTCGGCAGCCCGCACTGGTGCAGCTTCAGCTCCGGGCCGACCACGATGACCGAGCGGCCGGAATAGTCGACGCGCTTGCCGAGCAGGTTCTGGCGGAAGCGGCCCTGCTTGCCCTTCAGCATGTCGGCGAGCGACTTCAGCGGGCGCTTGTTGGCCCCCGTGATGACGCGGCCACGGCGGCCGTTGTCGAACAGCGCGTCGACCGCCTCCTGGAGCATCCGCTTCTCGTTGCGGATGATGATGTCCGGCGCGCGCAGCTCGATCAGCCGCTTCAGGCGGTTGTTGCGGTTGATGACGCGGCGGTAGAGATCGTTGAGATCCGAGGTCGCGAAGCGGCCGCCATCGAGCGGGACGAGCGGGCGCAGGTCCGGCGGGATCACCGGCACGACGGTCAGGATCATCCATTCCGGCCGGTTGCCCGACATCTGGAACGCCTCGATGATCTTGAGGCGCTTCAGCAGCTTCTTGGGCTTCAGCTCGGAGGTGGTGGTGGCGATCTCCTCGCGCAGGTCGGCCGCGATCTTGTCGAGGTCGAGCTCCTGGAGGATGCGCCGAATCGCCTCCGCGCCGATCATGGCGGTGAACGAGTCCTCGCCATACTCCTCCTGCGCGCGCAGGTACTCCTCCTCTGACAGAAGCTGACGCTCCTTCAGGGGGGTGAGGCCCGGCTCGATGGTGACGTAGGACTCGAAGTACAGGATGCGCTCGAGATCCTTGAGCGCCATGTCGAGCAGCAGGCCGATGCGGCTCGGCAGCGACTTCAGGAACCAGATATGGGCGACGGGCGCCGCCAGCTCGATATGGCCCATGCGGTCGCGGCGGACGCGCGCGAGGGTGACCTCGACGCCGCATTTCTCGCAGATCACGCCCTTGTACTTCATGCGCTTGTACTTGCCGCACAAGCACTCGTAATCCTTGATCGGCCCGAAGATCCGGGCGCAGAACAGGCCGTCACGCTCGGGCTTGAACGTGCGATAGTTGATGGTCTCGGGCTTCTTGATCTCGCCGTAGGACCAGGACAGGATCTTCTCAGGCGACGAGATCGAGATCTTGATCTGGTCGAAGCTCTGAGGCTGCGCCTGCTGGTTGAAAAGATTCATGACCTCTTGGTTCATGATCTGCTCCTTGGCTGACGGGGCGCCGCGAAGGGCCGGGCGAAGGGCCGGGTCAATCGGGCCGCCGTCTTAGGGAAACGGGTTCGAGCGGCCGGGGCCCCCGGGCGAGGGCCCCGCCGCTGGTCGCGATGGGCGGTGCGGAAGGGCCTATTCGGCCGCCTCCGGAGGCGCTTCGAGCTGGTCGTTGGCGGCGCGCTTGGAGGACAACAGCTCGACGTTGAGGCCGAGCGACCGCATCTCCTTCACCAGAACGTTGAAGCTCTCCGGGATGCCCGCCTCGAAGGTGTCGTCGCCGCGCACGATGGCCTCGTAGACCTTGGTGCGGCCGGCGACGTCGTCGGACTTCACCGTCAGCATCTCCTGAAGCGTGTAGGCAGCGCCATAGGCTTCGAGCGCCCACACCTCCATCTCGCCGAAGCGCTGACCGCCGAACTGCGCCTTGCCGCCCAGGGGCTGCTGGGTGACGAGGGAGTACGGACCGATCGAGCGCGCGTGGATCTTGTCGTCCACCAGGTGGTGCAGCTTCAGCATGTAGATGTAGCCGACCGTGACCTTGCGGTCGAAGGGCTCGCCGGTGCGCCCGTCATAGAGCGTCGACTGGCCGGAGCGGTCGAGACCTGCCATCTCCAGCATGGTCTCGATGTCGGCTTCCTTGGCGCCGTTGAACACCGGGGTGGCCATCGGGACGCCGCGGCGCAGGTTGTTGCCGACCTCGGCGAGTTCCTGGTCGGACAGGCCGGCCAGCTCGGACTCGCTGTAGATCGCCTTCATCCGCTCGCGCAGGGGCTCGATGTCGTGGGTGCGCAAGTAGGCATCCACGGCCTGCGAGACCTGCCGGCCGAGACCGGCGGCGGCCCAGCCCAGATGCGTCTCGAGGATCTGGCCGACATTCATCCGGCTCGGCACGCCGAGCGGGTTGAGCACGATATCGGCGTGGGTGCCGTCCTCCAGGAACGGCATGTCCTCGATCGGGACGATGCGCGACACGACGCCCTTGTTGCCGTGCCGGCCCGCCATCTTGTCGCCGGGCTGGATCTTGCGCTTCACCGCCACGAAGACCTTGACCATCTTCATGACGCCCGGGGGCAGCTCGTCGCCGCGCTGAAGCTTCTCGACCTTGTCGAGGAAGCGCTGCTCGAGACGCTTCTTCGACTCGTCGTACTGCTTCTGCATCGCCTCCATCTCGGACATGAGACGGTCTTCGACGACGGCGAACTGCCACCATTGCGAGCGGGGATAATCCGCCAGCAACTCGCGGGTCAGCAGGGTCTCCTTCTTGAAGCCCTTCGGGCCGGCGACCGGCGACTGGCCGACCAGGAGATCGCCCAGACGCGCATAGGTGTTGCGGTCGAGGATCGCCTGCTCGTCGTCGCGGTCCTTGGCGAGGCGCTCGATCTCCTCGCGCTCGATGGCTTGCGCGCGCTCGTCCTTGTCGACGCCGTGGCGGTTGAACACCCGCACCTCGACGATCGTGCCGGTGACGCCCGGCGGGACCCTGAGCGAGGTGTCGCGCACGTCCGACGCCTTCTCGCCGAAGATGGCGCGGAGCAGCTTCTCCTCCGGCGTCATCGGGCTCTCGCCCTTCGGCGTGATCTTGCCGACCAGGATGTCGCCCGCGTGGACCTCGGCGCCGATATAGACGATGCCGGCCTCGTCGAGGTTCTTGAGGGCCTCTTCCGAGACGTTCGGGATGTCGCGGGTGATTTCCTCCGGCCCGAGCTTGGTGTCGCGGGCCATCACCTCGAATTCCTCGATGTGGATCGAGGTGAACACGTCATCCTTCACGATCCGCTCGGAGAGCAGGATCGAGTCCTCGAAGTTGTAGCCGTTCCACGGCATGAACGCGACGAGCACGTTGCGGCCGAGCGCCAGCTCGCCGAACTCGGTCGAGGGACCGTCGGCGATGATGTCGCCCTTCTTCACCACGTCGCCGACGCGCACGAGCGGCTTCTGGGTGATGCAGGTCGACTGGTTCGAGCGCTGGAACTTCTGCAGCCGGTAGATGTCGACGCCGGGCTTGGAGGCATCGGCCTCGTCGGTGGCGCGGATGACGATACGGGTCGCATCGACCTGGTCGATGACGCCGGCGCGCCGGGCGCCGATCGCGGCCCCCGAATCGCGCGCGACCACCGCCTCCATGCCCGTGCCGACGAAGGGCGCGTCGGCGCGGACCAGCGGCACCGCCTGGCGCTGCATGTTCGAGCCCATCAGCGCGCGGTTGGCGTCGTCATTCTCCAGGAACGGGATCAGCGCCGCCGCCACCGACACGAGCTGCTTCGGCGACACGTCCATCAGGTCGACCCGCTCGGGGCCGACGACGATCACCTCACCCGCCCGGCGGCAGACCACCAGGTCCTCCGTCAGCTTGCGGTTCGCGTCCATCTGCGCGTTGGCCTGGGCGACGTGGTACTTCGCCTCCTCCATCGCCGACAGATAGGCGACCTCGTCGGTGACCACGCCGTCGCGCACGCGGCGGAACGGGGTCTCGATGAAGCCGTACTTGTTGACCCGCGCGAAGGTGGCGAGCGAGTTGATCAGGCCGATATTCGGGCCTTCCGGCGTCTCGATCGGGCAGATCCGGCCATAATGGGTCGGGTGCACGTCGCGCACCTCGAAGCCGGCGCGCTCGCGGGTGAGACCGCCCGGGCCGAGGGCCGAGAGGCGGCGCTTGTGCGTCACCTCGGAGAGCGGGTTGGTCTGGTCCATGAACTGCGACAGCTGCGACGAGCCGAAGAACTCGCGCACCGCCGCCGCCGCGGGCTTGGCGTTGATCAGGTCCTGCGGCATCACGGTGTCGATGTCGACCGACGACATCCGCTCCTTGATGGCGCGCTCCATGCGCAGGAGACCCAGACGGTACTGGTTCTCCATCAGCTCGCCGACCGAGCGCACCCGGCGGTTGCCGAGATGGTCGATGTCGTCGATCTCGCCCTTGCCGTCGCGCAGGTCCACCAGCGCCTTGACGACCGCCAGCATGTCCTCCTTGCGGAGCGTCCGGACGGTGTCGGCGGCGTCGAGGTCGAGGCGCATGTTCATCTTCACCCGGCCGACGGCCGAGAGGTCGTAGCGCTCCGCGTCGAAGAACAGCGAGTGGAACATCGCCTCGGCGGTGTCGAGGGTCGGCGGCTCGCCCGGGCGCATCACCCGGTAGATGTCGAACAGCGCGCCTTCGCGGGCCGAGTTCTTGTCGACCGCGAGCGTGTTGCGGATGTAGGGACCGACATTGACGTGGTCGATGTCGAGGACCGGGATCTCCTCGATGCCGACATCGGTCAGGCCCTTGAGGACCTTCTCGCTGATCTCGTCGCCGGCCTCGGCATAGATCTCGCCGGTCTTGTAGTTGACCATGTCCTCGGCGATGTACTGGCCGATCAGGTCGTCGTCGGTGGCACGCAGGGCCTTCACGCCCTTCTCGGCGATCTGGCGGGCGGCGCGCGCCGTCAGCTTCTTGCCAGCCTCCAGCACCACCTCGCCCGAATCGGCGTCGATGAGATCGGTCGACGCCTTGAAGCCCTTCAGCCGCTCGGCGTCGTAGGGCACGCGCCAATCGTGCCCGTCACGGCGATACGTGACGCGGTTGTAGAAGGTCGACAGGATCTCCTCGCCGTCGAGGCCGAGGGCAAAGAGCAGCGAGGTGACGGGGATCTTGCGCTTGCGGTCGATGCGCGCGTGCACGATGTCCTTGGCGTCGAACTCGACGTCGAGCCAGGAGCCGCGATACGGGATGATGCGCGCCGCGAACAGGAGCTTGCCCGAGGAATGGGTCTTGCCCTTGTCGTGGTCGAAGAACACGCCCGGCGAGCGGTGCATCTGCGAGACGATGACGCGCTCGGTGCCGTTGACGATGAAGGTGCCGTTCTCCGTCATCAGGGGCATGTCGCCCATGTAGACGTCCTGCTCCTTGATGTCCTTGACCGACTTGGCGCCGGTATCGGGATCGACGTCGAACACGATCAGCCGCAACGTGACCTTGAGCGGGGCCGCGAAGGTGATGCCGCGCTGACGGCACTCGTCGACGTCGTATTTCGGCTGCTCGAAGGTGTACTTGACGAACTCGAGGAGCGCGGTCGAGGAGAAGTCGGAGATCGGGAAGACGGACTTGAAGACGGATTGCAGGCCCTCGTCGGCACGGCCGCCTTCGGGCTCGTCCACCATCAGGAACTGGTCGTAGGACGCCTTCTGGACCTCGATGAGGTTCGGCATCTCGGCGACTTCCCGAATCTTGCCGAAAAACTTGCGAATGCGCTTGCGACCGACCAGCGTGTTGGCCATGGGTTGACCTCGCTCCTCATCCACCGCTTATACGGCCCCGGTGGGACGCCGGCCGAATCGACCCGCATCGGACCTGCCTGAGACCGCGCGGACCGCCCGTACACCGGCCGTCCGCATCCCTTGAAAACCGATATGGTGATCCGTGCCCCGGATCCCGAGGGGGTACGCTGCGTGCCTCTCGCAAAACTCCCGATCGCCGTCGTCGCTCGTGAGGGCCGCGTCGGCGCAGCGGGAGTTGTGTGAGACGCACTGAAAGCGACCATAGCCCGCGAGCGCGAGGCCCGCGGGCTGGTGGCCCCGAACCGGCGCGAGGCCGGTCCGGAGCGCGGGGCGGGCCGGGAGGCCCGCCATCGCCTTACTTCAGCTCGACCTTGGCGCCGGCCTTCTCGAGCTGGGCCTTGAGCTTGGCGGCGTCGTCCTTGGACACGCCCTCCTTGACCGGCTTCGGAGCGCCCTCGACCAGGTCCTTGGCCTCCTTGAGACCGAGGCCGGTGATCGCGCGGACCTCCTTGATGACCTCGATCTTCTTCTCGCCGGCGGCGGCGAGCACGACCGTGAACTCGGTCTGCTCCTCGACCGGGGCGGCAGCGGCAGCGGCCGGGCCGGCGGCGACGGCAACGGCGGCAGCCGCCGAGACGCCCCACTTCTCCTCGAGCATCTTCGCGAGCTCGGCAGCCTCGAGAACGGTCAGCGAGGACAGGTCGTCGACGAGCTTGGCAAGATCAGCCATTTTTCACTTCCTGATGTTGTCGGTTTGAACGGTTTCGTCTCGAACAGCCGGTCAGGCCGCTTCGTCGGTCTGGGCGTCGCCGGTCTTGGCATAGGCCCCGAACACGCGCGCGAGCTTGGCAGCCGGCGCGTTGACGACCTGGGCGATCTTGGTCGCGGGAGCCTGGACAAGGCCCACGAGCTTGGCGCGCAGTTCGTCGAGGGACGGGAGCGAGGCCAGGGCCTTCACGCCGTCCGGGTTCAGGGCGGTCTTCCCCATGGCTCCGCCGAGGATGACCAGCTTCTCGTTGGCCTTGGCGAAGTCCACCGCCACCTTGGCGGCCGCGACCGGATCGCTCGAATAGGCGAGCAGGGTCGGGCCCTTCAGGAGGGGCTGAATGGAGGCGACGTCCGTGCCTTCGAGAGCGATGTTGGCGAGGCGGTTCTTCGCGACCTTCACGGTGGCGCCGGCCTGCTTCATCTGCGAGCGCAGCTTCTGCATGTCGGCGACCGTGAGGCCCTTGTAGTGGGCCACGACGACGACGGAGGTGTTGGCAAACACCCCGTTGAGCGTCGAGACGAGATCAGCTTTTGCTGCTCTGTCCACCTTGGCTCTCTCCGGTTGGCGGAACCCGGATGGGCCCCGCCGGTTGCAGTTGCCGCCCAGGATGAGCCGGGGCCTTGACGAGAAGACCGCGACGTCCTGAACGACGCTTCACGGCCCTGCCCCCGATGCGGTCGGACGCGGACGTCCTTCGCCTCGGGCGAGATGGTTCAAACCGACGCCCCGCCGGCCTCAAGGAGGCCATGGGGGCGGTGAAACTCGGTCTTCCCCGTCTGTGCAGGCTTGGCGGATTAAGCCGGCGGATGCCGGCGCCTGCAGTCTCGGACAGGACATGGCCGGACGGGGCGCGAGGGGTTGCCCCCTGAGCCCTTCCGGCCACTTTGGTCACCCGGTCGCCCGGGGACCTCTCTCCAGGACCGGCCGGTCGGCCGAATCCTTTCGATCTCGGAAACGTGGAGCCGGGTCTATAGCGGCGTGCAAACGCCCTGCCAAGAGCCCGGCATGCGGAAATTCGGTCGCAGGGGCGGATTTTCCATCAGACCCTGCGGATCATGCCGCGGATTGGCGGCTTTCGTGGCTCACGCCGCCTGCCGGGCCCCTCCCCTCGCGGCGGCTTCGGCCTTCGCCTTGTCCTGGGCAGCGTAGAACGAGGCGTTGTGCTCGCCGCGCAGGGCCTCGCGGGTGAAGCGGATCAGGTGATGGGCGACGAAGCCCATGTTGAACACCGCCTCGATCTGCCCGCGCTTGAGGGCATAGCCGGCGGCGCGCCAGAACGGCCGGCGGTAATCGGAGAACAAACCGACCCGGGTCAGGATGTTGAAGCCGAGGATCAGCCCGCGGCGCAGGTTGGTGAGCGTCAGCTTGCCCGCCGTCGGCGTGGTGATCCGGTTCGGATAGGTGACGTCGCATTGGCGCTTGAAGCGCTCGAACAGGTGCTCGGGCGAATAGGCATGGGCGATCGCCCGGCGCCAGGACCGCACCACGTCGTCGTGCGGGCGCTTGAACAGCACGTTCGATTCGAGGCTGGCATCATGGACGAGCCGGCCCTCCCGCTCCAGCCGGTCCCAGAGCGGGGTTTTGGGGAGAGCCTGGAGCAGGTTGATGGTCAGGACCGGGATCGCCGACTTGTCGATGAAGTCGATCAGGTTCTGCTCGGAGCGGTCGGTGTCGGTGTCGAGCCCCAGGATGATGCCGGAGGTGACTTCGAGCCCGTAGGCGTTCAGGGTCTCGATCGCCTCGTACATCGGCACGGCGGCGTTGTGGGTCTTGTCGATGCCCTTCAGCGCGTCGGCCTCCGGGGTCTCGATGCCGACGAACACCGTCATGAAGTTGGCCTCGCGCATCAGCGCGAGGATCTCGGGCTGCTTGGCCATGTTCAGCGTCGCCTCGCAGGCGAACTGGAGCGGGTAGTTGTTCCGCTTCTGCCACGCCACCAGGTGCGGCAGCATCTCCCGCGTTGCCTTGCGGTTGCCGATGAAGTTGTCGTCGACGAAATAGACCACGGCCGGATGGGCCGGTTGCGCGATGATCGCGTCGAGTTCGGCGCAGAGCTGCTCGGGGGTCTTGAGCCGCGGCTGGCGGCCATAGAGCTGCGGGATGTCGCAGAACTCGCAGCGATAGGGGCAGCCGGAGGAGAATTGCAGCGAGCCGATCAGGTAGCGCTTGAGCGGCACCCGCTCATAGGCCGGGGCCGGGAAATCGGACAGGCCGAGGCGGTCCTTGGTCTCGAACCGCTCCGGCTCGGGCGGCACCGCCACGGTCTCGTCGAGGCGCCGGATCAGCGCGTCGGTGGCGTCGCCGATCTCGCCGAGATGGAGATAGTCGAAATCCGGGTATTTTTCCGGCGCGCCGGACACTGACGGGCCACCCAGCACCGCGACCTTGCCGGCGGCGTGGGCCCGCCGGCCGATCTCGTGGATCTGGCCCTCCTGGATATGCATCCCCGACACGAAGACCGCGTCGGCCCAGGCGAAATCCTCGGGGCTGGCCCGAGCGATGTTCTCGTCGATGAATCGCACCTGCCATGCCTCCGGCATGTAGGCGGCGATCACCAGAAGCCCCTGCGGCGGCATGAACGCCTTCACGCCGCCCATCAGCGGATAGGCGTGCGAGAAGGTGCCGAAGGACGGCGTGTAGGCGGGGAAGACGCAGAGGATGCGTCGCGAGGAGGAAACCGGGACGGTGCTGCGCATGGCGTCCTATCTAGCACAGCGTCGCCGGAAGGCTGCCCCGTCGCGTCAGGTTTTCGCGGCGTTGCGGCATCGGCCCGGCGACCATGATGCCGCCGTTTCAGTCGTCGTGAATCCCGTCAGGTGCGGAGGAGCAACATGTCCACCAAAAGCGGTGAAAATGAAAAGCTCAATAATCTAGAAACACCCGTGATGATTTGACAAAATATCTCTTACTTTCCATGGAATTGCCAGCAATTTAGATATTAGAGATTTAGGAAAAAGCCTGGAGATCTTTCCGCCTACATATTCGGCACGATAGACCACAAAATAAAACCGCCCATCCGAAAAATGCGAGATGAATAGATTCAAAACATCCAAGTCACAGTGAGGCTCGACACAGCCTACGGCCAAGAATTTAGCCAAAGCATCCACAACTCTAGAGCATTCTCCGACGAAGTGGATACCGGCTCGTCGTAGAAAATGCGGAAAAATCAAAGAGCTAAAGCGCTTCACGATTGCCACGCAGTCATGAAGCGCTTTAGGGCTGCATCCCGGTCCCCAATCGGCAAGAAAAAGCGCCCGGCACGTTTATCGGGCCGAGCGCTTCAGATCATGCGAGGAGGTCGCCGACGCTCAGGCGCCGGCGGAAACCAGCACGCTCGAGGGATCGACCTTCACGCCCGGGCCCATCGTCGAGGAGACGGCGATGCGCTGGATGTAGGTGCCCTTGGCGCCGGCGGGCTTGGCCTTGGCCACGGCATCCGCGAAGGCGCGGATGTTCTCGACGATCTTCTGCTCGTCGAACGAGACCTTGCCGATGCCGGCGTGGACGATGCCCGCCTTCTCGACGCGGAACTCGACCGAGCCGCCCTTGGCGCCGGCGACGGCGCCCTTCACGTCCATGGTGACGGTGCCGACCTTCGGGTTCGGCATCAGGCCGCGCGGGCCCAGCACCTTACCGAGGCGGCCGACCAGCGGCATCATGTCCGGGGTGGCGATGCAGCGATCGAAGTCGATCGTGCCGCCCTGGATCGTCTCCAGCAGATCCTCGGCCCCGACGATGTCGGCACCGGCGGCCCGGGCCTCGTCGGCCTTCGGACCGCGGGCGAACACCGCCACCCGCACGGTCCGGCCGGAGCCGTTCGGCAGGTTGCAGACGCCGCGGACCATCTGGTCGGCGTGGCGGGGATCGACGCCGAGATTCATCGAGACCTCGAAGGTCTCGTCGAACTTGGCCTTGGCCCGCTCCTTGATCAGCTTCACCGCCTCGGCGAGCGGATAGAGCTTGGTGACCGCGATGCCCTCGCGGGCGGAGCGGATGCGCTTGCCTGTCTGTGCCATGTCGCCCTCCCCTTACGCGGTGATCTCGAGGCCCATGGCGCGGGCGGAGCCGCGGATCATGGCGACGGCGGAATCGACCGAATCGCAATTCAGGTCGGGCATCTTCTTCTGGGCGATCTCGCGGATCTGCGCCTCGGAGACCGTGCCGGCGGGCGCGCCCTTGCCGGGGGTCTTCGAGCCGGAGGCCGGCTTCTTGCCGATCTTCAGCCCGGCCGCCTTCTTGAGGAAGAACGACACCGGGGGCTGCTTCATCTCGAAGGTGAAGGAGCGGTCCTGATACGCGGTGATGATCACCGGGATCGGGGTGCCCTTCTCGATCTGCGCGGTCTTCGCGTTGAAGGCCTTGCAGAATTCCATGATGTTGAGGCCGCGCTGACCGAGCGCGGGACCGATCGGCGGCGACGGATTGGCGGCGCCGGCCGGGACCTGAAGCTTCACGTAGCCCGTGATCTTCTTCGCCATGGGACTGCTCCCAAAGTAGCCCTCGTGCATGAGGGCGGTTGCAGGTCGCGGTACGGCCCGGAATCCCGGAGGCGTTGCCGGGCGGGCCTTCCGCGGGTGAGGGCGGTTCGTCGGGAGCAGCGATCACGGGCGCATCGCTGCGCCTTGTGCTGACTCCCAAAACAATCCGCCGGGTACGATCAGAGCTTCTCGACCTGACCGTATTCGAGTTCGACCGGGGTCGCCCGGCCGAAGATGGAGACCGCCACCTTGAGGCGGGAGCGGCTCTCGTCGACTTCCTCGACGATGCCGTTGAAGGAGGCGAAGGGGCCGTCCGCGACGCGGACCTGCTCGCCGACCTCGTAGGCGATCGACGCCTTCGGACGCTCGGTGCCTTCCTGGACCTGGCCCTTGATGCGCTCGGCCTCGGCATCCGGGATCGGCACCGGCTTCGACTTGTCGGCCCCGAGAAAGCCCGTGACCTTCGGGGTGTTCTTGATGAGGTGATAGACCTCGTCGGTGAGATCGCACTTCACCAGCACGTAGCCGGGGAAGAACTTGCGCTCGGCATCGACCTTCCGGCCGCGGCGCACCTCCACGACCTTCTCGGTCGGGACCATGACCTCGTCGAACTTCTCCGTCAGGCCGCGCTGCGCCGCCTGGTCCCTGATCGACTGCGCGACCTTGTTCTCGAAGTTCGAATAGGCGTGGACGATGTACCAGCGCTTCGACACGGCGTTCACTCCAATCCGGCGGCGGCCCGGTCGCGGGCCGGCATCTGCCGGGTCATCTCTGCTCGATCAGGCCCCGATGCCCAGCACCAGCGTCACCGCGTAGCGCAGCACCTGGTCGACGACGGTGAAGAACACGCTCGCCACCACCACCATGACGAACACCATCAGGGTGGTGACCAGAGTCTCCTTGCGGGTCGGCCAGGTGACCTTCCGACCCTCGTCGCGCACCTGCTGGAGGAACTCGAACGGGCCGACGCGCTTCTGCGCCGGGCGCACGGGCGGCGTCGGCGGGGTGCTGCGGGAGGCGTTGCGCCCGAGGTCCATCTTCTTCGTCGCTTCGTTCGATGCCATGGCTCGGACAACCGATGCGCTCGAAACCAACGGCGGCGCGCGGGCTGAAGGATCACCCCCGGGCCCGCGGAGCCGCCTGTTCGATCTGGGATGGGCGCAGCGTCTAGCGCAGTTGCCTGCGCTTGTCGACTGTCCCGGACGGATTGTTATGGAGGTCCGCCGGCTTTCGCTGGAGGCTCCGGTCGGCTCGCGGTCCCTGGCAGGAGTGGAGGGACTCGAACCCCCAACCCCCGGTTTTGGAGACCGGTGCTCTGACCAGTTGAGCTACACTCCTGCAGCGCCGCGGCGCGTCCGCTCTGTAGCCGGATCGCGGGCCCGGATGCAAGCGGAATGTCGCGCGGCTCGGTGCGACGGCGGCGGGTCTCCCGCGGCCGAGCGGGGCCGAGCGGGGCCGCCATCGTCGGGCTCTAATTCCCCAAGGTCATTGAGCACGACCACTCGCATACCGCAGGAATTAATGCGATTTTAACCAAAATTATACGATCATTCGACCTATTGAATTTTATTTCGACCGTATCACGGAGATGAATTATGTTGCTGCATACGATCTCGATCCGCACTAAGCTGATCGGCTGCTTCGCGGTGATGCTCGTGCTGATGGCCGGGCTGGGGGGTCTGGCGTTCCACCAGGCCCGGATTCTGCAAGCCTCGGTGTCGGACCTGGGCGAGGAGGCGCTGCCCGCCACCCAGGCGCTCGGGCGGATCCAGGCCCTCACCCTGCGGATCCGCGTCAACGGCAGCCGCCTGATCTCGGCCCGCACCGACCGGCAGCGGGAGGACGCGGCGGCGTCGATGCGCCAGCGCCTCGCGGAACTGGCGCGCGAGCGTGCGGCCTATGCCCGGTTGCCGGCCTCTGCCGCGATGCAGGGCCTCTACGCCGCCTTCGATCGGCAATGGCAGGTCTACCTGACGCTCCAGGCCGATGCCCTGCGGCGGGCCGAGAGCGGGGACCAGGCCGGGGCGACCGAGCTTTACAACACCACCATGTCGGAGGCGATCCGCCAGGTGATCGCCACCCTGGTGGCGCTCGTCGACCGTAACGAGGCCGCCGCGACCGAGAGCGGCCAGGTCGCCCGGGCCGCCTACGCGAGCACCGAGCGCCAGATGATCGTCTATCTCGGCCTCGCCGCCGTGCTCGCCGCCGGCGCGGCCCTGATGCTGATCCTCGAGGTCAGCCGGCCCCTGGGGCAGATGACCGCCGCGATGCACCGGATCGCCGCCGGCGACACCGCGACGGTGGTGCCCTCGACCGGACGGCAGGACGAGGTCGGGGCGATGGGCCGGGCCGTGCAGGTGTTCAGGGACAGCATGATCCGCGCCGCGGCGCTGGATGCCGAACGGGCCGACCTGCACGCGGCCGGCGAGGCGCAGCGGCGGGCGACGATGCGGGAGATGGCCGACGGGTTCGAGGCGGTGGTGGGCGGCATCGTCGCCTCGGTGACCTCCGCGGCGACCGCACTCCAGGCCACCGCCCGGGCGATGACCGCCACCGCCACCCAGACCGCCGGCCAATCCAGCGCCGTCGCGGCCGCCGCCGAGGAGGCGGCATCGAATGTCGGCGCGGTGGCCGCCGCCGCCGAGGAGATGGGTGTCTCGGTGCAGGAGATCGGACGCCAGGTCTCCGGCACGGCGGGCCTGGCCCGGGCCGCCGTGACCGAGGCCGGCCAGACCGCGGCCCTGGTGCAGGATCTGACCCGGGCCGCGGCGAAGATCGGCGACGTTCTGGGGTTGATCTCGTCGATCGCCGATCAGACCAACCTGCTCGCCCTCAACGCCACCATCGAGGCGGCCCGCGCCGGCGCGGCGGGGCGGGGCTTCGCCGTGGTGGCCGCCGAGGTGAAGGAGCTGGCCGCGCAGACCGCGCGGGCCACCGACGAGATCTCCGGACAGATCGGCGAGATCCAGGCCGCGACCGGCCAGGCCGTAGCGGCGATCGGCGGGATCGTGGCGCGGATCGAGGAGATCAGCGACGTCGCCGCCGCGCTCGCCGCCGCCATTGGCCAGCAGGACGGGACGACCCAGGAGATCGTCCGCAACGTGTCCCAGGCCGCGGTCGGCGCGGGCGAAGTCACCCGCACCATCGCGGGCGTCGCCGGCGCCGCGGAGGAGACCGGAACGGCGGCGCGCCACCTGCTGGAGGCCGCCTCGGAGCTGTCGCGGCACTCGCAGCACCTCGATGCGGAGGTCGAGCGGTTCCTGTCGGAGGTGCGGGCGGCCTGAACGGCCTCCACCAGCGCGAGCCGGAACCGGCGCGGCGGCCAGCCCGATCACGGAGCGCCCGCCACCGGCTCCGGCACACGTAAAAAGGGGCGGGCGCCGCACGGCACCCGCCCCTTCGTCTTTCGGGACATCCGGAGCCGGGACGGCTCCGGATCGAACCGTCCGGCTTACTCGGTGATGGAGGCG
>NZ_LABX01000299.1 GCF_001043915.1 Methylobacterium aquaticum | reverse complement strand
CGAGCACCGGCGGGGGGATCGGCGGCAGGATCGACAGGGGCAGCGGGAAAAGGATCGGGAGGGCGCCGGGGCGGGGACGGACGATCATCGGGGGCACAAGGCGCGGTCAGGGACGGCGCGGTCATCCGCCGCCCGGAGGCCAGGGGCAAGCCGATGACGGGCGGGCGAAAGGAGATTTCATACCAACGGCCGAAGATGCTGACGCATCCGGCCGTTGCTCCATCTCGAATTTTCGATGTCAAGCCAGAGGCTTGACGAAAATTCGCGAACGGCACCAAAGGTCGTTTCCAACGACCGTTGGTATTATCTAACCGTCATACCTCTCGCCAGTCGTGTCGACTTCGTTACAGTTGACCCTACGCAGACGGCAGAAGATCCGCGCGTGTTGCAGTGCAAGGGACGCTGCGACGAACAAGGCGGGGGCCAGAATGGACGTATGGGCGCTGCTCACCCAAGTTCACTCCAATATCGAGGCGACGTGCGATCGGGCGACCCGGCAGGTTTCCTTGATCGAGGCGCGTGAGCGGAACGGTCTGTCGACCGATCACGAGCGGAACGTCCTGCGGGGCATGCGCGTCTCGCTGGGCTTCGAGTACCATCAGGAGACCGTGCTGCTGGCCAGCTTGTCCAGCGCCATGGAGGACACTCTTCGCCCGGCACCGGCGCGCCACCGCTGCCACCGCGGCGCCGGGAGGGATTGCCCGCTGCCGATCCGCTGCTGCGAGACCTTGGCGGCGACGGTCAGGCTTCCGATGCAGGCGGGCGGGCCGCGCGCGGCGATCGCGGCGGGCTGATTCGGCGGGCGAACCCCGACGGATCGCCGCCCGCGGCTGCGGCACAGCCGCCACAGCGGCCCTCCGCCTGCCGCGCGGTCGAGGCCGCTCCCCTCGGGCGGCCGCCGTCTCCCGGGCCGCCTCCCGGTCAGTGTGGCGCCGGAGCACTGGCGGCCCGCCCGGGCCAGGCGGTCTTCTTGCCGGCGAGATCAGGGAGTCACCGCCTTGCCCAGCCCGTTGCCCGTCCTGTCGGACGCGCCGCTCTTCCTTCACATCGCCGGGTCGCTGGTCTTCGTGGCCGCCGCCGGCCGCGGGATCGGCTGGGCGCTCGACGCCTGGGTGCGCCGCGCGCCCGACGGCGTCCGGCCCTCCGCGCCGGAGGACCCGGCCGGGACGCCGCCTCAATCCGGCGCCCGCATCCGGTAGCCGACCCCGGTCTCGGTCAGGATGTAGCGCGGGCGCTCGGGCTCGGGCTCGAGCTTCTGGCGCAGCTGGCGCACATAGACCCGGAGGTATTGCGGGTCGGCGGCATGGCCCCACACCTCGCGCAGCAGGTGGGCATGGGTGAGCACCTTGCCGGCATGGTGCACCAGCAGGCGCAGCACGTCGTATTCCTTGGGCGACAGCTTCACCTCGCGCTCGCCCACCCGGACGATCCGGCGCACGAGATCGACCGAGAGGTCGCCGGCCCGGAAGACCGGGCGCTCGCCGCCGACCGCGAGCTGGTGGCGCAGCGCCGTCCGCATCCGGGCCAGAAGCTCGTTCATGCCGAACGGCTTGGTGACGTAGTCGTCCGCCCCGAGATCGAGGGCCTCGACCTTGCCGGCCTCGTCGTCGCGGCTCGACAGCACGATCACCGGCAGGTCGGGCCAGCGGGCGCGGATCTGCGCCAGGAGCGTATGGCCGGCGATGTCCGGCAGGCCGAGATCGAGGATCGCGAGGGCGAACGCCTCCCGCTCCAGGCCGTCGAGGGCGGCGCGGCCGTTTGGCGCCTCGGCCACCTCGTAGCCCTGGCTGCCGAGGCCGACCCGCAGGAGCCGGCGGATCGGCGGCTCGTCGTCGATGACCAGGATACGCAGGCCGTTGCTCACGCGGCATCCTCCAGGGCGGTGCGCGGCACCGGCAGGATCAGGGTGAAGGCGGCGCCCGGCGAGGCGGAATCGGGCCGGTCGCCCCGGTTGCGGGCGGTGATCCGCCCGCCCATCGCCTCGACGAAGCCGCGGGAGATGGCAAGGCCGAGGCCGGTCCCGGCCCGGACCCGGTCGCTCTTGCGCACCCGGTAGAAGGTGTCGAAGATCCGCTCCTCGTCGCCCTCCGGGATGCCCTCGCCCTCGTCGAGGATCGTCAAGGACACCGCGTCGCCCTCCCGCCGGGTCTCCTGCCACGCCTCGATCCGCACCAGGCTGCCCTCGGGAGCATATTTGGCGGCGTTGTCGAGGAGGTTGAACAGCACCTGCTCCATCAGCACCGCGTCGAGGCGCAGAGCCGGCAGGCCGGCGCCGAGCGCCAGTTCGACCCGGTGGCGGGAGAGGATCTTGCCCGCCCGCTCGAGCGCCGTCCCGACGATCTCGGCGAGATCGTGGGGGGCGAGGTTGGGCGCGAGCGCGCCGGATTCGAGCTTCGTCATGTCGAGCAGGTTGGCGATGAAGCGGTTCAGGCGCTCGGCCTCGTCGATCATCGTCGCGAGCAGCTCTCCTTTCGCCTCCGGGCCGAGGGCGTCCCTCAGATCGCGAAGGGTCGTGGCCGCGCCGAGCACCGCGGCGAGCGGCGTCTTGAGGTCGTGCGAGAGCGAGGAGAGCAGGGCCTGGCGCAGCCGGTCGGCCTCGGCCGAGCGCCGGGCGCGGTCGAGATCCTCGACGAGATGGACCCGCTCGATGGCGAGCGCCGCCTGGTCGGCCAGGGCGTCGAGGAGGCGGCGCTGGTCGGGGGTGAGGAGCGGGCCGGGCTTGTCGCCGTCGAGCCCGACCACCCCGACCATGCCGCGGCCGGTCCGCAACGGCAGGAACAGGCGCTTCGCCCCCGGGAGCGTGTCGGCGCCGCGGCCCGCCGGACGGCCGTGGTCGAAGGTCCAGGTCGCCGCCGCCAGGTCGGCCTCGTCGAGGAAGTCCTCCGGGGGATAGCCGGCCATGACGGTGACGGCGCCGCGACGCGGCGCGGGACCGTCCTGCGGCAGCAGCAGGACCACCCGCAGGCGCAGCATCAGGGCGATCTGGTAGGCGGTGGCCCAGAGCACGTCGTCGAGGGTGCCGCAGCCCGCGAGCTTGCGCGAGAAGCCGTAGAGCGCCTCCGTCGTGCGCGAGCGCGCGCCCGCGATCCGCGCCTCGGCGCGCACCCGGGCCGCCAGGTTCGAGACCGCCACCGCCACCAGGGTGAAGAAGAACAGGGCGACGACGTTGGTCGGGTCGGCGATGGTGAAGGTGTAGAGCGGCGGCAGGAAGAAGAAGTTGTAGGCGAGCGACGAGGCCAGGACGGCGGCGAGCGACGGGCCGAGGCCGAAGCGCACCGCCACCGCCACCACGGCGGTGAGGAAGACGAGGTCGGTGCTCTCGTGGCCGAGGGAGGATTGCAGGACGAGGCCCAGGCCCAGCGCCCCCGCGACCATCGCCAGCGCCGCCCCGTAGGGCAGGAGGCTCGGCCGGGGCGGGGCGGCGGTGCCCAGGCCCTTGTGCGGGGCGGGGGCGCCGGCGGCCTCCTCGCCCGCCAC
>NZ_LABX01000298.1 GCF_001043915.1 Methylobacterium aquaticum | reverse complement strand
GCAGGTCGTCGAGGAGGGCCAGCGGGTTCGTGCCGTTGCGCAGGATGTCCGGCGCGAAGGCGATCGCGACGCGCCAGCCGGCCGCGCCATCGCCGACCGGTTCGGAGACCGTCGCCGGTTCGGAGACCGGAGCCGGGGCGGCCGTCGCCCGGCCCGTGGCTCGCCCGACGAGGCCGCTGAGCTCGTCGAGGATGGCCTGGCCGAAGACCGGCTCGGCGCCGTCGGGATCCTCGATCAGGAGGCGGATGTAGTCCTTGGCGGACAGGGCGACGTTCACGAGATCGAGGCTCGCCGGCACGCGGCCCTGGCGCACGAGGTCGAAGGCGGTCTCGAAATCGTGGGTGAACGCCGCCACCCGCTCGAAGCCGAACATCGCCCCCGAGCCCTTGATCGTGTGGAGCGCACGGAACGCCGTGTCGATCAGGTCCCTGTCCTGCGGTTTCTCGCCGAGGTCGAGTAGCGTGGTCTCGAGGCAGGCGAGAAGCTCGTCTGCCTCCATCCGGAACACGTCGACCGGGTTGAGGGAAGTCATGTCTGCATCGACCCTTGGATCGCGCGGGAATCGCGAAGACGAAAGCGCCACCCCGTCCCGACCCTCCTCCGTCGCTCGCCTTCCGCTCGACCATCTGGGCAGCAGAAAGCGTCACGTCAGGAATGATGCCGGGAAAAGCGAGATTTCGCGGTAATCTGACTATGCCAAACAAGGGATAATTTTCAGTTAGCGATAACGTATTCGAGGTTATGTGACGTTAAGGGATTGGTAGAATATTGGTTAACGAAAGACGTCGCGCCGGTCTCGGGGATGGTTCACGACGGGCTCGTGGCGCCGGGACGGTGGCCGCCCGGTGCATCGATCCGATGGCGGCGCCATCGATGCGTCGCTGCGTCGTCCGCGTTGCGATGGCCCGCTCGTCCATGGCCGAGCGATCGCTGTCGAGCGCTGTGACGAGGCGATGGAGCGGGGTCGCTC
>NZ_LABX01000297.1 GCF_001043915.1 Methylobacterium aquaticum | reverse complement strand
GCGAGACGACCGTGGCGCGGGCTCGGGGCTGCCGCGGGACGGGACGGGGCGACGGGCGGGTGGGGCGGGCGGGACAGGGGGGGAGCGCGACAGGCGTGGCGTGGGGGGCGGGTCGGCGCGCGGGGGGGGCCGGGGGGGGCGGGGGGGGGCTCCTGGGAGGAGGGGGGGGGGTGGGGGGGGGGGGGGAGGGTTCCTTCCCGCCTCACTGATGAAGCAACTGACGCGCGCCCTCGTCTCCCATAAGGGAGACGGGAACCCGCGACGATGATTGGCAGAGGGCAGACAGACGACGATGATGCCACCCTACCACGCCACCGTCTCTCCCCGATAATCCAGATACGCGCAGCCCCGCCGCCCGAGCTGCCCCTCGACCACCGCCACCATCCCGTCGGCGCTGGTCGCCACGTCGATATCGGCCTCCGGCCCGCCCATGTCGGTCCGCACCCAGCCCGGATGCATCAGCACCGTGCCGAACGGCGCGTCGCCGTGGCGGATCGAGAAGCTGCGGGCGAGGGTGTTGAGGGCGGCCTTGCTCGCCCGGTAGCTCTCCCAGCCGCCGCTCTCGTTGAGCGAGACGCTGCCGAGGACCGAACTCATCAGCACCATCAGGCCCCCGGGAGCGACCCGGTCGGCGAAGGTCTCGGCGAAGCGGATCGGGCTCACCGCGTTGGTCTCGTAGACCTTCAGCGCCGTCGCCCGGTCGCCCTGGGGCAGCGGCACATGGGCGCCGTCGGCGATGCCCGCCACCACGAACACCACGTCGAAGCGCGCGCCCGCGAGGTCGGCATGCAGGCGCGCCACGCTCACGTCGTCGTCGATGTCGACCCGGGCGAGGGCGGGCGCGACGGGGCTCAAGGCGGCGAGCGCCGGTGCCTCGCCCCGGGTCGTGGCGGTGACGTCCCAGCCGCGGGCGAGGAAGGCCCGCGCCAATCCGAGGCCCAAGCCCCGCGAGGCTCCGACGATCAGCACGCTGCGGTCCTGCTTGGCCATGACGGGTCCCTCCGATGTCGGTTGCGGCGCAAGGGAAGTAGAGCACGCGCCGCCACGGCAAGCGGTCGGACCCGAGAGCGCGTGCCGTCGACCTGGCCGACGCGCTGGACCAAGCGTTCGGCCGGGAGGCCGATGCCGGGCGACCCGGTCCCGCCTCCACGGTCGTGGTCGCGATCGGGCGCTCGCCTGCCCTGTCGCAAGTCCCGCTCGGTCAGTCCATGTCCCGGCTCGAATCGCCGTCGAGCCCGCCTTCCAGGTCGTCCTCGGCCTCGGCGTCGGAATCGTGCGCGTCGAGGCCGGCGGCCTCGGCGAGGTTGCGGGCGGCGCGGCGCAGGAGCTTGCGCAGGCGCCGGCGCTCCTTGTTGTCGAAGCCGCCCAGCATCTCGGCCTCGACGTCGTCCCAGAGGCCCTCGATCGCCGCGGCCTTGGCGAGGCCCGCTTCGGTCAGGCGCACCCGGACGATGCGGCCGTCCCCGGCCTCGGTCCGGCGCTCGACCACCCCCATGGCGGCGAGCCGCGTGATGGTCTTCGAGGCGGTGGGCGGCCGCACCCGCAGGGTCGCGGCAAGGTCGCCCATGGTCATGGTGCCGGCGGCGGCCAGCGCCTGCACCACCTGCTCCTGGCCGGCGAAGAGATCAAGTTCCGCCAGGCGGTCGCCGATCCGGCCGCGGTGAAGGCGGGCCGCCTGCATCAGCGCCCAGCCGACGCTCTTGGCGCCGGGGGGCCGGAGGCGCTTGGCCGCCCGGCGCGGCACGTCCACGGCCAAAGCTTGCTCGCCCGCTGCCATGGCGTGTCGCCCCTGTTCTCGAGACAATCCTGCGGCGCCGGCACAATGAGCGCAAGCGCAGCGGGTGGTGCGCCCCATGGCGCCCCAGGGGCACATGCCAGCCCGCCCGTGACGCCTGGATGACGGAGCATCTGGATAACCCTTGCCGGTTTCGGCCGATCCGTCCGCGGCTTATGGTGCGTGCCCCGATCACAGGAGCAACGCGATGCCGGCCCGGCCCTGGGGCGACCTGACCACCGAAGAGTGCCGCGACGGCGCATTGAGCGCCACCGTGGCTGTGCTGCCGGTTGCGGCCGTGGAGCAGCACGGGCCGCACCTGCCCCTCTCCACCGACGTCGTCATCGCCGAGGGCTACCTGGCGCGGGTCATGGACCTCGTTCCCGACGACCTCGACGTGCGGGTGCTGCCGGTGCAGAGCGTCGGCCTGTCGCCCGAGCACACGGATTTTCCCGGCACCCTGACGCTCAGCCCCGAGACCGCTCTTCGGGCCTGGACCGAGATCGGCGACGGGGTCGTGCGGGCGGGCTGCCGCCGGCTCGTGATCGTGTCGTCGCATGGCGGCAACAGCGCCCTCATGGACCTCGTGGCCTTGGGCTTGCGCGGCCGGCACGGGATGGTGGCGGTCACCACCGCCTGGAGCCGCTTCGGCACCCCGCCGGGCCTGTTTCCGGAGGAGGAGGTGCGCCACGGCATCCATGGCGGCGGGATCGAGACCGCCCTGATGCTGGCGCTCCGGCCCGACCTGGTGCGGCACGCGGCGATCCGCGACTTCGTTCCGGCAAGCCGCGCGATGGAGCAGACCTACACCCACCTGCGCGCCGGGCGCCCGGCCGCCCTCGCCTGGCACGCCCAGGACTTGAACCCGGCCGGCGCCATCGGCGATGCCCGCCTCGGCACGGCGGAGGCCGGGCATGCCCTCCTCGACCACGGCGCCCGCGCCTTCGTGGCTTTGCTGCGTGACGTTGCCCGCTTCGACGTTGCCCGCTTCGACTTGGCCCGTTTCAGCCTGCCGGATGCGGCCTCGCGCCGGGCGGAGTGACACACTATATCACCCGTCGCGGCGCCCCCCGGCGCCCCACTCCTTCGCGAACAGACGGCCCCGCATGTCCGACAAGATCCCCGTCACGGTGCTCACCGGCTATCTCGGCGCCGGCAAGACCACTCTTCTCAACCGCATCCTCACCGAGCCGCACGGCAAGCGCTACGCCGTGATCGTCAACGAGTTCGGCGAGATCGGCATCGACAACGACCTCGTCGTCGGCGCCGACGAGGAAGTGTTCGAGATGAACAACGGCTGCATCTGCTGCACCGTGCGCGGCGACCTGATCCGCATCATGGACGGGCTGATGAAGCGCCGGGGCAAGTTCGATGCGATCATCGTCGAGACCACCGGCCTTGCCGACCCGGCCCCGGTCGCCCAGACCTTCTTCGTCGACCAGGATGTCGGCGAGGCCGCCCGCCTCGACGCGGTGGTGACGGTCGTCGATGCCAAGTGGCTGACCGAGCGCCTGAAGGACGCCCCCGAGGCCAAGAACCAGGTCGCCTTCGCGGACGTGATCCTGCTCAACAAGGCCGACCTCGTCGACGAGGCGGGCCTCGCGGCGGTCGAGCGCCAGATCCGCGCCATCAATCCCTCGGCCGAGATCCACCGCACCCAGCATTGCGCCGTGCCGCTCGACGCGGTGCTCGGCCGCAACGCCTTCGACCTCGCCCGCATCGTCGAGATCGAGCCGGACTTCCTCGAGGAGGGGCACCACCATCACCATTCCGACGAGATCCAGTCGATCTCGGCCCGGATTCCCGGCCCGGTCGATCCCAACAAGTTCATGCCGTGGATCTCCGACCTGACCCAGGTCCAGGGGGCCGACATCCTGCGCTGCAAGGGTATTATCAGTTTCCCCGACGAGCCACGCCGCTTCGTGTTCCAGGGCGTGCACATGATCCTCGACGGCGACCTCCAGGACGAGTGGAAGCCGGGCGACCCGCGGGAATCCCGCGTCGTCTTCATCGGCCGCCACCTCGATCCGGAGCAGATCCGCAAGGGCTTCGAGGCCTGCCGGGCTTGAGAAATCCCGATTGATGATTATGTCAGGATCGGCGCAGCAAATACGCAGGCGCAAATAGAAAAGCCAATTATTTGGCGGCTATGTGTAAAGACGGGTGGTGAAAAATGGCAACATATAAAACATTTGGTCCTGTTGTTCATGGTATTATGGGACGTTTTGTTGTTTGTCCGCTCATAGAAATCGTGGACGATCCGCCGACGAAACTGATTAGCAAAGTGATTGACTTTGTCGTTCTTGATGGTAATTACGGTATAGTGCATCGAGGCAATTTTGATACTTGCAAAGCAATTGCCGACGAGAAAAATGCAGAACCAGAACCAGAAGAAGGCACCTCTCCTGCTCCATCAATGTGAAGCGCTTTGGTGTGCATAGATCAGTCAATTGTTCAACCAATGGCTGTTAAATAGGGGCGTTGCCTCTGCGCTTCCATAGTTCCAACGGCCATGCTACAGGCTTGGCCGTCCGTTGATGGTTGCGGGAGAGACCGGCCCCGAGCCGGCACCGAAGGGGAAAAGCGTGCCAGCCGTGCTGCGCGCCGAAGCTCTCAGGTAAATGGACCGCGAGCGAGAGGACACTCTGGAGAGGGCGCCACGCCGCCCGCCGATGGAGCAAGCCGGGTGCAAACCCGGCGAATCTCTCAGGCCACCCGAACAGAGTTCCAACCCTGTGACCTGCCTTCAGAGAGGCGGGAAGGATGGAACACGTGTCGGGACAACAGACCTCCTTCGATCTCATCGTGCTCGGCGCCGGCGTCGTCGGCACCGCCACCGCGTATTGGGCGGCACGAGCCGGGCTGTCGGTCTGCGTGATCGACCGCCAGGGCGGGGCGGCGCTCGAGACCAGCTACGCCAATGGCGGCCAGATCTCGGTGAGCCATGCCGAGCCCTGGGCCAATCCGGGCGCGCCGCTCAAGGTGGTGAAGTGGCTGTTCGACGCGAAGGCGCCGCTGCTCTTCACCCCCCGGCTCGACCGGCACCAATGGTCGTGGATCGCCGGCTTCCTGCGCAACTGCACGCCCGAGCGGGCGCGCCGCAACACCGTCGAGATCGTGCGGCTCGGCGCCTATAGCCGCGCCAAGCTCCAGGAAATCCGGGCCGCCGAGAGCCTGTCCTACGCGGAAAAGACGCTGGGCATCCTGCATTTCTACCGCGAGCCGAAGGAGTTCGAGGCCGCCAAGCCCGTCGCCGAGCTGATGCGCCAGCATGGCTGCGAGCGCCGGGTGATCGGCCGCGACGAGGTGCTGGCGATCGAGCCGGCCTTTGCCGGCAGCATCCAGGACATCGTCGGCGCCACCTACACGGCGGAGGACGAGAGCGGCGATGCCCGCGCCTTCACCCAGGCGCTCGCCGCCCGCACCGCCACGATGGGCGCGACCTTCCTGTACGGCTCCGAGGCGACGCGCCTGCTGCTCTCTCCGTCCGGCGACCGGGTCACCGGCGTCGAGGCGATGGTGGCGGGCGGCCATCAGCGGCTCACCGCCCCGAACGTCGTGGTCTCGCTCGGCTCCTGGTCGGCGCCGTTCCTACGCCGCTACGGCGTGAACCTCGCGATCTACCCGGCCAAGGGCTATTCGGTCTCGATCCCGATCGAGGACGATCACGGCGCGCCGCAGGTCAGCCTCACCGACGACGAGTACAAGCTGGTCTATTCCAATCTCGGCACCCATCTGCGCGTCGCCGGCACCGCCGAATTGTCCGGTTATACCCGCCATCTCGACGCCGCGCGGGTCGCGGCGATCCTGGAGAATGCCCGGCGCACCTTCCCGAACGCCGGCAACTTCTCCGCCGCCACCGCCTGGAGCGGCCTGCGCCCGACCACGCCCTCGAACGTGCCCTATCTCGGCCGCACCCAGATCCGCGGCCTGGTGCTCAATACCGGCCACGGCACGCTGGGCTGGACCATGGCGGCGGGCTCCGGCCGCATCGCTGCCGACCTGGTGACCGAGCGCGAGACCGAGATCCCGGCGCCGCTGGCGGCGTGAATCGCAGCGGCCCCCGGTGCGGTGCGCGGCGGGGGCCAGACTCGTCGGAGGTGGATTGGGCGGGCACCGGGCAGTGTCGTCAAAGCCTGCTTGATACCATCGGCCCAAGATGCTGACGCATCGGGCCGATGAACCATCTCATATTTTCGATACTCAGCCTTTGGCTGAGCGAAAATTGGAGAACGGAACCAAAGGTCGTTTTCAACGGCCGTTGGTATAAAATAGAATATTTTTAATTAACTTCCATTGAGTTCGAGCCGGCGGCATCTCCACTCAAGATCAATCGGACCAAATCGGAAGTCCGTCCTCGCTCGCGGTGATGCCGGAAATGCTCAAGCGCGGGACGTCCGCTTCGGCGGGGCTATCGCACCGTCACCTGGTCCTTGATCTTCTCATACGTCGCCCGGCTCAGCACCCGCTTCGACAGGAGTTCGCCCGGCGACGCATAGGGCCGCTTGGCGATGATCGCCTTCCCGATCAGGCCGCCGCCCAATCCGTTCAGTTCCGCCAGGCTGGCGGTGTTGAGGTCGACCGTTCCGGTCGAGGGCTCTGTGTCGGCGGTCGTGTCGACCTGCGGCAGCGGCACGGACGGGGTGAAGACCGGGGGAGGGGAGGGCGCAGGAGCCGGGATCGGAGCCGGGATCGGAGCCGGCGCGGGGACCGGCGCCGGGGCCGGGCTTGCCACGGGGGGCGCCTCCGCCACGACCGGCGGGCGCTGCGGCGGCGTGTCGGCCGGGCGCGGCCCGGGATAGACCGAGCGCACCGGATCGCCGGACTCGCTCGTCGGGGCGGGGAGAGGCGGTGCGCTCCGTCCGGCCTCGGCGCGCTTGGGCGGCTCGGAGATGTGCGGGCCGGTGGCGCGCGGGATCAGGAGTTGCCACAGCCCGGCGAGGCCGGCCGCCAGCACGACGATGACGAGCGCGCGGGTGATGGCCGAACCGGTCAGCATCGCGGGCGGGTGTCCTCTGGGCTCGAGACGGGGCGTCGACGCCACTCTACAACGGGTGATCGCCAGAGCGAGATGTCCACCCCCGGGCGCGACCAAGATCCGGACAGATGTCCACGGCTTTGCGCGACGAAACGCGGCTCTCCGGGCCGGATTTGCCCAAGGGTTAATGACCGAGGGTCGCCGGCCGACGACCCTCGACGAGATCGTCGCACCGACGGGTTCCTCGGCCGCGTCAGGCGGTGGGCGTAAGCCGCTTGACCATGCGGATCGCCCCATCTCCCGTTCCCGGGCCCGTCCGGCCGGCGCGGATGCGGCGGTCCGCGTCCGCCAGGGGCTCGATCGCCACCGCCATGTGGTGGCCGTTGGCGTGGATCAGGCGGGTCTCGTCCAGCATCATGCCGACATGGCCGCGCCAGAACACCAGGTCCCCGCGCCGCAGGCCGCCGAGATCGGGGCAGAGCGCCACCGCGTCGCCGAGGGCCGCCTCCTGCTGGTCGCTGTCGCGGGGGGCCGGGATCCCGGCGGCGGCGAGCGCCGTCTGCACCAGCCCGGAACAGTCGAGCCCGAGGCTGCTGCGCCCGCCCCAGAGATAGGGCGTGCCGAGGAAGCGCAGGGCCGTCGCGGCGATGTCCGGCTCGACCGTGTCGAGGGGCGCGAGGTGCCCGGCCCAGACGAAGCGCCCGTCGACGAGCCGCGCATAGGCGCCCTCCTGCGTCGCCACGGCCACCCGGGCGCCGAGGCTGAGGGCGCCGAGGACCGGCCGCTTGAGGTCGGCGGCGGGGTAGAGGAAGGTGCGGAGCGCAGCGACCCGGTGGGTGGGCGCCGGATCGACGGGGCCCAGCGCCTCGGCCGGGAGGTAGCCGACATAGCCGTCGGCCGTGAGCTGCGCGAAGGCCCAGCCGTCGCGGCTGTCGTAGATCGTGGCGGCCTCGCCGAACAGGGCTTCGCTGTCGAGGCCGGCGGCCGAATCGGGGGCGTGCCGCAGGGGCGCGACGGGCACGGCGATCCGGTGCGGCCGACCGGCGACATAAGCCGCCGCCTCGACCCGTCCACGCAGGCGCTCGTCGGCGAGATCGGGCCGGGCCGGTGTGAGGCGAGGGTCGAGGCGGGGGCGTTCGATCATGGTCGCGCCAGTGTCTCAGACCGTCCCGGTATGGGCAAGCCGACCGTCCCGGGCGGTGCGACCTTATGCCCGGTCTCCTGCCGGAGCGGGCGGACGGGTCGAATTCCTCTGGCGGCAGCGGGGGCTAACCGTGACGGCGGCGCAACCATTCCAGCGCCGCAGGGTTGGACATGCGCGTGTTGCACTGCAACAATCAGCGAATCCGCGCTATGCTCAGCCACATGATGATGAGCCGCCCCGTGAAGAAGCCGACCGACAAGCCTCGCAACCTGCCGCCGATCCGGGTGCGCAAGGAGCCCCCCACCATCTCGGAGGCGGTGACCGCTGCGCAGGATCTCGCCGACGACATCGACCAGCAGGTCGAGATCGCCGCGGGCCTGATCGGCCTGCCCCCCGACGAGGTGCGCCCGCACGTGCTCCAGGCGGCCAAGGCCCAGGCGGCCAAGCTCAAGACCGAGCGCGCGCCCGAGCGGATCATCAGCACCGGCAGCGGCCTGCGCGGCCCGCGCACCGTGATCGTCGAGCGGCGGGCCGGACGCCCCCTGGTCGAGCGTCGCACCCGGCCGCCTCTCGACGGCCGGCGCTGAGACGTCGGGCGGCCACGTCCGCTCGCCCAACTTATGCTGTTGCAGATGGGTTTCTCTTCGAGAAATGATCGTTCACCAGCGACCGCATAGGTGTGGATTTCGGTCGACCGTCCGGCGTGTTACGCTGGCGGCCTGAGGATCCTGCGGCGAGGGCGGCGTCCGGGTGCCGTTGGAATGGTGTGCACATGAACTCTCTTGAGCCTGTCCTATCAGGCGTGGAAGCGTTGCGGCTCGACAATCAGCTCTGCTACGCGCTTTACGCGGCCTCCCACCGCATGACGAAATGCTACCGGCCGCTGCTCGAGCGGCTGGGCCTCACCTATCCGCAGTATCTCGTGCTGATCGTGCTGTGGGAGAGTGACGGGCTCACGGTGTCCGATATCGGCCGGCGCCTGCGCCTCGATTCCGGCACGCTCACCCCGGTGCTCAAGCGCCTCGAAGCGGCCGGCTTCGTGCGCCGCACCCGGCGCCAGGCCGACGAGCGCGAGGTCGAGATCAGCCTGACCGACGAAGGACAGGCCCTCCAGGATGCGGCGGTCGCGGTGCGCCGTTCCGTGGTCGAGACCCTGAAGATGTCGGAGGGCGAGATCGCCGATCTGCGCAGCCGCCTCGACGCTCTCATCGTCACCCTCGGCAGCGAAGCCTGACCCCGCCCCCTGCGCGGCGATTGCTTTGCCGGTTAACAAATCCTTCTTGAGCGCCAGGGCCCACCCCGCTTAAAGGGATGGGTGAGGTGCGCTGTCCGCCGCGAGGGAGTCCGGACCGCGGAGCGCAACCCTGATCTGTCTCGCGCCAAAAGACATCTTGCAAGAGAATTGCGCGCGAGGGAATTCTCTCCACGGAATCCTCGGATTCATCCCCGAGACCGGACCAGCGAGTGCGCCGCGACGTGACACCCGTGACCTGCTCAAGCACGTGCCCCCCTCGTCGCCCGGGCTGCCGGTCCGCCGCGGACCACGCCCGATCATGAAGAGCCTCAGGTCTCTGGCGGGTCTCCTGGCCGGCTGGTCGGAGCGCAGCGGCGAGCCGCGCCGGCAGGTCGCCGTGCTGCCGGTCCGGCCCGGGCCGGGCGGCACCCTTCAGGTCATGCTCATCACCTCGCGCGAGACCCGGCGCTGGGTGGTGCCGAAGGGCTGGCCGATGAAGGGCCTGAAGAACTACGAGGCCGCCGCCCGCGAAGCCTACGAGGAGGCGGGCCTGATCGGCCGGGTCTCCCGGCGGGCGCTCGGCAGCTATTTCTACAACAAGCGCCTGAAGAGCCGCGACACGGTTCTGTGTCAGGTCCAGGTCTTCCGCCTGGAGGTGCGCAAGCAGCTCAAGACCTGGCCCGAGCAGCACGAGCGCGAATGCCGCTGGTTCAGCGTGCCGGAAGCGGCCGAGACGGTGACCGAGGCGGGGCTCGCCGCCCTGATCCGCGCCGCCGGTGCCGAGGGCGCGCAGGCTCACAAGGCCAAGGCGAAGGCGGCGGCCGGCAAGGACGCGAACGCCAAGGCTCCGCCCGGCAAGGCTCCGCCCGGCAAGGCTCCGCTCGCCGAGGCGTCGGCTCCGAAGGCCCCGAAGCCGAAGGCTGCGTCGTGATCCCTGGCGCTATCTGGCCGTCATACGGCCCCGCTATAGGCTCGGGGTTTCGGCGCGGGCGTCGGGCCCGCGCCTCCTTCACGGGCGGCACGACACGATGGCGATCCTCCAGGCTTTCCAGGCCGGCGAATTCCTCAACTCGGTCCTGAGCCTCCTCTGCGCCTTCGTGTTCGGCACCCTGATCGGGGCGGAGCGCCAGTATCGGCAGCGCACGGCGGGCCTGCGCACCAACGTGCTGGTGGCGGTGGGGGCGGCGGCCTTCACCGATCTCGGCATGCGGATCGGCCATGCCGACGGGGCGATCCGCATCGTCGCCTACGTGGTCTCGGGCGTCGGGTTTCTTGGCGCCGGCGTGATCATGAAGGAGGGGATGAACGTCCGCGGCCTCAACACCGCCGCGACCTTGTGGTGCTCGGCCGCGGTCGGCGCCCTGTCGGGGGTCGATCTCGCGGCGGAAGCGGCCCTCGTCACCGCGGCGGTGCTCGCCGGCAACACCCTGCTGCGGCCCCTCGTCAACGCCATCAACCGCATCCCGATCGACGAGCGCGATTCGGAGGCGACCTACGAGGTCCGCGCCACCACCGACAGCCGCCGTCTCTCCGAGGTGCGCGACCTTCTGGTCGAGCGCCTGGAGGCGGCCCATTACCCGGTGAGCGAGGTCGATGTCGAGGAACGCGGCGACGACGACGTCGAGGTGGTCGCCACCCTGGTCAGCACCGCGATCGAGCCGGAGGAGATCGACGCGGTGATCGCGCGCTTGGGCGCCGCCGAGGGCATCCGCCGGGCGACCTGGACGGTCCGCACGACGGATTGAAGGCGGTTCAGGTCCCGGGCAGCGTCACCCGCCTGGCGCGCCGGCGCTGGATCAGCAGGAAGCTGCCGAAGGCGAGCCCGATGACGAGGAGCGACACGCCCGTCGTCACGGTGCCGAGCGCGTAGATCTCCGGCGTCGTCACGGTGGTGGTGAGGCCCTGCAATTCCAGCGGCAGGGTGTTGCGCCCGCCGATCGCCTGGCTGGTGCGGGCGAGTTCGTCCCAGGACAGGGTGAAGCCGAAGAGCGCGACACCGACCAGCGAGGGCAGGATGATCGGCACCACGACGTGGGTTAAGCTTTGCGAGCCGGTGGCGCCGAGGTCGCGGGCCGCTTCCTCGTAGGCCGGGTTGAAGCGGTTGAACACCGCGAACATGATGAGGAGGCCGAAGGGCAGGGTCCAGGTCAGGTGGGCGCCGAGAGCGGAGGTGAACAGCCCCATCACGGTGCCGTGGTCCTGGAGGAAGCCCCATCCGGTTCGGGCGGCGAGTGCCTTGATCGCCTCGTCGATCAGCCGGAATTCGAGGCCGATGCCGAGCGACACCACGATCGAGGGCACGATCAGGCTCGCCACCGCGACGTAGAACAACGGCGTCTGGCCGAGGAAGCCCTTGCGGAACGCCAATCCCGCGAAGAACGCGATGGTGACGGTGAGCCCCATCACCACGAGGCCGAGCGCCAGCGAGCGCCGGAACGCCGCCCAGATGTCGACCACGCCGAGCCCGGCCCAGAGGCGCGAGAACCAGAAGGTCGAGACCCCGTTCATCGGGAAGGTGAGGCCGCCCTGCGGGCCCTGGAAGCTGAGCGCCAGGATCGTCAGGGTCGGCCCGTAGAGGAAGAGCACGAACAGCCCGAAGAAGGCCGCGAGCACATAGAACGAGAAGGGGCGGGGCCCGTCGCGGCGCATGTCTCTAAAGCTCCCGGCGCAGGTCGATCAGGCG
>NZ_LABX01000296.1 GCF_001043915.1 Methylobacterium aquaticum | reverse complement strand
CCCCGCCCCCGCCGCGACGCCCGCCGCCGCAGCAGGCCGGCGCCGGCCTGCTGCGTCTCGGGACGCTTGAACCCATCGGGAAAGTGGGTGCGATAGGCCCAGTACCCGCCACCGGCGAGCGCCAGCAGCACGACCAGCCAGCCCAGCCCGCGGCCGCGCCGGCGGGGGGCCTCGACCGCGTCGTCGGTCCGGATGGGAGACAATTCGTTCATCGACTTCGATCGTTCACCGACTCTGGACAATCCGGGCCCGGAGATGCCGAACCTTGGGACGCCCGCCCCCCGACGCCCCTCATGTCGTGCCGGCCGCGCCGTCCGGCGCCTGCGGCACGTCGCCGTTCGGAACAGGCCACGGCCCATTCCGCACGGCAATGCGTCGCCAGTACGACGGCGATGTTGCCTCACCATTGCTGAACGACGCCCGGACGCTGCCCTGGAAGAGCCACGATCCGACCCCTTATCTGCGGGAATCGGGGCGCGACATGGCGCCGCCCTGGATCATGTGTCAGCAGGACCAGAATGCATTTCCTTCACGACCTGCCGGTCGCCGACCTGATCTCGCATTACGGCTACGGGGCCATCTTCCTGATCGTCACCCTGGAGAGCGCCGGCGTGCCGATGCCGGGCGAGACCGTGCTGATCTCGGCGGCGGTCTATGCCGGCTCGACCGGTCAATTGCAGATCGGGCTGGTGGTGCTAGCGGCGGCCCTGGCGGCGATCATCGGCGATAACTTTGGCTATTGGGTCGGCCGGCGCTGGGGCATGCCGCTGCTGCTCAAGCACGGCGGCAAGATCGCCCTCGACCAGCGCCGGCTGAAGCTCGGCCAATATCTGTTCCGGCGCCACGGCGGCAAGATCGTGTTCTTCGGCCGCTTCACCGCGATGCTGCGCGCCTATGCGGCCCTGCTTGCCGGGGTGAACCAGTTCGATGCCCGCCGCTTCTTCCTGTACAATGCCGCCGGCGGCATCGCCTGGGCCTCGCTGATGGGGTTCGGGGCCTATCTGTGCGGCCGGTCGATCGAGCACGTCGTCGGGCCGATCGGTCTTGCGCTCCTCGCCATCGTGGTGCTCGGCGGCATCGCCCTATGGCTGTTCGTGCGCCGGCACGAGGCACGGCTGACGCGCGAGGCCGAACTCGCGATCCCGGGCCCGCTCGCCTGAGCCCTGCCCGCGCCGCCGGTCATTGCCGCCCGCCCGCCGGGGTGGCATGAGGCGCGCCACGAGACTCCCACCCGCCTCGCCTGACGC
>NZ_LABX01000295.1 GCF_001043915.1 Methylobacterium aquaticum | reverse complement strand
CGCCTTCCGGCGCGCCGGCCCCGCTCCGGCCTCGGCCTCCCGCCCGGCCCGGGCGAGGCGGCCCTGGAGCAGGCCGAGCACCGCCGTCTCCTCCGGCCGCAACGAGCCGATCTCGTCGCGCAAAGCCGCCTGAACCTCGTCCTTGACCTGGAGCAGCAGCGCGCCCTCGAGATAGCAGCCGAGAATCTCCGGGTGGACGTAGCACTTGCGGCAGATGGTCGGCGTGTTGCCGAGCCGCTCGGCCACCCGCTCGATGGCGGCCCGCACGTTGCGCTTGGCTCCTGCCTGGCTGTCGAAAGCCTCGAACTCGCGGAGCGCCATGGCGGCCAGCACCGTGCCGGACCAGGTGCGGAAGTCCTTCGCGGTGATGTCGCGCCCGGTGATCTCGCGCAAATAGGCGTTCACGTCGGCCGAGGTCACGTCCCGCTGCACCCCGTCCTCGTCGAGGTATTGAAAGAGTTCCTGGCCGGGCAGGTCCTGGCAGGCTTTGACGATCTTCGCCACCCGGCGGTCGTGGACAGCCAGTTCCCAGATCTTGTTGCTCTTGCCCTTGAAGCGGAACGTCAGCGCCTTGCCCTCCACCGTGACGTGCGGGTCGCGCAGGGTGGTGAGGCCGTAGCTCTTGTTCTGCTTGGCGTAGTCGTCGTTGCCGACCCGGATCAGGGTGGTCTCCAGCAGGTGCACCACCGTGGCGAGCACCGTCTCGCGGGACAGGCCGCGCCGGCCCATATGCGCCTGCACCGTCGCGCGCAGGCCCGGTAGCGCCTCCGCGAAGGTCATCATGTGGGCGAACTTGGTGCTGTCCCGCGCCTGGCGGAACTCGGGATGGTAGCGGTACTGCTTGCGGCCGCGGGCATCGCGCCCGGTGGCCTGGATGTGGCCGTTGGCGTGGCGGCAGATCCACACGTCGGTATAGGCCGGCGGGATCGCCAGGGCCTTGATCCGCGCCAGCGCCGCCGCGTCCCGCACCCGGGCGCCAGCGGCATCGACGTAGGCGAACCCGCGTCCGCTGCGCTTGCGGCGATAGCCCGGCTCCTCGTCGCTCACGTAACGCAGACCCGCCTCGCGGGCGGCGTCGCGGGTGTCGACGCGATCCGCGGCGGCCGAGTCCGCCTTCTTGGGATCCGACAGCATGGGTGTCACGACCTCACGGGCTCTCCAGGTCGCACTCAACCGGCGCGCCGCCTTCCCGGTTCCTCTACCGGTCTGGAGTATGGCCGGCGGTATCCCGGCGCGGCGCCAGGCTGTAGGGAGGAGCCTCGACGAGCGGGAGAGACCGGGTGCAGCCACAGGACGCGAGCCGGGGGGACAGACGGGCGCATATCGCCGTCGTGGTCACCGAGGATTGGTTCTTCGCCTCGCATTTCCTGCCGATGGCCCGCGCCGCGGTGGCGGCCGGCTACCACGTCTCGGTCGTCACCCGCGTGCGGGCGCATCGCGATGCCATCGCGGCGACCGGCGCCCGGGTGGTGGCGCTCGAGGCCGAGCGGTCGAGCCTCAACCCGATGGCGGCGGGCTACGCCGCCGGACAGCTCGCGGCGATCCTGAAGGCATTGAAGGCCGACATCGTCCACGGCATCGCGCTGCGCGGCATCCTGATCGGCGGCGCGGCGGCGACGCTCGCCGGCATCCCGTCCCGGGTCTACGCGCTGACCGGCCTCGGACTGATCGGCGCCCGCCAGGACCGGACCGGGCGCCTCGCCCGCCGCGCCTTGCGCCTCCTGATCCGCGGCCCCCTGGAGACCGCCCGCACCCGCTACCTGTTCGAGAACCCGGACGACGCCCGGCTGCTTGGTCTCGACCCGGAGAGCCCCCGGGTCACCGTGGTCGGCGGCGCCGGGATCGACCCCGAGGTCTGGGTGCCGCAACCGCTGCCGCCCCCTCTTCCTCTTCGGATCGCGCTGACCGCCCGGATGCTGTGGTCGAAGGGGGTCGATACCGCGGTGGAGGCCGCGCGCCTTGCCAGGGCCGAGGGCGCGAACCTGGAACTGGCGCTCTACGGCGCCCCCGACCCGTCGAACCGCCGGGCGATCCCGGAGGCCACCCTGCGCGACTGGTCGCGGGACGGCGTCGCCTGGCACGGCGCCACCGGCGACGTCGCCGCGGCGTTGAGCCAAGCCCATGTCGCCTGCCTGCCCTCGCGGGGCGGCGAGGGGCTGCCGCGGGCGCTGCTCGAAGCCGCCGCCAGCGGACGGGCGATCCTCACCACCGACGTGCCGGGCTGCCGGACCCTGGTGCGGGACGGGATCGAGGGTCTGGTCGTGCCGCCGGACGATCCGCGGGCGCTGGCCGCCGCCATGGTGCGGCTCGCCGCCGACCCCGCCCTCGTCGCCCGGATGGGTGCGGCGGCCCGGGCCCGCATCGTCGAGGGCGGCTTCACCGAGGCGGCGGTGACGGAGCGCGTGGTCCGGCTCTACGCGGAGCTTGCCTGATGGACCCGGTCGCGTTCATCCGCACCCATACCGCCTTGCGCCCGGTGCCGCACGCCCCGGCGATCCGCCTGCACGTCGCCGACGAGGCGACGGAGCTGTGGGGCCGCACCGAGGAGGAATTGGGCGCGATCGGCCTGCCGCCGCCGTTCTGGGCCTTCGCCTGGGCCGGCGGCCAGGCGCTCGCGGCTTACGTGCTGGAGCATCCCGAGACGGTGGCGGGCGCCCGGGTGCTCGACTTCGCCTCCGGCTCCGGCCTCGTCGGCATCGCGGCGGCGCTGGCTGGCGCGGCCTCGGTCGAGGCGAGCGACCTCGATCCCTTCGCGCTCGCGGCGATCGGCCTCAACGCGGCGGAGAACGGCGTCGCCGACCGCATCACCGCGACAAGAGCCGACCTGATCGGCCGCGACGACGGCTGGGACTGCGTGCTCGCCGCCGACATCTTCTACGAGCGCGACCTCGCCGCGCGGGTCGGGGACTGGCTGGCGGGGCTTCATGCCCGCGGCGCGCGGGTGCTGCTCGGCGATCCCGGCCGGGCCTACCTGCCGAAGGACCGGCTGGACGCCGTCGCCACCTACGAGGTTCCGGTGACCCGGGCGCTGGAGGATGCCGAGATCAAGCGGACGGGGGTGTGGCGGTTCCGGGGATGAGGGTAACGATTTCTCGGGCCGGAACCTGATCGGCTTGGCTCCGCGAGGGGGCTGCTGTCGTCGCCCCCTAAGCAGACTTGCGTTGGCACGCCCACGGTACCGACAGTGGCGTGAATCCTGCCGCAGCGGGGCTCTCCCACCCGCAACCTCATCCTGAGGTCGCGGGTGGGAAGGAACTGAACTCCAGACGAACCGTGTTGTCGTGTACCGTGAGCACGTCGACGCTTCGACCGCTTATTCATCTGCTTGGCGCAAGATCTTTGCCGCAAATCCAGTTGCCATTTTTGCGAAATCTGCTTAGCGGACCCGCTTCACCGTGAAAGGCCAAGCCTCGACATCGCCGTGAGCGTGCATCTCATTCCAGTAACGACGTTCACGCGCAGCCGCCAATCTATTACACCATCCCAGCAGACCCAAGGATACAATGACTGCCCAACGTGAATACCGCACATTTCCGTAAATTACAGCCGAATGCGGCCAAGTATATTCATCATCTGATCGCAAAAATTCTACACAATTTTTGACAATACAATTTAATTTCACATTGTCGACATCTTCTTGGTGCACAAAATGAGTTTTTAAATCGTCATAAAGAGTCCACATGAAACCAAAAACTGCCACAACACCGCGATCCTTGCTGTTTGGCCAAGCATCATCTAGATCGTCGTTCGATATTTTTCCTGCCCAATACCCTTCGACAAGGTTGGCCGCTTGGTTTCGTGCGTTTCGATCGATCATGTTCAAAGATAAAGGCTTGGAATGCCTGTAATTCTCCTCTTCTGGACATTCTCCCTGCCAAACTGACCGGACTTGGTCCTCAAGCCTCGCCCGTTCCAAGCCCGGAATAGGAGCCCCCGCAGACGCCCACCCTCACGACGCCCCCTGCTGCTTCGCCCTCGCCACGATCTGCGTCGGGTTGACGAAGCGCAGCGCGATCACCAGCCAGACCAGCGTCACCGCCATGTAGACCACCGCCATGGCGTCGATCGACTGCCCGGCCCGCACGCCGGCGGCGAAGACCGCGTAATAGAGCGCCACCACCAGCGTCTGACTCGTCGGCCCGGCGACCAGGAAGGTCAGCTCGAACATCGCGATGGTTCGCACCAGCACCAGCAGCAGGGCGGCCAGGATGCCGGGGATCAGCAGCGGCAGCAGCACCCGCAGGAAGAGCTGGCCCGTGCCGGCGCCGAAAACCCGGGCCGCCGCCTCGATGCGCGGGTCGATCTGCTCGATGAACGGGATCATCACCAGCACCACGAACGGGATGCTCGGGACGAGGTTGGCCAGCACCACGCCCCACAGCGTGCCGGCCAGGCCCGCCCGGTAGAGCACGGTGGCGAGCGGGATGCCGTAGGTGATCGGCGGGACGAGCAGCGGCAGCAGGAAGACCAGCATCACCAGCCGCTTGCCCGGGAAGTCGCGCCGCGCCAGCGCGTAGGCCGCCGTGACCCCGAGGAGCCCTGAAACCAGCACCACCAGGAACACCACCTGCAAGGTCACCACCAGCACGTCGCCGAGCTGGAACTCGTCCCAGGATGCGGCGTACCAGCGGGTGGTGAAGCCGAGCGGCAGCCAGGTGCCGAGCCAGCGCGTGGCGAAGGAGTTGAGCACCACCGCGGCGATCATCGCCAGGAGGTTGAGGCAGAACAGCAGCGTGACGGCCCAGACCGCCATCCGCCACAGGCGCGAGCCGGGGCCGGTGTCGCGGATCATCCCTTGGTGCCTCCGACCGGGCCGGTATAGAGCAGGCTGCGCCCCCACAGCACCGCCGCCACGATGGCGAGCTGGACCGCCCCCATGATCATCGCGATCGCTGAGGCGAGCGAATAGTCGTAGTCCTCGAACGCCGCCTGGTAGGCCGCGATCGAGATCACCCGCGTGGCGCCGGCCGGTGCGCCGAGCAGCACCGCGGACGGAAACACCGAGAAAGCCTGGACGAAGGACAGGCAGAAGGTCACCGCGAGGCCGGGCAGGATCAGCGGCAGGATCACCCGCGTGAACCGCTGCCAGGCATTGGCCCCATGGGCCGCCGCCGCCTGCTCCAGCGCCGGATCGATGCCGGTGACCGAGGAGAGCGTGAGCAGGAACGCGAACGGGAAGCCGGTGATGAGGAGCGAGGCGAACACGCCTCCGTAATTGTTGGTGAGCTTGAGCGGGCTGCCGATCACCCCGAGCCAGACCAGCACGCGGTTGAACCAGCCCTGCGGCCCGAGGAAGTTCAACAGGCCCTCCGCCACCAGCACGGTGCCCAGCGTGATCGGCAGGACCAGGATCGTGGTGAGCAGGCGCTGGTGGCGCATCAGCCGCACCCGCAAGGCGATCGGCACCGCCAGCACGAGGTTGAGCACGGTGACCGGGAGCGCGAGGCGCAGGGTCGCCGCGATGGTGTCGGAGAGGAACGGGTCGGCGAAGAACCGGGCGTAGTTCGCCCACCACGCCCCGGCTTTCGGCTGCACCGACAGCACCAGCCCGTAGGCGAAGGGATAGACGAACAGGCCGAGGATCGCGAGGAAAGCCGGCAGCACCAGGAGCGTGGTGCCGTCGAGGCCGCGGGCGGCCAACCGCACCGAGAGCGGCGGCGCCTCGTCCCGGCCCGAGGCCGGCGCGGCCTTGGGGAGCGAGGCCGAGGTCACGCCGCCTCCCCGGGAAAGACCAGGACCCGGGGCGAGGCGGCGGCGAGGTGCAGCAGCTCGTCCTGGGCCACCGCCCGGTCGGAGCGGAAGAACAGTTCGGTCCCGTCCTGCGCCACGGCGGTGCCGAAGAAGGCCCGGCCGCGATACTCGACGCTGGCGACCCGGGCCGGCAGGCCGTCGGCCGCGAGGGTCAGGTCCTCGGGGCGGATCGCCGCGACCGCGGGGGCGCCGGGGCTGACCGCTTCTCGCAGGGTGCCGGCGAGGCGGGTGCCGCAGATCTCGACCTCGGCCCGGTCGCCGTCGACCGCGACCGCGCGCCCGTGCAGGCGATTGCGAAAACCCATGAAGTCGGCGACGTCCGGATGGGCCGGGCGCTCGTAGAGGTCTTCCGGCGTGCCGACCTGGCGGATGCGCCCGTCGCGCATCACCACGATCCGGTCGGCCATCGACAGGGCCTCGTCCTGGTCGTGGGTGACGTAGATGGTGGTCGACCCGATGGCGTCGTGAATGCGGCGGATCTCGGCCCGCATCTCCAGGCGCAGCTTGGCGTCGAGGTTCGACAAGGGCTCGTCCATCAGCACCACCGGCGGCTCGATCACGATTGCCCGGGCGATGGCGACGCGCTGCTGCTGGCCGCCGGACATCTGGCCCGGGAGCTTGCCCGCCTGCGATTGCAGCCGCACCAGCGCCAGCGCGTCCTCGACCCGGCGCGCCGCCGCCTCACCCTTGATGCCCCGCATGGCGAGGCCGAAGCCGACATTCTTCGCCACGTTCATGTGCGGGAACAGCGCGTAGCTCTGGAACACCATGCCGAAGCCGCGCTCCTCGGGCTTCAGCCGGTCGATGCGGCGCTCGCCGAGATGGATCGACCCGCCGGTGAGCGGCAGGAGCCCGGCGATGCAGTTGAGTGCCGTCGACTTGCCGCAGCCGGAGGGCCCCAGGAGGGCGACGAACTCGCCGCCCCTGATCGTCAGGTCGAGCCCGTCGAGGGCGGTCATCGCGCCGAACCGGCGGCTCAGGCCGCTCAAGCACAAGTCCTGCGGCGCCCGATCAGACAGCGTCATTCGTGATCTCCCTGCCGCTTCGGACCTTTTGGCTCCGATCGCGCCGTGTCGGCTTCCGCCAGATCAGGTCGATCAAGTCTTGGCGCGCCGCCCCTTTCCCAGACGGGAGAGGGGATCCCGCGACTTGTGACGGAGCAAACTGATCAGGCGGGAATGGCTATCGCTTCTTTCCGGAGCCGACCTGCTCGTCCCAGCGGCGGAAGGCCACCACCAGCTTGTCGGGGTCGAGCGGCATCTCGATCGGGGTCTCGGCGATCATCCGGTCGTAGTCCGGCCGGCCGAATTCCTTGAGCGCCGCGCGGCTCTCCGGCGGAGCCATGTCGAGGGTGACGCCCTTCACGGCGGGGCCGGGATAGAAGTAGCCCTCGTCATAGGTATAGGCCTGCTGCGCCGGCTGGAGCAGGAAGGCCATCAGGTCGAGAATGACTGCGAGCTTCTCGTCCGGCACGCCCTTTGGCACCGCCATGTAATGGGCGTCGGCCACCCAGCGGAAGTTCTTCAGCGTCCCGACCTTGGCCTCCGCCGGCACCACGCCGAGCACGCGGGGATTGATGTCCCAGCCGGTGGTCGAGACGATGATGTCGCGGCTGCCTTCGCCCAGCTCCTTCATCGTCTGCGAGGTGCCGCCCGGATAGTAATCGACCGTCTCGCCGATCGCCTTGAGGTAGTCCCAGGTCTTGTCCCAGCCCTTGTCCGGTTCGGTCGGGTCCTTGTCGCCGAGGATGTAGGGCAGGCCCATGATCCAGGTGCGGCCGGGCCCGGAATTGGCCGGGCGGGCATACATGAATTTGCCCTTGTTCTGGCGCGCCCAGGCCAACAGCTCTTCGGCTGTCGTCGGCACCGTCTTCACCCGCTCGGGCATGTACTCGATCAGGGGGCCCGACGGGTACCAGGCGACGCAGAGGCCCTGGCCTTGCGCCAGGCCGTTCAGGCGGAGCGCGGCCGGCTGGTAGATGTCGCCGGGCTTCGGCAGCTGGCCGGCATAGGGCTTCAGGTCGATCCAGAGCGCCTGCTCGATGCCGGCGGCGATGCCGTCGGTGCCGGTGAGCACGAGGTCGATGTCGACCCGGCCGGCCGCCTGCTGTGCCTTGAGCTTCGAGGGCAGTTCCGGCGCCGGCGCCTTGGTGAAGGCGAAGCGCGAGACGATGCCGGGCTTTGCCCGGCGATACGTCTCGATCGCCTTCTGGGTCAGAGCGAGGTTGCCCGCCACGTCCACCACCGTGACGACGACGGGCGATGTCGGCAGGGGAAGCTGCGCCCAGGCCCGCCCGGACAGGGCGAGGCCGGTCCCGGCCGCGAGGCCCGCGACCGCTGTGCGGCGTGTGATCGTCATGTTTCCCCCGTTTGCGGCACGCGGGCTCTGCCGGCCCGTGATCGCTACGGATCACTCCGTGCTTTCCATCCATTGGTGCACTAATATTTTAGGGCGTCAAGTCGACTGGCTGGAAAGGTCTGGGCGACACGCATCTGAACCCTCCCCCCGCGGGGGGAAGGATTGGGGTGTGGCGCCTCAGGTGTACATCGCCTTCAGATCCAGCGTGCTCTCTCGCCCGACCGCGTCGTAGTTCTGCGCCAGCCACGCCGTCGCCGCGTCGCGGCCGGCATCGCGCAGCTGGAGGAAGAACGGCCATTGCGCCCGCAGCCGCGAGGAGGCGGAGGCGTCGTCGAGGGCGCCGCCGCTGCCATCGATGCGGTGAAGGAGCACCTGCTTGTAGGCGTTCGAGCGCCCGAGCACGCCATCCTCGATCAGGTCGTCGACGAAGTCGATCGCCCGCAATTCGCGCAGCAGGTTGGCATTGAAGGTGATCTCGTTGAGACGGTCGCGGATCTCGGCCGGGCTGCGGGGGGTCTCGCGGCGCTCGACCGGGTTGATCTGGACGAGCAGGATGTCCCGGGAGCGGGCGCCGTGATAGAGGGGATAGAGCGGCGGGTTGCCGAGATAGCCGCCGTCCCAGTGCGGAACGCCGTCGATCTCCACCGCCTGGAACACCGTCGGCAGGCAGGCCGAGGCCATCAGGTGGTCGACCGTGAGGTCCGGCCGCTCGAACACCGCCATCTTGCCGGTCCAGACGTTGGTGGCCGAGATGAACAGGTCGGCCGGCCCGTCCCGGCGCAACGCCTCGAAATCGACCGTGTCGGCGAGCGCCCGCTTGAGCGGATTGATGTTGAGCGGGTTCGACGTGTAGGGGCTGGCGAGCGCGTTCCAGAACGCCCCGGCCGGAGTCTTCTTCCAGAAGCTCATCACCCCGTCGAGGACGGTCCGCTGCGCCTGCGGCAGGTCAGCGTCGACGCTCACCTCGCGCCAGAACGCCTCGAGGCGGGTGCGGGCGCCGTCCGGGCCACCGCGCAGCCAGCCATCGACCATCACGACGGCGTTCATGGCGCCGGCGCTCGCCCCGGTGATCGCCTCGAAGGCGAGGCGGCCATCCTCGATCAGGGCGTCGAGCACGCCCCAGGTGAAGGCGCCGTGGGCGCCGCCGCCCTGGAGTGCCAGGGCGATCGCCTTCTCGGCCCGGGGGCCGACGAGGCCGCGGCCGAGGGGGCCGGAGGCGGCCTGTGGCCCGGGAGCCACGTGTGGCGGCAGGGACGGGAGGGGATCGCGATCGCCCGCGCTCCGGTCCGGTTCGTGGAGAGAGGCTGAGTCCATCATGCCGAGGGATGTGGTGCGCTGCATTGCGAAAGCCAAATGGTGCGATGCAAAGTCGCGCAAGCGCCGCCCGCGGGAACCACGCCGGGGACAGCCGAGAGGATGCCGGCGTCACGCGGCCGATGTCACGCGCTTGACGCCTGAACCCGGCATCCTCAGCTAAGGTGACGCGGCGGCGTGCCGCCGGGCGAGACGGCACGATGTTTCGGCAACGATGTCGGTTTCGGCGAGGATGTCGCGGCATTCCGGTCCGCACGGACCTAGCCCGTTGATCGCGCCGGGCTTTCATGCGGGCGAAGCGATTTCCACTGCCGCCGGAAATGCTCTAGACGGTGGTCACGCCGCGCTCGTCGCGACCCCGATCCCATCCCGCGTCACACGTCTCCCGCGAACGACCCCCTGAAGGTATCCGATGGAAGCCATGGAAGCCCTCGCCGCGAACGCCCCGGCGGAATCCGCCCCCGAGATCGCCGGTCCGAGCCCCCGGCACCGCACCGTCGGCGTCCGGATCGGCGAGGGCGAGGGCGCGGTCGTGATGGGCGGCGGCGCCCCGATCGTCGTGCAGTCGATGACCAATACCGACACTGCCGACGTCGACGCCACGGTGGCGCAGGTCGCCGCGCTGGCCCGCGCCGGGTCCGAGGTGGTCCGCATCACCGTCGACCGTGACGAGGCGGCCGTCGCCGTGCCGAAGATCCGCGAGCGGCTGGACCGCATCGGCGTCACCGTGCCCCTCGTCGGCGACTTCCACTATATCGGCCACAAGCTCCTCTCCGACCATCCGGCCTGCGCCGAGGCGCTGGCCAAGTACCGGATCAATCCGGGCAATGTCGGCTTCAAGGAGAAGAAGGACCTCCAGTTCGGCACCATCGTCGAGCTGGCGGCCCGCTACGGCAAGGCGGTCCGCATCGGCGCCAATTGGGGCTCGCTCGACGAGGCGCTCCTCACCCACATGATGGACGAGAACGCCAACTCGGCCCGTCCTCGCGACGCCCGTGCGGTCATGCGCGAGGCGATGGTGCAATCGGCCCTCCTCTCCGCCGACCGGGCGGTGGAGATCGGCCTGCCCAAGGACCGGATCGTGCTCTCCGCCAAGGTCTCGGCGGTGCAGGATCTGATCGCCGTCTACCGCGAGGTGGCGCGGCGCTCCGACTACGCCATCCATCTCGGCCTGACCGAGGCCGGCATGGGCACCAAGGGCATCGTGGCGGCCTCCGCGGCGATCGGCGTGCTGCTCCAGGAGGGCATCGGCGACACGATCCGCTACTCCCTGACCCCGGAGCCCGGCGGCGACCGCACCGTCGAGGTGAAGGTGGCCCAGGAGCTGCTCCAGACCATGGGCTTCCGCACCTTCGTGCCCCTCGTCGCCGCCTGCCCGGGCTGCGGCCGCACCACCTCGACGGTGTTCCAGGAACTGGCCCGCGACATCCAGAACTGGATCACCACCTCGATGCCGGAATGGCGCAAGACCTATCCGGGGGTCGAGGGGCTGAACGTCGCCGTGATGGGCTGCATCGTCAACGGCCCGGGCGAGTCGAAGCACGCCGATATCGGCATCTCGCTGCCCGGCACCGGCGAGACCCCGACCGCCCCGGTCTTCATCGACGGCAAGAAGGCGATGACCCTGCGCGGCCCGACGCTGGCCAAGGATTTCGAGGGCATCGTGATCGACTACATCGAGCGCCGCTTCGGACAAGGGCGCCGCAGCGCCGCCGAGTAACGGCCCGGGCGTCCGTCGCCGAATCGGTCTCCGGTTCAGCGACGACCTTGCCGCAAAGACGTGGCGCTGCACGACGCAGCCCTGTCGAGGCGCGGATTGCAGGCCGGTTGACGGAGGGGTAGGCGCAGGCCGCCTTGCGCCCCTCCGGGCTCGTGCTACAATCCTGCCACAATCTGGCCCGGCGGATGCGCCGGGCCGTTCTTGGACCGTTCTTGGATTCGAGCCCGCCACCCTGCCCATCAGCGCGCTTGGCGGCAATCCCGGCCGCCCGCGGGCGCATCCCCCGAACAGACATGACACAGTCAGCCGCACCCACGGGCGGACCCGTCGCGCCGCCCGATAGCCTCACCCCGCCGAGCGGCGGCCCGCCGACAAAGGCCGGCAGCGTCGACGAGGCCGAGGGCCACGGGCACGCCCAGGCGAGCTTCTGGACCCTGTTCATCGGCTCCGTCGGCGTCGTCTACGGCGATATCGGCACGAGCCCGCTCTACGCCTTCCGCGAAGCCCTGGCCCCCGGCCGGGCCGACGGCGTGCTGACCGGCGAGGAGGTGCTCGGCACCGTCTCGCTGCTGCTCTGGGCGCTGGTGCTCATCGTCACGATCAAGTACGTCCTCCTGCTGTTGCAGATGGACAACAAGGGCGAGGGCGGCATCCTGTCGCTGATGGCGCTCGCCCGTAAAGCGCTCGGCGGCTCGCACGTCGTGTTCATGCTGGGCCTGTGCGGCGCCGCCCTGTTCTACGGCGACGCGATCATCACCCCGGCGATCTCGGTCCTGTCGGCGGTGGAGGGCCTGAAGCTCGTCACCCCCGCCCTCGACCATTACGTGCTGCCGATCACCATCGCGATCATCCTGCCGCTGTTCCTGGTCCAGAGCCGGGGCACCGCCCGGATGGCGACGTTCTTCGGCCCGATCATGCTGGTGTGGTTCGCCGCGCTCGCGCTGGCCGCCCTGCCGCACATCGCCCGCACGCCGCAGGTCCTGTGGGCGCTCAATCCCTGGCATGCGGTGCATTACCTGCTCGGCCACGGCACCGGGGCGCTGGTCGCGCTCGGCGCGGTGTTCCTGGCGGTGACGGGAGCCGAGGCGCTGTTCGCCGATCTCGGCCATTTCGGCCGCCGGCCGATCCAGACCGCCTGGATCGCCCTCGTCGGCCCGGCGCTGGCCATCAACTATCTCGGCCAGGCCGCCCTGGTCCTGGCCCATCCCGACACGACCGATCCGTTCTACCAGCTCGTCCCGGAATGGGGCCTGCTGCCGATGGTGCTGCTGGCGACGGCCGCCACCGTCATCGCCAGCCAGGCGGTGATCACCGGCGCCTTCTCGCTCTCGCGCCAGGCGGTGCAGCTGGGTCTCCTGCCGCGGCTCGAGATCCGCCACACCTCGGAATCGCATTCGGGCCAGATCTACCTGCCGCAGATCAACACGCTGCTGATGTTCGGCGTGGTGATCCTGGTGGTGCTGTTCCGCTCCTCCAGCGCCCTCGCCTCGGCCTACGGCATCGCCGTCACCGGCACGATGCTGATCACGGCGGGCCTCGCCTTCCTGGTGCTGTGGCGGGTCTGGAAGTGGTCGCCGCTCGCCGCCGGCGCCGTGATGGTGCCGTTCATCGCCGTCGAGCTGCTGTTCCTGGTCTCGAACCTGCTCAAGGTGTTCGAGGGCGGCTACATGCCCCTGCTGCTGGCCGGCGGGCTCGTGGTGCTGATGTGGACCTGGGTGCGCGGCGTCACCATCCTGTTCAACAAGACCCGCAAGACCGACGTGCCGCTGACCGAGCTGGTCGCCATGCTGGAGAAGAGCCCGCCGCACCATGTCCGCGGCACGGCCGTCTTCCTCACCAGCGACCCCGAGACCGCACCCGCGGCGCTGCTCCACAACCTGAAGCACAACAAGGTGCTGCACGAGAAGAACGTCGTGCTCACCGTCAAGACCATCGACCTGCCGCGCCTCGCCGATGCCGAACGGGTCCGGATCGAGCCGATGGGCCCGCATTTCTGGAAGGTCGTGATGAAGTTCGGCTACATGGAATCGCCGAACATTCCGAAGGGCCTGGTGCTCCTGCGCAAGCAGGGCTTCAAGTTCGACATCATGGCGACGTCGTTCTTCCTGTCGCGGCGCTCGATCCGGCCGGCCGCGCAGTCCGGCATGCCGCTGTGGCAGGACCGGGTGTTCATCACGCTGGCCCGCAACGCCAACGACGCGACGGACTTCTTCCAGATCCCGACCGGGCACGTGGTCGAGGTCGGCACGCAGGTCACGGTGTAGGGGCGGGATGGGCGCGCTCGACGGCACACGGGTGCTCCTGGTCATCGGGGGCGGCATCGCGGCCTACAAGGCGCTGGACCTGATCCGGCGCCTGCGCGAGCGCGGCGCCTCGGTGCGCTGCGTGCTCACCAAGGGCGCGCAGGAATTCGTGACCCCGCTCGCCGCCGCTGCGCTCAGCGGGCAACGCGCCCATACCGACCTGTTCGACCGGGCGGACGAGGCCGATATCGGCCATATCAGGCTCGCCCGGGACGCCGACGCCGTGGTGGTGGCGCCGGCCACCGCCAACACGCTCGCCCGGATGGCCGGCGGCCACGCACCGGACCTCGCCTCGACGGTGCTGCTGGCCACCACCCTGCCGATCCTGATCGCGCCGGCGATGAATGTGCGAATGTGGCTGCACCCGGCGACGCAGCGCAACCTCGCCCTGCTGACGGGCGACGGCGTCGCGGTGGTGGGGCCGAATGTCGGGCGGATGGCGGAGGCCGAGACAGGGCCCGGCCGGATGGCCGAGCCGGACGAGATCGCCGACGCCGTCGAAGCCCTGCTGGCACGCGGAGCCCCGCTCGCAAGCCGGCCGGATCGCGGGACGCTCCTCGCGGGCCGCCACCTCCTCGTCACCTCCGGGCCGACCCACGAGCCGATCGACCCGGTGCGCTACCTCGCCAACCGCTCCTCCGGCAAGCAGGGCCACGCCATCGCGGCGGCGGCGGCCGCCGCCGGCGCCCGGGTGACCCTGATCTCAGGTCCCGTAACGCTGGCCGATCCCCCGGGCGTCACGGTCATGCGGATCGAGACCGCCCGCGAGATGCTGGCGGCGGTGGAGGCCGCCCTGCCCGCCGACATCGCGGTCTTCGCTGCCGCCGTCGCCGACTGGCGCCCGGCCACCTTCGGGGACGAGAAGATCAAGAAGGGCCCCGAAGGTCCCCCTCCCCTCGCGCTCACAGAGAATCCCGACATCCTGGCGACGATCGCGCACCGGCAGCAGGGGCGCCCGCCCCTGGTGGTGGGCTTTGCCGCCGAGACCACCGACGTGATCGCCCATGCCCGGGCCAAGATCGCCCGGAAGGGCTGCGACCTGATCGTCGCCAATGACGTCTCGGCGGCGACCGGCGTGATGGGAGGCGACCGCAATGCGGTCCACTTGATCGGCCGCGACGGCAGCCTCGAGAGCTGGCCGACGCTCGCGAAGGACGAGGTGGCGCGCCGCCTCGTCGCTCGTTTGGCGGAGTTGGCGCCCTCCCCCTGAGGCAAGATAACGCCGGACATGCACGTTGGCGCGGTCGCGCCAGGCACTATGATTCCTCCCCCACGAGGAGGTCCGCCTCCTTCATCCGGGAGGCCGCCTTGCCCACCATCCTCGTCGTCACGCTGATCTGCGCCTCGTCGCTGGCGGCGAAGGACTGCACCCGCACCACCGCCCAGGACGTCATCACCCACCCGGCCCACACGCCGCAGGAATGCCTGCTGCTCGGCCCCGCCATCGCCGCCGGGTCGGGCCGCGGCACCGAGGCCGGGACTTACGTGAAGACGCTGTGCGAGCAGCGGCGCTGAAGCCCGCCCGGTCGCGTCTTCCCCCTCAGCCGGCACATGCCCTGCCGCCGCATGCCGGAGCCCCGGTCGGACGCCGCCGGTGCCGACGCTCACGGACGTCATCGACCGGAGGGAGACACCGAGTGAGCGCGAAGACCGACCGACAAGCGCCTCGACATCACGCGCAAGACGGGCGGGATGACCGCCGCTTGCCTCGGCCAAACGACGCTGCCCAAGGCCCGGCCCGCAGAAGCGGCGGCCCTATAAGGCCTCCCGGGGGCCGATGAGCGGATGCTGAACGAGCGCTCGATGCCGCAGATGCCGCCAAGGGATCCGCTGATCGACTGCTTCTACGACTAGATGACGGTTTATGGCACCGCTTGGACCGGATTGATCTGAGAGCAGTTCGGCGACGGCTTCATGTCGGCGATCAACGGCACCATGACAATGGAGCGCGGCCCAACAATCAGGCAGATCGGGAACAGCAGCCAGGACAGGACACTTTCCTGCGCTCAAATGCAATGGGGGCGATGAGAAAATTCCGGATCATGGCTTCGAGGAGGATTTATTTTTACATTCAACTTCCAATTCGAATGCAATCTAAAGACAATTTCTATATTTTAAATTAGTGCCATACCATCATTGGCAACTGATTTATGCTTTGCCTTTGTCCGGAGCAGAGAGGCCATTGTCACCATGGCGTTCCTCCTGTAACGAGCGTGGCCACGTGCGGCGTGGGCACGCTCGAATATTCGCGTCGCCTCGAATTCTTTCAGTCGCGAAGGCATCAACATGTCATTGGCTCAATGTCGCGAAAATTGGGGGAACCACCAGATCGTAACATCTGACCCAAGCATTATAAAAGTAGAAAGAGCCTCATATATACCAATTGCACTGGATCAAGGCTGGGGAATATACAATCGTTCCGGGCACGTGATCTACGATTCTGTTGATTTCCGCGGCTCGGAGCGCGGAACGAACGGGCAAGTTGTCGAAGCAAAAATCAACCCTGACCATATTACAGTCGAAGCGCCGGATTTCGATTATATCTATGTCGGCAGGATCAACCTACACTATGGCCACTTCCTGATCAACACGCTGCCACGCTTTTGGGCACTGCAAAAACTCAGACACCACCGGGCAAAAGTGCTCTGTCATGGTCACGGGACGCCGAGTGAATGGTTCCGCTTCCCGTTTTTTGCAGAAATTTGCCGCACCTTGAATTTGCAGCCCGACGATTTTGTTGTATTTGGCACTCCGATCAATCTAAGAAATGTCACGATACCCAGCACTAGCTTTGAAGAACAATATCAAGCTCATCAAATGTATCGCGACTTCTGCCGATACATTGGTCGCCACGTCACCGACAATGCAGCAGGCATCCGCACCACCGACACTCCTGCCTACTTGTCGAAGGCGAAACTGACGATCGGCGTCGGCAGGATTAAAAACGAAATCGATTTGCTGCCCATCTTATCAAAAGCAGGCATCGATATTTTTTATCCTGAACAAATGAGTTTCGCCGATCAACTTCGGCTGTTTTGTTCCCGATCCATTATTCTGGGTACTGTAGGGTCGTATTTTCACACCAACATCTTAGCGACAACTCCCTCGCGCATCTTTGGTATCAATCCAACACCGCACGTCAATTCAAACTATATCATGATAGACTCATTAACACAAATAGAATCTTTATATTACTATGACACGGAGATGCAGACCGCTTCCGAGGATGCAAACTCTGGATTTCTGGCTGAGCGTAATTTCGGAAATCCTCGCGAAATTGCCGAGCAGTATCTGCAAATCGTCAACAGTATTTAGGTGTAAGCAGCGGCTGGATCGGGTTGAAGCCTGTGACGCTGGTGCATTCCCATGATGCCGTGCCCGGTCGACGCGCTCGGAAAGGCTTTCGCTCACCGCCGTGGGGACGCCATCCGTGCAGTCCCGCGACACCACGGCGGTCGGTGACGGAACAATGCGGCACCTCGACGGTGTCCGAGCCGCATCCGGCCACGCCACCCTTGCGGATTGCTTCACGGCGCCGGCAGGCGGACATCCGCGCTCCGTGGCACCACGCGCCGCCCGGCATCAGTCCGACGGCGTCGGCAGGCCCCTTATCGACAAGCGGCTGGAGACAAGAGGGGCCAGTCCAAACCCTGACGGCCCGAGCGGCCGGGACAGGCACCGTTGCGTTGCCGCCGGTCGCCGACCTCCTTCGGTCTACTCCGGCCGGCCTAAGCAGATTTCGCCGAAGTGGTCACCGGTTCGGCGGCAACAATCTGCGATAAACAAGAGCCTAAACGGACAAAGCGTTGGCCTGCCAACGCAAGTCTGCTTAGAGCATTTTCCGACAAAGCGAATTCCGGTTCGTCGTAGAAAATGCGGTAAAATCAACCAGCTAGAGAAGCTTCGCGACTATAACGCGATCGTGAAGCGTTCTAGAGCTGGATGCATGCCGTGCGTCGCAACGGTATCTGGCTGAAATAGCCAACTCCCCTTAGGTCAGCAACTCAAAGCATCGGCAGCTGCCACGAGGCCGGGATCTGCCGTCGTCACCGACAGCGACGTGCCGTTCCTGCACTCCATCGAGGGGAGCGGCACCGCGCACCTGTTACGAAAGCTGGAAGCTGCGAAACATCGGAAGTCCGCACGAGTCGCAGATTTCCTTGAACTTGGCGAGCCGCTCAACCGGAATCAGTGCATGATTCCATGCGGCGTTGTCGAACAGAACCTCACCATCATGAATGGCCATGTCGGGGCGCAGCCTGAAATCCATGTACCCGACGTTCTGCAAAAGTGCGTTCATGGGTCCACGCTTCGCCGGTCCGACAACCTCAGCAAAGATGATCGGACGATCCCGCATGATCGTCTCGCGCGCACCGTTCAAGAAGGCGTATTCGTGCCCCTCGATGTCGGCCTTAATGACACCAATGAAATTCGACACGTTCATATCATCGAACCGCTTGACCGGCACTTCGATGATCGAATGGGCTTGCTGGAAGTCACTTTCCAATGACGCGCTGGTTTCAACCAGGCCGTGGGAGGGATTGGGTATATGGAGGGACGCGACCCCGTTCTTGTCGCTCAGCGCAACCTCATGAACCTGAACCTTGTCCTGCAAGTGATTGATAGCAAGATTTTTTCGAAGGATATTCAGCACGGGCGGCAGCGGCTCGAACGCGATGACATCCTTGCTCGAGGCGACAACAGAAGCCATGACCGAATAAATTCCCGTATTTGCACCGACATCGATAAATGCCCCCTCTACACGGAGCAGTGTCGCCATCATCAAGAACGGAAGCGGTGCCTCGTAGGATCCGACCGCCAGTTGCTGTGCGACCGCGTCCATCCCATCGGCGCTGTCGATGCTAAATGAAACTCCAGCAAAATTCACGCGCAACGTCGACATTTTATTTCTCCTTACGGGCAACCGAAGCCATTCGAGGTGATTCACGACAAGTGACAGCCGACACCCCTCAATCAGCCGGGTGCCCAATGACTATGGACATCTGTGACACGATCGATACACCGGGCCATCAATACCGAATCGGCAACGAGGACGATCGGGCATCGGCCCGAAACAGTGGCCACCGGCACACTCCCTATGCGCGTGGCGTGCCACCGGCCATCCCTTCGCGCCCAACAGGCGGACCCCTCTGCATGCGGCGTCACCTCGACGCGGATTCCACCCACGCCGCGCTTGCCTCGATCCGTCATCAGGCATCTCTGAAAGCCCCGGGCGCGATGCGCCGGCCGAAGCCCTTAACAGGATCATGTCTTGCACGGAAGCTGCCGACCACGGTGCGTGGTCGTTTCTCTCGACGCTGATCGCGACCGCTTTAGCCTCTATCACCAAATGTCATGATTCGATGTTAAATAATAAGACGATATATATTCTCTAGTATTTATGATATTTCATATGGAATTGGATTTTTCGGCATCACTATCGTCTTCGGAATTATATTCTGTGTTCTATCTAAATAATATTACGACAACGTTCAAACATGAATAAAAATAATCAACACCCATGACATCAAGCTCAATCGAAATTCCTACATCGCACTATCATTGTCCTCCGCCACGAACGACATCGTATCGGCCTACGGGTCCGGTCACGGGAGCCGCACTGCCGACAGGAGACGCCGGGTCACGGCCTCATGCCCGGCCCATGGCTCCGAATCGAGGTTCACGCGGTTTGGCTGGGAGGGCGTCGGTGAGGGAGGCGGAGTTCGTTCCATCCAGCGATTTTGCGGCGTAGCTTGAGGCTGGTGGGCTTTGGCGTGCGGCGTGGTTTGGGCTTGCGCTTGAGCGGTGAGCGTTCGGCCTGCGGCGGGTCGGGGGCATCGCGGGCCAAGTTGGCCACGCTGACGGTGCGTTGTTCGATGCGACCATGGCCCGTGTCATGCTCGGTCACGATGTCGAGGCGGTCAGGGGAGGTCTCGGCAAACAGGCTCTCGACCTCGGCCCGAAAGGTCGGCTGGTTGGCTTTGCGCGGTAGAGCCCGACCACGAACGGGATCGCCTCGGCGCGGAAGCGCACGACGGTCGCAATCGTGACGAGGAGGCCGAAGGTGGCCACGAATTCGGCAAACCACTGGGTCGGACCCGTCCGCGCTTTGGCGGCGATCCGAGAAACGCTGGAGAGGCGTGAGCGCCAGATCAAGAGGCGGGGCGGGGGACACCGCCGGTCAGGCGTGAATGACGCGCAACTCGGCGCTTTGCGACATATCCGCGACTAGCAGCGCCGCATACCTCGAAACCACATGCCTGCGCTGACTAAACTACTCAGATCACGAAAGCTATGGCGCGCCCGAAAGGATTCGAACCTCTGACCCCCAGATTCGTAGTCTGGTGCTCTATCCAGCTGAGCTACGGGCGCCCGATCGAAAGACAGCCTTCGACCATGATGCGGTGGATGCGGACATGTTCCGCTCGCACCGTGACGTCTGACATGTGGAATGGCGCGCCCGAAAGGATTCGAACCTCTGACCCCCAGATTCGTAGTCTGGTGCTCTATCCAGCTGAGCTACGGGCGCCTGACCGGGGGGAGCGGTGCGCCCCGCCGGTGGAGGTGGGATCTAAGGGGTTCGCCCTGGCTTGGCAACCCCTATTTCGCCGGCGGAAGAGGGGACGGCCCCGAACCGTCCCCCCCTCCCCGCTCAGAAGCCGGCCTGGGTGACGAACTTGGTGTTGAGGTAGGCTTCGATCGCCTCGGAGCCGCCCTCGCTGCCGTAGCCCGAATCCTTCACGCCGCCGAACGGCGTCTCCGGCAGGGCGATGCCGTGATGGTTGATCGACATCATGCCGCTCTCGACCCGGGTGGCGAGCTTGGTCGCCGTCTCGGCCGAGCGGGTATAGGCGTAGGCGGCCAGCCCGTAGGGCAGGCGGTTGGCCTCCGTGAACGCCTCCTCGTCGTCCGAGAAGCGCCGGATCGCCGCGATCGGCCCGAAGGGTTCCTCGTTCATGATGCGGGCGTCGAGCGGCACATCGGTGAAGACGGTGGGCTCGAAGAAGTTGCCCTGGTTGCCGATGCGCTTGCCGCCGGTGCGCAACTGGGCGCCCTTCTGCTCGGCATCGGCCACGAAGGCTTCCATCGCCTCGATGCGGCGGCCATGGGCGAGCGGACCCATCTTCACCCCCGCCTCCAGGCCGTTGCCGACCGTGAGGTCGCGGGAGAAGCCCACGAACCCGTCGACGAAGGCATCGAACACCGACTCGTGGACGAGGAAGCGGGTCGGCGCGACGCAGACCTGGCCGGCATTGCGGTACTTGTTGGCGCCGAGGACCTGCACCGCCTTCTGCACGTCGGCATCGCGGAAGACGATCGCCGGGGCGTGGCCGCCGAGTTCCATCGTGGCACGCTTCATGTGCTTGCCGGCGAGCGCCGCCAGTTCCTTGCCGATCGCCGTCGAGCCCGTGAAGGTGATCTTGCGGATCACCGGATGGGGGATGAGATACGACGAGATCTCCGCCGGGTCACCGTAGACGAGGCCGAGCACGTCGCCCGGCACGCCGGCGTCCAGCAGGGCCTGGATCAGGGCAGTGCAGCTCGCCGGAGTGTCCTCGGGACCCTTCAGGATCACCGAGCAGCCGGTGCAGAGCGCCGCCGAGACCTTGCGCACCGCCTGGTTGATCGGGAAGTTCCAGGGCGTGAAGGCCGCGACCGGCCCCACCGGCTCGCGGATCACGAGCTGCATCACGCCCTCGGCCCGGGCCGGGATCACCCGGCCATAGGCGCGCCGGCCCTCTTCCGCGAACCAGTCCATGGTGTCGGCGCCGCCGAGCACCTCCATCTTGGCTTCCGCCACCGGCTTGCCCTGTTCGAGGGTCATGATCCGGGCGATCTCGTCGGCGCGCTCCCGCATCAGGTTGGCGGCCTTGCGCAGCACCTTGCTGCGCTCGAAGGCCGAGACCTTGCGCCAGGCTTTGAAGCCGCGCTCGGCCGCGTCGAGGGCCTGGTCGAGATCCTGGCGGGTCGCGACGGCGAGCTGGCTCAGGGTCTCGCCGGTGGCCGGGTTGAGGATCGGCATCGTCTGGCCGGTGGCGCCGCTGCGCCACTCGCCGGCGATGTGAAGCTTCACGTCGGGGAACATTCGGGGGCTCATCCTCGTTCCGGAGGGGACGGGCCTTAACTAAGGCAATCCCTCCCGGCGAGACAGGCTCCGCCGCGCAAGGCGGTCCGGGCCCGGCCTCTCTTGTCTGTCAGAGCATGACCTGACAGAGTTCCCCGCCTCGTCCTCCGTCGCGCCGCCCGACTGGACGGTCTCAATGCACCGCGATGGCGCGAGCGATCTCCTCGAACCGCTTCTGCGTCGCGCCGATCTGACCGTAGACGGATTGGCGCGTGCACGCCGCGACGGTCATGCCATGGAAGAACATGCCGACATCGTGCTGGTGACGGCAATCGAGGTAGTTTGGCAGCACGACGATGCCGAGGAGCACACCGACCGGCAGAACGAGCTTCATGACCAGCTTGATCGGCCACGGCACATAGGAGAGTGCCCGCTCGCGCGTGTCGTCGACCGGTGGCGCCGACACGATGATGCGGATGTCTCCCCCCCCCTCGGCCCGGCTCACGGCGCCGTCGAGACGCTCGATCCCACCGCCCCGGTAATTGCCGCGCATCCCACCCTCCACGTCGCAGGCCACGATCAAGGACCACGCGCGTTATTTTGCCACGGCGGGATTAAATTTCCGTGCGCTGCGGCAGCATGGGACCGAAGGTTCGGCAGTCCGGCCGAGCCCGACGTGGGTCACGCCACTCCGTGTTTCACAGCGTGACGTGACGGCCGAAGGTTTCGGGGCGGAACGGCAGCCGGAAGGTGACGGCGAATCCGTTCTGGAGGTGGCGCACCACGGTGGCGCGACGCTTGCCGACCGTGACCAGCTCGCCCACCGACGGCAGATCCGTCGCCTCGATGGCCACGCCGCTCATCGACAGGTCGATCACCGTCCCCGGCACGACCCGGCCGTCGGCGTGGCGCACCTCGACGCTGCGGATGTTCGGCACGATGCGGGGATCGCTGCGCTGGTCGGTCTTGCCGTTCGCCTGGCCGGCAAGCCAGTCGAGGCGGGCGGCGAAACGGGCGCGGCGCTCGGGCCCGACCTCCACCGCGAGGGTGAACCCCCCCGGCGCAACCGCCTGGATCACCCCGGTCACGGGCCCGACATCGTCGAGATAGAGCGTGACGGGATCGCCCAGAAAGCCGCTCTGCGGCGCCAGCACCTCGATCGTCGCCAGGGACAGGCTGCGGGTCTCGCAGACATGCTCGGCCCCACCCGGCAGCAGGTAGCGACCGCAGACCCGCATCTGGATCGGCCGGACGCCCGGTCCCGGCTCGGGTTGGGAATGCAACTTCAAGGTGCCCGCCTAGTCCTGTCAACGCGCAGAGGCAGCATCCCGCGAGGCTCGGACGGCTGCAAGGCCGCCTGCTGCACCATCGCCACGATCCCCCACAACGCTTAATGTGCGGTTCATGCGATCGACGCGATTGCCGGTCGCAGCCTGGGGTCCGGCTCGCCCCACCGCCCCTGCCCGAACGATGATGGCCGGCCACGGCCGCGCTCCCGTAATCCCGCCTCATTCGCACGGTTAACAGGTCTCGTCCGAGCACGAGGGGAATGCGGGGCGTCGACGGCCCGGCACGATCCCGGAACCAAGGGAATGCGGGACGATGACTGCACTGCCGTCGAAGACGGGTACGCGGTCCGTGGCGGGCGCGGCCCTGCTGGCCGCGCTCGCCGCCGCGTTGCTGACGGGAGCGGCGCTGACCGGGCCCGCGTGGGCGCAGGGCTACGGCGTCGTCATCGGGGACGAGGACGATGCGATCCTGCCGCCGCGGGCCGTGATCTTCCGCCTCGGCCGGGCCGGCTTCACCGGCATGACCGCTCCGCGCTTCGACGGCGAGACCTATCGGGTCCAGGCCGACAGCCCGTGGGGCAACCGTGTGCAACTGGTCGTGGATGCCCGCACCGGCCGCATCCTCGACCGCGAGCGCGTGGAGGCCCCGCTGATTCCCCCCGGCTCGGTGCCGGGCGGCCGCCGCCCGGGCTATGGCTGGACCGAAGCCGAGGCCCGCCCGCCCTGGCCGCGCGACGATGCGTTCCGCGAGCGTTCCCTGCGTGACAATGGTTGGCGCGACCGCGAAACCTACGCCCCCGTGCCGCTCTCCCGCGGCGAGCCGCTGCCGCCCGTGATCCGCCGGCCGGACGAGCGCCGCGTCGCCGCCCGCCCGCTGCCGCAGCAGAGCCTTCCGTCGGAGGTCCCGCCCGCCGAGGCGCCCGCGCCGCGCGCCACCGGGGCGAACCCGATGGGCCTCAATCCCGACAGCCCGGCGGCCCGCAGCGGCGCCGCGCCGCGCCGCGAGACCGCCCCCGAGGGGACGACGGAACCCCCCCGCAAGATTGCCGCCCGTCCGAAGCCGGCCGAGAAGACCGAGACGCCCTCGGCCCTCGTCCCGCCTCTGGCACCGGCCCCCCAGGCCGCGCCCGCCGCCAAGCCGGACCCCGCTCCCGCCAAGCCGGCCGAGGCGGCATCCAAGCCTGCGGAGGTCAAGCCTGCGGAGGTCAAGCCGGCCGAGGTGAAGCAGGCAGAGGCCAAGCCGGCGGAGGCCAAGGCTGGCGGCTGGAAGACCCCGCCCGAGGGCAACCGCCCGGTGCGGGTGATCGGCGGCATCACCCAGGTCCCGGGCCGGGACGAACCGGCGAAGGAGTGATTACGAAATCCGGAAGATCACGTCCGGATTTCGTATCATACCAACGGTCGTTGGAAACGACCGTTGGTGCCGTTCGCGAATTGTCGCCAAGCCCAAAATCCCGGACATCTGGGCTTGGCATCGACAATTCGAGATGGAGCAACGGCCGCGTCGATCCCGGGCCTGCCCGAGATCGAATCGATGCGTCAGCATCTTCGGCCGTCGGTATCACAAGCCCGCGCGGCGCTTGAACGAAGCCGAAATCCGCATTGCGAATGCGATCCGACAGGATCGCCTGTCGCAATCGATCGGGTTGTGTCAGAGACCAATGGTCGTTGCAAACGCCCATTGGTCCGTTCTCGCATGGCCGCCCAACGTCTGGCCTGGGATCGACAAGTCGCGACGATCAATGGCCCGATGCGTCGGCATCTTGGGCGATTGGCATCAGTTTTGGATCAAGACGAAACTCGTCCTCGAGGAAGTCGATCATGGCGCGCACCTTCATCGCCAGGAAGCGCCGCGAGGGATAAACGGCCGAGATCGGCAGAGGTCTCGGCTCGAACGCCGTCAGAATGACCCGCACGGCACCGCGTTCGATCTCGTCTACGAACAGCCAGTTCGGCACGACGCCCACGCCGAGGCCGCGCAGAACCGCGTCCCGCACGCCTTCTGAGTTGTTCACGCGAAAGCGCCCCGTGACCTCGACGGTCAACACGCCCTCTGCGCCCAGGAAGGTCCAGCGCGGCCCCGTCGCAAGGCGCGTGTAGACGACGCAATCGTGCCGGGTCAGGTCGTCGGGGTGCCGGGGCTCCCCGCGTTGCGCGAGGTAGCCGGGGCTCGCCACCGTGATGCGTCGCGTCGTGCCGAGCCGCTTGGCGACCAGACCCGGATCCGTCAGGTCCCCGATCCGGACCGCGAGGTCGATGCCCTCCTCCACGAGGTCGGTGATGCTGTCGTTCATGACGAGATCGATGCCGACATCGGGGTAGCGCATCAGGAAGGCTGGCAGGCGGGGCAGGACGTGAAGCCGCCCGAACACCACCGGCGTCGCGAGCCGCAACAGACCCGTGGGCTTCCGCTTGCGGAGGCCGACTGCGTCCTGCGCCTCGTCGGCGGCCTCGATCGCGCGTTGCGCGTGCTCGTACAGGACTTGCCCATCCTCCGTCAGCACGAGACGGCGCGTCGTGCGCGTCAGGAGCCGCGCCCCGAGATGCGCCTCAAGCGCGGCGACCTGCCGGCTGATCGTCGGTTGGGTGGTGTTCAGGTCCGCGGCGACGGCGCTGAAGCTGCCGGTCTCGACGACGCGGACGAAGGTGCGAAAGGCCGCCAGCAGGTCCATCATTCATACCTGCCACGTATAAGTGTCAGGCGAAAGCCGGACGTTATCGGTCGCAGGCGCGATCGCCATTCTCCGGTCCAGCGCGCCGGGCCTCCCGCCCGCGCCCCGGACCGGACACTCCTCCGATGACCGCCTTCACGCTCCACACCCCCGAGACCGCCCCGCAGGAGGCACGCGACGTGCTTCTGCGGATCCAGGCATCCTGGACCTTCATCCCTAACCTGCACCGCATGCTCGCCGAGAGCCCGGTGACCCTCAAAGCCTACGACGCCCTCATCGGCCTGGTCGGTCAATCGAGCTTCACGCCGGCCGAGCAGCAGGTCGTCTATCTCGCCATCAACGTCTTCCACGAATGCGAGTATTGCACCTCCGGCCACACCGTGCTCGCCCGGAGGTCCGGCCTCTCGCCGGACGTGATCGTGGCGTTGCGCGACGAGCGGGAGATCGCCGACCTGCGCCTGGAGACGCTCCGCCGTTTCGCGGAAGGCGTGGTGCGCGAGCGCGGCTTCGTGGGCGATGCCGCCGTCGAGGCGTTTCTGGAGGCAGGCTTCACCCGGGCGCAGGTGCTCGAGGTCGTCCTGATCGCCGCCGCCAAGACGATCTCGAATTACGCCAACCATCTCACCCACACGCCCCTCGACCCCTTCATGGCCGAGACCGCCTGGGTCGCCCCCGGCAACCGCGGTCAGGCGTCCTGATCGCCCTTCGTCGGACCGGTGCCGCGGCGCCGGTTCACCCGTCATCGCCGTGGGAGCGGCCCATGACCCTTCAAGCAGACCTCGACGCCTTCCTGGCCGCGTCCCGGACCCGCATTCCGGCCGACGTCGCCGCCCTGATCGCCGCAGGCATCGACGAGCAGGTCGCCGCCGGCCTGGCGCATCGCGCGCTCAAGGCGGGAGATCGTGCCCCGGACATGCGCCTGCCCAATGCGCAAGGGGCCACCATCGACCTCGCCGTCCTGCGGGAGCGGGGTCCGGTGATCGTGACCTTCTATCGCGGCGGCTGGTGCCCCTATTGCAACCTGGAGCTTCGCGCCTACCAGGCGCTTCTGCCCGAGATCCGGGCGGCAGGCGCGTCGCTCGTCGCGATCTCGCCGCAGACGCCGGACGCCTCCCTGTCGACGGTGGAGACGAACGATCTCGGGTTCGAGGTCCTCTCGGACGTGGGCTCCCGGACGGCCGAGGCGTTCGGGATCGTCTTCGCGCTGACGGATGCCTTGCGCGCGGTCTACGCCCGATTGGGGCATGCTCTGCCGACGGTGAACGGCACCGACGATTGGCACCTGCCGATCCCAGCGACGTTCGTGATCGCCCCGAACGGGCGGATCGTCCTCGCCCATGTCGACCCGGATTACCGCCATCGCCTGGAGCCGGCGGAGGCGCTCCGCGCCGCCCGCGACGCCGTGCCGGCGCAGCCCCGCTGACCGAGGGCGGATCGCCGCAACCACCGCCCATCCATGATTCAACCATCGGAACGAGAGTGTCCCCATGAGCCGCGCGATCCTCGTGACGGGAGCGTCGAAGGGTATCGGTCTGGCGACGGCCCGTCGGTTGGCGGCCGATGGCTGGGCGGTGATCGGGCTCGCACGCACCAGGCCGGACGACTTCCCGGGTGACTTCGTCACCGCCGACCTGAGCGACGCGGCCGCCACGCAGGCGATCGCCGCGCGGCTCGCCGCGCGCGGCGACGTTCTGGGCCTCGTCAGCAATGCCGGCGTCGCCCGCGCCGAGAGTTTCGGCACCGTCGACCCGGCCGGCTTCGCGGCCCTGCTCGACATCAACCTCCGTCCGACCCTGCAACTCGCGCAGGCCCTGCTGCCGGCCATGCAGGCCGCAGGATACGGCCGGATCGTGACGGTCACGAGCCTCGTGACCCGGGGATGGCCGTTCCGCACCAGCTACGCCGCCGCGAAGGCGGCGCTGGAGAGCCTGACCCGGACCATCGCGGTCGAGCAGGCGCGGTCCGGCATCACGGCGAATGCGGTGGCCCCCGGCCCGACCGAGACCGCGCTGTTCCGGGCCAACAATCCCGTCGGGAGCGACGGGGAAGCGCGGTATCTGGCGCAGATCCCGATGGGGCGCCTGGGCCGGCAGGACGAGGTCGCCGCCGCCATCGCGTTCCTCGCGTCGCAGGCCGCCGGCTTTATCACCGGGCAGACGCTGTTCGTCGATGGCGGGGCGAGTCTGGGCCGGTGAGCGGCGCCGGCCGGCCCCGCGCGAGGGGCGGGGTGACCATGGCGCCGGTCCGGGCGATGGACAGGCACCGCCGCATCGGGCAGATCACCCTGCGGAATCGCGCCGGGGGCACGGGCATGGGTGGAGCGTCGACCGGCGCGGCCGCAGGAGCGCCGCCGTCAGGGGGCATGCCGTGACGTCTCCGCGACCTCTGCCGACCCTCGTCCTGCTCGGCGCCGGCCTCGCGGCGCTGACCCTCGGCGCCCTCGCGCTGCACGTGCCGGGCGCCGACACGGTGGGCTCGCCCCTGCGGGCGAACCTCTTCGTCGGGGTGGTGGCGGTCTCGGTCGGGGTCTACCTCGTCGCCGTCCGCGTCGTGCTGCGGCGCGACCCGCCCCCCGCGGCGCTCGGGCCCGTCCTCATGCTGGCGGTCGGCTTGCGTCTCGTCCTGCTGCTTCAGCCGCCGTTCCTGTCGAGCGACATCTACCGCTATGTCTGGGACGGGCAGGTGCAGGCGGCGGGCATCAACCCCTACCTCCACGTCCCGGCCGATCCGGCGCTGGCGCCCCTGCGCGATCCCGCCGTATTTCCGCACATCAACCGGGCCGACTATGCCCGCACGATCTACCCGCCGGCGGCACAGGTCTTCTTTGCCCTGGTGGGCCGCATCAGCGCGAGCGTGACCGGCATGAAGGCCGCGATGCTCCTGTGCGAGGCCGTCGCGGTGCTCTGCCTGCTGCGGCTCCTGGCCCAGGCCGGGCTGCCGCGGGCGCGGATCCTGATCTACGCCTGGAACCCCCTGGTGCTGTGGTCCTTCGCCCTCGACGGCCACGTGGACGCGCTGGCGGTCGGGCTGCTCGCGCTGGCCCTCCTCGCCCGTGCACGGCACCGCGACGGGCTGGCCGGGGCGATCCTCGCCGGGGCGGTGCTGGTGAAATTCCTGCCGGTGGTGGTGGCCCCGGCCTTCGTGCGGGGCGGGCGGCTGTGGCGCCCGGCGATCGCGGGCCTTGCGGTCATCGCCGCGCTCTACGCGCCCTATCTCTCGGCCGGCACGGGCGTGCTCGGCTTCCTCCCGACCTACGGGACGGAGGAAGGGTTCGATACCGGCCAGGGCTTCTGGCTGCTCGCCGGGCTCTCCCATCTCGTCACGCTCCCCGGGGCCTCGGCCCGGATCTACATGCTGGCCGTCGCCGCGGCCTTCGCGGCCCTGTCGCTCCGGGTCGCGACCCGGAGGGCGCCGGAGGGCGTGCCGGACACGGTCGTGCTGTGCCGCGACGTGGGGCTGCTCGCCGCGCTCGCCACGGCGGCCGCCAACCCGCATTACGCCTGGTACTATGCGTGGCTGGCACTGCCGGCCTGCGTCGCGCCGAGCCCGGCCGTGATCTGGCTGTCGGCGGCTCCCGTCCTGTTCTACGTCGATCCCTTCAACGAGCGCTTCGTCTGGCCGGGCCTGGTGTTCGGGCCGGCCGCGATCCTGGCTGTGCGCGCCCTCGCGCGACGGAGGAAGGCCGCATGACAAACCCCGATGCCGCGGTCGCGCCGGTGAGCGTCGTCATCCCGACCCTGAACGAGGCCGAGACCATCGGCGCCGTCCTCGCCGAGATCCCGCGGGCTTTTGCGAACGACCTCATCGTGGCGGATGGCGGCAGCCGCGACGCCACCCGGGAGGTCGCGGCCGCGGCCGGTGCCCGCGTGATCGAGGCGGGACGCGGCTACGGGCGGGCCTGCGCGGCCGGCGCCGCGGCGGCGCGGCCCGGCAGCCGGGTGATCGTCTTCCTCGACGGCGACGGGGCCGACCGGGCCGATCTCATCGAAGCGGTGGCGGGTCCGGTGCTGGCGGGCGAGAAGGATCTCGTGCTGGCCTCCCGCACCCGGGGCGAGCGCGAGCCGGGATCGATGCTGTGGCACCAGGTGCTGGCCGGACGCCTGGCGGGCCTCGGCATCGGCGCGCTCACCGGCGTGGCCTACACGGACATGTGCGCCTTCCGGGCGATCGACCGGACGGCGCTCGCCCGCCTGGCCCTGCGCGAGATGACCTATGGCTGGAACATCGAGATGCAGATGCAGGCCGCGCGCGCGGGCCTGCGCATCGCCGAGATCCCGCTTCCCTACCGGTGCCGGGCGGGCGGCGCGTCGAAGGTCGCGGGCTCCCTCGGCGGCACCCTGCGGGCGGGGAGCCGCATCGTCGCGACCTTCCTGCGCGTGGCGACGGGACCCGCACCGCAGCGGTGAACCGGTCTTTCCGCGTCGGATCACCCGGTCCGTCCGCGGCGCCAGGCGGCGGGCGTCATGCCGGTGACCTTGCGGAAGGCGGTCGTGAAGTGGGATTGGCTGGCAAAGCCCAGCGCCAGGGCCACTTCGCTGACGGTCTCGCGGCCGAGCAGACGCGCCTGGGCGCGCAGGCAGCGGCGGCGCAGGATATACTGATAGGGCGCCTCCCCGGTCGAGGCCCGGAAGGCGTGGGAGAAGTAGGGGACCGACAGGCCGACGAGGTCGGCGAGTTCTCCCACCGACAAATCCCGCTCGAGATTCGCCTCGACATAGTCGCGCACGCGGACGAGCGCGCCCGGCCGCAAGCCGCCCCGCGGCGCGGCCTCCCGGGGGGCGGCCTGGCGCAGGAGCCAGAGCGTGACGAGCGCGACGGCGTGGTCGATCTCCGCCGTCGAGACCTCGACCGTTCCGCGGCCGATCGCGGCCAGATGGAGAACCAGGCCCTCGACGAGGCGGTCCTGCCGCGGTCCCCGGGCGAGCGGCATCAGGTCGGGCAGGTCGGCGAGGCCGGCATCGTCCGCCGCCCGGGCCAGGAGCCGGTCGGGGATCACGAGGTTGACGTCGTGGATGCTCCCGCGCCAGATCCAGTCCCCCGGCCGGCGGGCCGGCGTCACGCAGACGTCTCCCGACCGGGCGAGCGTGGCCCGGCATCCGTCACCGATATCGCGCGAGGCGTCGACGGGCTGATGGCTCGGCGCCAGGACGTGGACGACCGTCTCGAGCGAGCCCGGAACGCGCCCGCTCCAGGCGCTCATCTCGGCCTCGATCACCGTCGCGCCCGTTCGCCCGAGCGCGAACCGCTCCCAGGCCCGCCACCTCTGCGCGACCGCGGGGTTCAGATAGGGAACGTGGATCGCCCGTGACATACGCGGCGCCCTCATCTCTCGTCGCGGATGCATTAGAACGCAAGAAGCATTCTCCTCTATTCGCAAGCAAGCGGTTCTTGTGACGCTTCCCTACGGAATACCGTCTCCAGGCCCCGGTCCCGCGTTCACGAAGCAGCGATTGCGCCCCGGAACAGCGCCCCGGACGTGAGCATCTCGCAACTGCAACAGGATCTCGAAAGCGAAGCGCGGCCGTGGTCGCTAGGCTGACGGCCAGCATGACGGTGCGGGCGTGTGCCCCGGACCGTCGCGGAGCGAGCGGGCCACAGGGGCCGCAACGGGAGCGCGGAATCGATGGTTGCGCGACGAAGGTTTTGCGGCATTGCGGTGATGGCGAAGGCCTCCGCCCCCGGGCGGACCAAGACGCGCCTGGTGCCGCCGCTGACCTACGAGGAGGCAGCCGGCCTCAACACGGCGTTCCTGAAGGACGTGGCCGCCAACCTCGCGGCCGCCCGCGCGGCCGGCGCGCCGGTGGCCAGCTACATGGCCTACGGCCCTCCCGGGACCGAGGATTTCTTCCTCGACGCGCTGCCGCACGATGTCGGTCTCATCGAGACCTGGCGTCCAGGCTTCGGCGAATGCCTGTTCCACGCGGTCCGCGCCCTGTTCGACCGGGGCCACGAGGCGGCCTGCGTGCTGAACGCGGACAGCCCGACGCTGCCGACCGGCCTGCTCGTGGATCTGGCGGCCCGGCTGGCGCGTCCCGGCGACCGGGCGGTCCTGGGCCCGGCGGAGGATGGCGGCTACTGGGTGCTCGGCCTCAAGGCGCCCCACCGGCGGCTGTTCGAGGCGATCGACTGGTCGACGGAGCGCGTCGCCGCCCAGACCCTCGCACGCGCCGCCGAGATCGGGCTGCCGGTCGAGATCCTGCCGACCTGGTACGACGTCGACGATCGCGCGAGCCTGCACCGTCTCGTCGCCGAGGTCCTCCACGGCGAGACTCCCGATCCGGATGCGCCGCCGCTTCACCCGGCGCCCGCCACCGCCGCCTTCCTGCGCGATGCCTTCGCCCGCACCGACCTCGCGGCGCGCCTGGACGACGCCCGGCTGCCACAGCGGGAGGTCGCCTGAGGCGCACGTCCCTCCGAGAGACTGCGCCCAACAGAATCCCCGCAAGCGACTGCCCGCCGAGAGACCACCCGACCCCCGCTCGCGCGTCGATCGCGCGTGTGGAGGCGCCCCCCCACGCCGGACGATCCTCATGACCCACGCCGTCGCCCTCGCGACCGATCCCCGCCGCTATCACGACGCCGCGCCGCGGCGGGTGGAATCCCGCGCCCTGGCGCCGCCCGTCTGCCT
>NZ_LABX01000294.1 GCF_001043915.1 Methylobacterium aquaticum | reverse complement strand
GGCGGGGGAACGGGGGCGTTCATCGGGATCCTTCGGCAGGTGTCGCTGTGTCTCAGGCCGGATGGCACGGCGGCACAAAAACCCGGACGCGGACTTTTTGTCAACCAGAATGTTCTTTTTGAAGAACGATCCGGCGGAGAAGAGCGTTTCCCTGCCAGCCCTGCCGCGTCCGACGCCCGGGGCCCGCGACGTTCATTAAAAAACCGTGCATCCTCGGCGATCGCCCTTGCTCTCCGGGGGCCGCAAGGCCCAGGACGGCGGGGATCGCAGGAGTACGCGATGCGACGGCAACCCTTCGGACGCACCGGGCCCGCGGTGCCGGTGATCGGGCAGGGAACGTGGTACCTGGACGAAGGCGCGCCCACCGTGGCGGCGGCCGCCCTCAATCGCGGGCTCGATGTGGGGATGAGCCATGTCGACACCGCCGAGATGTATGGCGAGGCCGAACCGCTGATCGCCGAGGCGATCGGCGACCGGCGCGACGAGGTCTTCCTCGTCTCGAAGGTGCTGCCCGGCAACGCCTCGCGCCGCGGCACGATCGAGGCGTGCGAGCGCTCGCTCAAGCGCCTGCGCACCGACCGGCTCGATTGCTACCTGCTGCACTGGCGCGGTCCGCACCCGCTGGCGGAGACCTTCCGGGGCTTCGAGGACCTGGTCCGGGCGGGCAAGATCCTGTCCTGGGGCGTGAGCAACTTCGACGCCGACGACCTCGACGAAGCCTTGAGGATCGCGGGTCCCGACCGCATCGCCTGCAACCAGGTGCTCTACCATCTGGAGGAACGGGCGATCGAGCATGCGGTCCTGCCCTGGTGCCGCCGCCACGGCGTCGCGGTGGTGGCCTACAGCCCGTTCGGCCACGACAGCTTCCCGGGCCCCGCGACCCCGGGCGGGCGGGTGCTGGCCGAGATCGCGCAGGCCCACGACGCCACGCCGCGGCAGGTGGCCCTCGCGGCGCTCACCCGCGGCGAGGGCGTCCTGACGATTCCCAAGGCATCGAGCCCGGCCCACGCGGCCGAGAATGCCGGCGGCGGCGGCCTCGCCTTGAGCGCGGCGGAACTCGCCCGGATCGACGCCGCCTTCCCGCGCGGGCCGAAGCCGCGGCACTTGCCGATGCTCTGACTTGCCAATGCTCTGAGTTGCCGATGCTCTGACGGGTCCGTCAGGCCGCGCCGCGATCCGGCGCCGCGCAGGCGTGCAGGTTGTCGCGCAGGGCCAGGATCTCGTCGCGCAGGGCCACCAGCCGCTCCGCCGGCCGGCCGGAGGCGCAGACGATCTCGTCGGGAAACGGCCTCGCCTTCTCGCGCAGAGAGGCGCCGGCCTCGGTCAGGCTGATCCGCATCAGCCGCTCGTCGGCGGCGTCGCGGGCCCGGGTCACCAGGCCGGCCGCCTCCAGACGCTTGAGCAGCGGCGTCAGGGTGCCGGAATCAAGGTAGAGGCGCTGCCCGAGGGTCTTCATCGTCTGCCCGTCTTCCTCCCAGAGCAGGAGAAGCACGAGGTATTGCGGATAGGTCAGGCCGATCCGGTCGAGGAGGGGCTTGTAGATGCGGTTGAAGGCGTGCGCTGCCGAATAGACCGCGAAGCAGATCTGGTTGGCGAGGTGCAAAGGATCGGCGTCGCCGGACAGCTGGCCGGACTCCTGGCCGGATTCCTGGCCTGGCTCCTGGCCTGGCTCCTGGCCTGTGCTCTGGGCGACGGCCTCGCGGCGCGCGTCGATCTCGGACATGTCCCGCTCCTCAAAGGGGGCTCCGTCACGCGGGGCCTGGCCGCGGCTCCCGGAACGATCCGCGCCCGAGGCCGCCGTGACCATAGCCGCGGCGGCGAGCAAAAACAAATTGCGCGCAATTAGATTTCGATCTATGACCGTGCCGTGGCGTGCCGGGATGCCCCTATGTCCAGGATGCCCCCAAGACGCCCCGATCTTTGAGGAGAGCCCCGATGTCCGTCGACGTGAAGTACACCACCCAGGCCACGGCGAATGGCGGTCGCGACGGTCGCGCGCAGACCCCGGACGGCAGCCTCGACGTCAAGCTGTCGACCCCCAAGGAGCTCGGCGGCGCCGGCGGCCCCGGCAACAACCCCGAGCAGCTCTTCGCGGCCGGCTACGCCGCCTGCTTTCTCGGCGCGATGAAGTTCGTCGGCGGCCAGGAGAAGATCGCCGTCCCGGCCGACACCACCGTGACCGCGAAGGTCGGCATCGGCCCGCGCTCCGAGGGCGGCTTCGGCATCACCGCCGACCTGACGATCTCGCTGCCGGGCCTCGACAAGGCGACCGCCGAGACGCTGGTCGAGAAGGCCCACCAGGTGTGCCCGTACTCGAACGCCACCCGCGGCAACGTCGATGTCGGCCTGACCATCGCGTAATCCGGCAACGGGGCGGCCCGGCCGCCCCTGCTCCCGCGGTCGCGCGGGCGCCCCTCCCTGCCGGAGCGGGCGCCCTTGTCGTGCTCAGTCCGGCTGGCGCAGGCAGGCGGCGGCGAGCGCCAGGAAGGCGCGGGCCCGGTGCGAGAGGGCCTGGCCCGTCGCCCAGTCGATGCCGTGCTTCTCCTCGGAACTCAGCTCGCCGAAGGTGAGCGGGCTCTCGTCCGGCTTGAACATCGGGTCGTAGCCGAAGCCCTTGTCGCCGCGGGGTGGCCAGACCAGCTCGCCGAAGACCCGGCCCTCGAACAGCGCCTCGTGCCCGTCCGGCCAGGTCAGGACCAGGGCGGAGACGAAATGCGACCGGCGGTTGGTGGCGCCCCGGGCCGCGAGTTCGCGCTCGATGCGCGCCATCGCACCCGAAAAATCCTTCGAGCCGCCGGACCAGCGAGCCGAGAAAAGCCCGGGCGCCCCGTCGAGGGCCTCGACGCAGAGCCCCGAATCGTCCGCGAAGGCCGGCAGCCCGGTGGCGGCGGTCGCCGCCCGCGCCTTGATGGCGGCATTTTCGGCAAACATCGTGCCGGTCTCGTCGGGCTCCGGCAGGTTCAGCTCGCCGGCCGAGACCGCCTCGACGCCGAAGGGCGCCAGCAAGTCGCGCATCTCGCGCAGCTTGCCGGCATTGTGGGTCGCGATCACGACCCGCCCGGTGAGAAGGCGGGCCATCAGGCGATCGCCTGCTTCTGGAGCGCCACCAGATCGGCCACGCCCGCCTTGGCGAGGCGCAGGAGGCCGATGAACTCCTCCTCCGAGAACGGCTTCACCTCCGCCGTGCCCTGCACCTCGACGAGGCCGCCTGAGCCGGTGATGACGAAGTTGGCGTCGGTCTCGGCGCCGGAATCCTCGTCGTAGTCGAGGTCGAGGACGGGCGTGCCCTTGTGGATGCCGCAGGAGATCGCCGCGACATGGTCGCGCATCGGATCGACCGAGATGATCGAGCGGCCGCGCATCCAGGTGAAGCAGTCGTGGAGCGCCACCCAGGCGCCGGTGATCGCCGCCGTGCGGGTGCCGCCATCGGCCTGGAGCACGTCGCAATCGACCACGATCTGACGTTCGCCCACCGCCGGCAGGTTCACCACGGCGCGCAGCGAGCGGCCGATCAGGCGCTGGATCTCCTGGGTGCGGCCGGACGGCTTGCCGGCATTGACCTCGCGCCGGTTGCGGTCGTGGGTGGCCCGCGGCAGCATGCTGTACTCGGCGGTGATCCAGCCCTTGCCGGAGCCGCGCAGCCAGGACGGCCCGCGATCCTCCAGCGAGGCGGTGCACAGAACCTTGGTCTCCCCGAAGGTGACGAGGCACGAGCCCTCGGCGTAGCGCGAGACGCCCCGCTCCAGCGTGACCTTGCGCAGCTCGTCGGGGGCGCGCTTCGAGGGGCGCATGGGCAACTCCTTTGCAGGGCGCCGCGCTCGACGGCGCGACGCGGGATCGCGGGGTCGCGCGCTCTTAGGCGCTGCCGCCGGGGGCGGCAAGGGGAGCCGGGATCGGGAAGCCGGCGGGCCGGACGCGGCGAAGGGCCCGGGCGCGTGACGCCCGGACCCGATCGCCACCGGTTCGACCGGCGCCATACCGACGGTCGTCGACAACGACCGTTGGTCTCAGTCGTCGCCGTAGCCCCGGTGGTGATGGCCCCAGCCGTGGTGGTGGCCCCAGTGCCGGTGCGGGCGGTGGTGGCCCCAGCCGCAGTGATGGTGATGAGGGTGGTGATGCCCCCAGCCGTGGTGGTGCGGGTGCCGGTGAGGGTGGTGATGGTGGCCCCGACCGCCGTGATGGCCGCCCCAACCGTGGTGGTGGCCATACTGCACCTGGACCGGCCCGGCCGGGGATGCGCCGGCGGGACCCGGTGCGAAGGGGGCCGCCTGCACGCTGCCGCCCGCGACGAGGCCGCCTGCCACCAGGGCCGCCACCGCCAGCATCCGCCTGCCGGCCCGCATCGGGTTGAGCATCGTCAGCATGTTCGCCTCCGGTTCGTCTCGCCGCACCTCCGTGCGGCGGTCGAGGGGAAGAGTGGTGCACGCGGGCTGAATACGGACTGAGATCGCGAGCCGGCGTCCGTTCAGGCATCGTCCTGCCGCGCCCCCGGGGTTTCGCAGCCGCGCGGCGTCACGCCCGCTTGCGCCGGGCGCCCGGGCCCATCAGAGTAAGCGGCCGTATGGCTCCCGTTGGGTAGATGAACACGCGCGACCTTCCACCCCTGCCGGGCGGCTCCGGGCAGGCCCGTGCCCTGGCCGAGCTCAACGAGCGCTCGCGGGAAATCTTCCGCCAGATCGTCGAGAGCTATCTTGCCACCGGGGATCCGGTGGGATCGCGCAACCTCGCCCGCATCCTGCCGATGGCGCTCTCGCCGGCCTCGATCCGCAACGTGATGTCGGATCTCGAACAGGCCGGGCTGATCTACGCCCCCCATACCAGTGCCGGCCGCCTCCCCACCGAGCACGGCCTGCGCTTCTTCGTCGACGCGCTGCTCGAACTCGGCGATGTCGGCCAGGAGGAGCAGGGCCGGATCGAGGCGCAGATGCGCGCCGCCGCCTCGCGCCACACCTTCGAGAGCGCGCTCACCGAAGCCTCGATGCTGCTCTCGGGCATCTCGCGGGGGGCAGGCGTCGTCGTCACCGCCAAGCAGAATCCCCGGCTGCGCCACATCGAGTTCGTCCGCCTCGATCCCGGCCGCGCCCTGGTGGTGCTGGTCTCCGACGACGGCTCGGTGGAGAACCGCCTGCTCGACCTGCCGCACGGCCTGCCGGCGGGCGCGTTGCAGGAGGCGTCGAACTTCCTCAACGCCCGCATCCGCGGCCGGACGCTCGGCGAGGTGCGCGCCGAGATCGAGGCCGCCCGGGCGGCGATGAAGCAGGAACTCGACGAGATCACCGGGCGCCTGGTCGATGCCGGCCTCGCCCGCTCGGTCGGCCCGAGCGAGGAACGCCAGCTCATCGTGCGCGGCCAGGCCAACCTTCTCGACGACCTCCGGGCCGCCGAGGATCTCGAACGCATCCGCCTGCTCTTCAACGACCTGGAGAGCCAGAAGGACGTGATCGACCTCCTCTCCCGTGCCGAGGGCGGCGAGGGCGTGCGGATCTTCATCGGCTCGGAGAACAAGCTGTTTTCGCTCTCCGGCTCGTCGATGATCGCAGCCCCCTTCCGCGACGGCAGCCAGACCATCGTGGGCGTCGTCGGCGTCATCGGGCCGACCCGGCTCAACTATGCCCGCATCGTCCCGATGGTCGACTTCACCGCGCGCGTCGTGTCGCGGATGCTGGAGCGAGGGCGGGGCTGACGGCCGGCAAGCGCTTTCTGAAGGCAAGGGTTTTCTGAAGGCAGGGGTTTTCTGTCGCCAAGCGCTTTCCGATGTGGGGAACGCAGAAATCCTGCTTGTCCCCCGGATTCACAAGGGGGGCGGGCTCCGGCATGGTCCGGTGATGGTCCGTGATTCCCTTCAGGCGTGAGCGCCCCGTCCCGTCCCCTGCGCAGCCACCAGCGCAGCCTGTTCGAACTCGTGGCCGCGCTCGCCCGCGGCGAGGCGTCGGGCGTCGCCGACATCCTGGCGGCGGTGACGCCCGGCGGCGGCAAGTCGCTGCTGCCGGTGATCGCGGCCTCGCGGCTGATCGTGTCGGGCCTCGTCGATCGGGTGGTCTGGGTCGTGCCGCGCGATTCCCTGCGCCTCCAGGCGGAGGAAGCCTTCGCCGATCCGGCTTGGCGCTCGGCGTTGAATCATTCGCTGTCGGTGCGGGCCGCCGACAATTCGCCCGATCCGAGCCGGGGGCTCGCCGGCTACGTCACCACGTATCAGGCGGTGGCGGCGGCCCCCGCCCTGCACCTCGCCGAGATGCGCCGCCACCGCACTCTCCTGGTCGTCGACGAGGTGCACCACCTGCCGGCCCTGGCGGATGGCGAGACGGGCAGCGAGGCGGCGGCCTGGAGCAGCGCCCTGCTGCCGCTGTTCCAGGCGGCGCGGCTGCGGCTGCTTCTGTCCGGCACCCTGGAACGGGCGGATGGCCGGCGCATCCTGTGGCTGCCCTACCGCCAGCAAGCCGGCGCGCCAGTGCCGGACATCGACGCTCCGGGCTGGGCGGTGATCGGCTATTCGCGGGCCGAGGCGCTGGCCGAGAAGGCGGTGCTGCCGGTCAATTTCGGGGCGCTGGACGGCGAGGCGAGCTGGCTCGAAGGCGGGCGCACCTCCGGCCAGGCCCGGGTCGGCCCGCACCGGCTCTCGGGCCCCGGCCCGAGCGCGACGACGCGGCCGGCCCTGTTCACGGCGCTGCGCACCGGCTTTGCCCGCGACCTCCTGCGCGAGGCGTTCTTCGCCACCCGCCGCCTTCGGGCCGAGCGCCGGCGCCAGCGCGGCCTCGGGGCGACCGAGGCCGTGCGGGGCCTCGGCAAGCTCCTCGTCGTCGCGCCCGACCAGGCGAGCGCGCAGAGCTACCACGCCATGATCCAGGCGTGGATGCCGGAGGAGCAGGCCCGCCGCGACGTCCGCATCGCCACCTCGGCCGAGGCCGATGCCCATGCGGCCCTGGCGGCCTTCCGGCTCACCCCGGAGCCCGCCGTGCTGGTCACGGTGGCGATGGCCTATGAGGGGCTGGACGCCCCCGACGTCGCGGTGGTGGCGGCACTGACGCATATCCGCTCCCGGCCCTGGCTGGAGCAGATGATCGCCCGGGCGACCCGGGTCGATCCCCATGCCGGCGACTATGCCAACCAGCACGCCCTGGTCTTCCACCCCGACGACCCGCTCTTCGCGCAGTTCCGCGCCCGGATCGAGACCGAGCAGGCCACCGCGACGCGCCCGCGCAAGCGCCCCACCGGGGCGGCGTCGCCGGAGCCGCACCCGCTCGCCCGGGAGACCGACGAGGGCATCGTGCCGCTGGAGAGCAACGCGCTCGGCCTGCGCTACGCCATGCTGCGGCCCGGGCCCGCGGTGGCGCTGGCCCGACCCGAGGCGACCGAGGCGGCGCCGGTCCCGCCCTCGCGGATCGAGCGGGCCCTGCGCGCCCGGGTCGCCGCCATGGTGACGGCGCAGGCGGTGGAGGACGAGGCCGAGCTGCGCTCCGCCCCCGGCGCTCCCCTGCCCCACCGCTACAATGCGGTGCTCAAGCGGCTGTTCGGCAACAAGAGCCGAGCGGCGATGACGGTGGAGGAGCTGGAGGCGGCCCTCGCCTGGCTGGAGCGCAACCGGCTCCAGGATCACCTGCACCTGCTGGAGGGCGATTCGCGCTACGCCTGGAGCGTGCGGCGGCGCTGGGCCGGGATGGAGCGGCGGCCGGGGTAAGGCCACCCCGCCCTTGCGGGACCGTTCCGGCTCCCCATCTCGTCGGCTCGTGCCGCCGGAGGGAGCCCCGATGTTCGACGCCAAGCGCCTGCTCGACCAGTTCCTCGGCGGAGCGCCGAGAGGCGGCCCCTTCGGCCATCCCGGCCAGCAGGCGCCCTACGGCCACACGCCCTCCCCCCTCGAGCAAGTGGCCCGCTCCCTCGGCGGCGGGGGCGGCAAGGCGGCGATCCTCGGGGGCCTCGCCTCCCTGGTCCTGGGCGGGCGCCGCAGCCAAGGCAGCGTCGGATCGTCGGGCTTCGGCGCACCCGGCATGGGCTCGGGGATGGGCTCGGGGATGGGAGCCGGCATGGGCGGCTCCGCCGGCCGGCTCGGCGGGCTGGCCCTGATCGCCACCCTCGCCTACCAGGCTTATCAGAGCTGGCAGGCGAAGCAGGGCCCGCACGGATCCACCCCCGCCCGTGCCGGCGGCTTCATCCCCTCCGCCGACGAGGCCGCCCGGATGCTCGGGGGCACGCGCTTCGCCGCCGCCTCCCCGGCCGAGGAGCAGGACCGGGCCCGCGCCCTCCTGATCGCGATGATTACCGCCGCCAAGGCCGACGGCCACATCGATCCGGACGAGCAGCGCCGCATTTTCGGCGAGATGGACCGCCACGCTCTCGATGCCGACGACAAGGCGTTCCTGATGGACATCCTGCGTGCGCCGGTCGACGTCGAGGCGGTGGCCCGCCTCGCCGGCAACCCGGAGCAGGCGAGCGAGATCTACGCCGCCTCCGTGATGGCGATCAGCGTCGACACCCCGCAGGAGCGGGCCTACCTCGACCATCTCGCCCGGCGGCTCGGGCTCGATCCGGGGTTCGCGCGACACATCGAAGCCACGCTCACCTCGGTCTCATCGCAAAGATGAACACTTCGTTACGAGTGTTAACCATTCGCTAACCATCCGGCGCGCCTGATGGGCTGGTAACGAGTCGTAAAGACGTGACCAGCCAGACCCAAACCCGCCCGCCGATCCGCTTCCGTGGCCGCTCGTTCCTGGCGGTCGTGTTAGCCCCCGAGGCGCCGATCGAGGATTGGCTCGCCGACCTCGACGCCCTTGCCAGGCGCTCTCCGGCCTTCTTTGCCGGCCGCGCCGTGATCCTCGACGTGACGGCCCTGGCGCCGAGCCGGGACGCGCTCAAGGATCTGGTCGCCGCCCTCACCGAGCGCGAGATCCCCATCATGGGGATCGAGGGCGCCGGGTCGGGCTCGCTCGGTCCCGGCATGCCGCCGCCCATCCATGGCGGCCGGCCGTCCGGCGAGGTGGCGATGCCCGGCGAGACGCCGGCCGCCCCGATCGAGCGGGTGACGGGCGCGAAGTCGCTGATGCTCGAGAGCCCCGTCCGCTCCGGCCAGGCGATCCTCTTCCCCGAAGGCGACGTGACCGTGATGGGATCGGTGGCGTCCGGCGCCGAGGTGATCGCCGGCGGCTCGATCCACATCTACGGGGCCTTGCGGGGCCGCGCCATCGCGGGGGCCGCCGGCTCGCCGGGCGCCCGCATCTTCTGCCGCAAGTTCGAGCCCGAGTTGCTCGCGATCGACGGCCTCTATCGCATCGCCGACGACATCGATCCGACCCTGCGCGGCCGCGCCGTCCAGGTCTGGCTCGAAGGCGACGCGATGCGGACCGCCGCCCTCGACTGACAGGGGACGCGCCTCACGGCATTCCCGCCGCGCGAACGCCGCCCCGGCGGCACGACGGCGACCGGGAGTGTCGTGAGAGACGCACGAACCGCTCCGGAGGCTCCGCGGCACCGATCGGCGGACGGGGCGAGACCCAAGAAAACACAGGCAGCGGCCGCGCCGGCCGCGACTTCGGAACCGATCGATCAGGGGGACCCATGGCCAAAGTCATCGTGGTGACATCCGGCAAAGGAGGGGTGGGCAAGACCACCACGACGGCAGCCTTGGGTGCGGCCCTCGCCCGGACCGGGCAGAAGGTCTGCGTGGTCGACTTCGACGTCGGCCTGCGCAACCTCGACCTCATCATGGGCGCCGAGCGCCGGGTCGTGTACGATCTCATCAACGTCGTCCAGGGCGACGCCAAGCTCAACCAGGCGCTCATCCGCGACAAGCGCCTCGCCACGCTCTCGCTGCTGCCCGCCTCGCAGACCCGGGACAAGGACGCACTCACCGACGAGGGGGTCGCCCGCGTCATCGGCGAGCTGCGCGAAAAGTTCGACTGGGTGATCTGCGACAGCCCGGCCGGCATCGAGCGCGGCGCCACCCTCGCCATGCGCCATGCCGACATCGCCGTCGTCGTCACGAACCCCGAAGTCTCCTCGGTGCGTGATTCGGATCGTATCATCGGCCTGCTGGATTCCAAGACCGAACGGGCCGAAAAGGGTGAGCGGCTGGAGAAGCACCTGATCCTGACCCGCTACGACCCCGGCCGGGCCGAGCGCGGCGAGATGCTGAAGATCGACGACGTGCTGGAGATCCTGTCGATCCCGCTGCTGGCGGTGATCCCCGAGAGCGAGGAGGTGCTCAAAGCCTCGAATCTCGGCAGCCCGGTCACGCTGAACGCCCCGCAGAGCGCACCGGCCCGCGCCTATGCCGATGCGGTAAGGCGCCTGAAGGGCGAGACCGTGGCGATGACCGTGCCGGCCGAGAAGCGCTCGCTGCTGGGCAAGCTGTTCACCCGGAGGGCGGCATGAACCTGCTGAGCTTCCTGTCGCGGCGCGGGACGGCGCCGGTCGCGCGCGAGCGGCTTCAGATCCTGCTGGCGCATGAGCGCACCGCCTTCGGCCGCTCGGATCTCGTGGCGATCCTGCGCGAGGAGATCCTGGCGGTGATCGCCAAGCACGTCGCCATCGACCAGGACAAGGTGAAGGTGACGATGGAGCGGGGCGACGCCGTCTCGACCCTGGGCGTCGACATCGAGCTGCCCGAGAGCAAGGTCGCCCGGCTCGCCGGCGCCTGAAGCCCCCTGCCCGGTCGCCGACGGCGCCGGAGCGCGATATAGCCCGGGCCGGCGCGGGTTTCCCGTGCCGGAGCGGACGAGGTCGAGGTCATGCCGGACGCGCCCACCATCTACGCCAACACCCTGATGGCCTTGAGCCTGCGCCGGCCGGGCATCCTTCAGGTCACCCTCGGCACCGCCGGCTTCAGCGGCGAGGACATCGAGGTCGCCCTGCGTCTCGCCGTGCCCGAGGATACCGCGGTCGAGCTGGTCGAGGCCCTGGTCGAGGGGCTCCAGGCCGCCGCCGACGAGGACGATGACGAGGCGCCCGAGCCCTACGAGGCTTCGGTCGGCGACGTGGCGACCGCGGGGCTTCTCGCCACCACGCTCGCCACCGCCATGGGCGACGCCCTCGACCTCCTGGCGGCGCGCTCCTCGATCTCGGTCAGGCGCTCGAGGAAATCCGGGCGCGCCGCCAGGAGGTCGAG
>NZ_LABX01000293.1 GCF_001043915.1 Methylobacterium aquaticum | reverse complement strand
CAGGCTTGCGTTGGCAGGCCAACGCTTCGCCCGCTTAGGTTCTTGTTGTGTCGCAGATTTTTATCGCCGAACCGGTGACCACTTCGGCGAAATCTGCTTAGACAGCCGGCGGGGCACCGGAAGACCGGGCCGGCGGGAGGAGCGCGGACGCGATGGACGACGAGACGTTTCGGGCCTGGGCGCGCCGGGCCGCCGACTGGTCGGTGGATTACCTCGCGGGCGTCGGCGAGCGGCCGGTGCGGGCGCAGGTGGCCCCGGGGGAGATCTTCCGCCAGTTGCCCGAGACCCCGCCCGCCGCGGGCGAGCCGATGGAGCGGATCTTTTCCGACCTCGACCGGGTGGTGATGCCGGGCATGACCCACTGGCAGCACCCGCGCTTCTTCGCCTATTTCCCGGCCAATGCCAGCCCGCCCTCCCTGGTGGCGGAGTTCGTCACCGCGGCGCTGGCCGCGCAATGCATGCTCTGGCAGACCTCGCCGGCCGCGACCGAACTCGAGACCCGGGTGATGGACTGGCTGCGCCAGATGATCGGCCTGCCCGACGCCTTCACGGGCGTGATCCAGGATTCGGCCTCGGGCGCGACGCTGGCCGCCCTCCTCACCGCCCGGGAGCGGGCGCTCGGCTTCACCGGCAATGCCAAGGGTCTGGCCGGCGGGCCGGTGCTGCGGGTCTACGCTTCCGAGCAGGTTCATTCCTCGGTCGACAAGGCGGTTCGCATCGCCGGCCTCGGCGACGCCAACCTGAGGCGGATCCCCGTGACCGGCCCGCTCCACGGCATGGACCCGGAGGCCCTCGACGCGGCGATCCGGGCCGACCGGGAAGCGGGGCTCGTGCCGGCCGCCATCGTCGCGTGCCTGGGCGGCACCGGCATCGGCGCCTGCGATCCGATCGAGGCCGTCGCCGCGGTGGCGCGCCGGCACGATGTGTTCCTCCACGTCGACGCCGCCTGGGCCGGCAGCGCGATGATCTGCCCCGAGTTCCGCGATCTGATGCGCGGCGCCGATCTCGCCGACAGCCTGGTGTTCAACCCGCACAAGTGGCTGTTCACCCACTTCGACTGCTCGGCCCATTTCGTCCGCGACCCGAAGGCGCTCACCGACACGTTGGGCCTGCGCCCCGCCTACCTGCGCACGCTCGGCCGCGACGGCGTGGTCGATTACAACGAGTGGTCGATCCCCCTCGGACGGCGCTTCCGGGCGCTGAAGCTGTGGTTCGTGATCCGCTCCTACGGCGTCGAGGCGCTGCGGGACATGATCCGCGCCCACGTCGCCTGGGCGCGGGACCTCGCCGGGATCATCGAGGCGGACCCGGATTTCGAGGTGACCTCGGCGCCGGTGCTCTCGCTGTTCAGCTTCCGCTATGCACCCGCTTGGGCCGACGACCTCGACGCGCTCAACGCCCGCCTCCTGGAGCGCATCAACGACGACGGCCGCACCTACCTGACCCAGACCCGCCACGAGGGCCGCTTCGTCATCCGCTTCCAGGTCGGCCAGACCACGACCACGCGGGAGGACGTGATGATGGCGTGGGCGGCAGTGCGGGACCTGGCTGCCGGGTTGCGGGTGGGGTGACCCGCAGGCTGGAGCGTCACGACACGGGTGACGCTCCGCTCCTCCCGGCATGCCCGCAGACCTCGGCGGCGATCTGCGCGAAGGCATCCTCCAGGAACGGCGCGGCCCCCCGGTCTCCGCCGGCCTGGATCCACGCCTCGATCGCCAGGCGCATCGCGCCGAGCGACACCATCGCGACGAGACGCAGCGCGTGGCTGCGGGCCGGGTCCGGCCAGCGCTCGATGAGGGCGGCGTGCAGCGCCTGCTCCTGGAGGCCGTAGCTCGCCTGCTTGCGTGCCTTCAGGGTCTCGCTGCTGCGCATCACCCGATCGATGCTGATGAATTCCTGGGTGCGGATGCCGGCCGCCAGGTGCAGCATCGCGTCGCGCACCACCGTGATCGGCGCCCGGCCGGCGGGCTGGGCCAGAACCGCCTCGCGCAGCTGCGCGCTGAACCCGCGCATCTGCCATTCCAGCAGGATCTCTTCCTTCGACCGGAAGTAGGAGAAGAACGTCCGGCGCGAGATGCCGGCGGCCTCCGCGATGGCGTCGAGCGTCGTCGCCTCGTAGCCGCGCTCGCCGAACAGCCGCAGGCCCGTCTCGGCGATCCGCCGCAACGTCTCCTGCCGCTTGCGCGCGCGAAGGCTCTCGGGTTGTCCGGGTTCACTCTCCATGCCGGCCTTGTCTCACGACGCTCCCCCCTTGAAAAGCCGCACTCGGTGCAGTAATAAATTTGCACTGAGTGCGATCATGCACTCGGTGAAAGGGAGGCGCGACGATGTCGGGCTGGACACTGGCCGACCTGCCGCCCCAGGCGGGACGCATCGCGGTCGTCACCGGGACCGGAGGGCTCGGCTTCGAGGACGCGCTGGCCCTCGCCGGTGCGGGGGCGGAGGTGATTGTCGCCGGGCGCAACCCGGACAAGGGCGCGGCGGCGCTCGCCCGGATCCGGCAGGCGGTGCCGGGAGCGATGGTCGCGTTCGAGCATCTCGACCTCGCGAGCCTCACCTCGGTCGCCGCCTTTGCCGAGCGGATGGCGGGGAGCCACGACCGGATCGATCTTCTGATCAACAACGCGGCCGTGATGACCCCGCCGACGCGGCAGGTCTCCACCGACGGGTACGAGCTGCAATTCGCCACCAACCATCTCGGCCACGTCGCCCTCACCGCGCGCCTGCTGCCGCTGCTGCGCCGGAGCCGTGCCCCGCGCGTGGTGTCGCTGTCGAGCATTGCCGCCCGCGATGGACGCATTGCCTTCGACGACCTCCAGGCGGAGCGCGCCTACCAGCCGATGGCGGCCTACGGCCAGTCGAAGCTCGCCTGCCTGATGTTCGCCCTGGAACTCCAGCGCCGCAGCGATGCCGGCGGCTGGGGCCTCGCCAGCCTCGCCGCCCATCCGGGCATTGCCCGCACCGACCTGCTGCCGAACGGCGCCGGGCCCCGGAGCATGGCCGGCCTGGCGCGGACCTATCTGTGGTTCCTGTTCCAGCCCGCCAACCGGGCCGCCCTTCCGACCCTCTACGCCGCCACCGCGCCGCACGCGGCCGGGGGAGCCTATTACGGTCCGGTGCGGCTCTCCGAGACTCGCGGCGCGCCCGGCCCTGCCCGGATCCCGGTCCAGGCACGGGACGAGGCGGCGGCCGCACGGCTGTGGGACGTGTCCGAGCGCCTCGCCGGCGTGAGCTTTCCGGAGGTGCGATGACCGCGATCCTCGCCCGCTTCGGCACCGCCGCCCTGGTCGGTGCCTCCTCCTTCGTGAACCTTCCCCCCTGTGCTGCGATGGCGGCCGAGCGGTCGGAGAGCCGGGTCGTCCTCCCCGAGGCAGGGAGTGCCGCCGTCACGGCGGCCTTTCCCGGTCGACGGGATCACGCAGTGATCCTTTGCCGAGTGAGAGAGGACCCGCCACGGCATCGCGTGACACGCCACGGGAGCATGACGCGCGGTTCGTGACAGCATTGGTGAAGAGCAACCGCAACGCTTCCGCCCGCGAAGCGATGCGCGACGGTCTGCGCTTCCTCAGGATGAGGTCGCGGGTGGGATCACGATGCAATCAGGCAGTACTCTAAGCAGGATTGCGTTGGCAAGCCAACGCTTCGCCCACTTAGGTTCTTGTTTTGTCGCAGATTTTTTATCGCCGAACCGGTGACCACTTCGGCGAAATCTGCTTAGGCATTTGATTTTGCGACAGTTTCTGCGACCAACCGGTGTCCGCCTGGTCGGAGAATGCTCTGGCCTCTGCACGCCTCAAGCACTATCGTGTCCTGTGTGGCCTGCCAATGCAAGTTTGCTTAGACAAGCCGGGACTTCCTCCGTATCGCGGTTGATCATGGCTGTCCCGCCCGCGTCGGCGGGCTGCGCAGAACTGCTTCGATCTCCTCGCGGGTCTTGCCCTGCACCGCGTAGCCCATCGCCTCGAAGCGCGCGATCAGGGCGGGGCTGTCCTCCGCCGTGCAGGCGGCCCAAGCCGCGAGGCACTCATTCATCCTGTGCAACTCGGCGGACGGGTTGCGGGGCGGGGCGGTGATCTCGGTCATGGTGCGGCCTCGTGCCGACGTGAAGACCTAAGGCCAACGCGCCGGCCGCCGTCATGGTTGTGTCATCTTGACGGCGGCCGCTCACTCCATGGTCGGCGCCAGCGTCTTCACCCCCGGCACCTCCTCGCCGAGCCAGGCGGCGTTCTTGGCGGTGCCGTTGGTCTTGAACAGCTCGTCCTTGCCCTCCAGCGCGTAGGGGCGGCTGCGGGCAAGCAACTCCGCCACCGCCGCCTTGTCCATCGGCCGGAAGGTCTTCACCGCCTCGAAAGCTTGGTCGAGGTCGCGCTGGTTCTGGATGCCGGTGATGACCACCGCGGTCGGCAGGTTGAGCGAGAAGTGGAGGTACTCGATCGGCTTGATCGGCGCGTCGCTCTTCAGGATCACCCCGTCGCCGAAGGTCTTCATGGCGAGCGCCGCGATGCCGTTCTGCACGAGGTAAGGCAGGACGAGGTGGCCGAAGCTGCGGAAATGCGCCTCCATCACGTTCAGCGGCATCTGCACCGAATCGAAGTGGAAGCCGCGCTTGGCCGCCACGTCGAGCATCTGGAGGTGGATGCGCGGGTCCTTGTGGCCGGTGAAACCGATATAGCGCAGCTTGCCGGCTTGTCTCGCCTCGACGAACGCCTCCATGGCGCCGCCCTCGGCAAAGACCCGGTCGGGATCGTCGTAGCGCAGGATCTCGTGGTGCTGGACGAGGTCGATCCGGTCGGTGCGCAGGCGGCGCAGGGACTGGTCGATCTGCCTCGATGCGTCCTGCTTGGTCCGCCCGTCCATCTTGGACATCAGGAAAACTTTGTTCCGGTAGCCGTCCTCGAGGGTGAATTGGTCCGAAAGGCTCACCGGGCCGGCCCTCCCGCCAGGCAGGCGCTACCGGCGCGGTAGGGCGGGAAGGAGATTGGCGCCGCGGCGAGGTTCCGCGCATCGAGTTCGACCACGATGCCGGAGGCGCACACCCGGCAGCGTACCGCGCTCTCAGGCCCTCTCTCGGCGCCCGCCACCGTCAGGTCCTCGCCACCAGCCGCCAGGATGTCGGGCGCCTCGCCCTCCGGGCCGGTGACGGCGAAGCGCTGGCCCTGGAGCACCCCGTCGCCATGAGCACCCCGTCGCCATGAGCACCCCGTCGCCATGAGCGAGGAGGGCGCACGACGTGCGGCCGCGCCACGCTCTCGCCAACGCCCGCCTCATGCTGCGGGACGGCGTCGAGGAGCGCCGCCAAGACCATGTCGCCGGGGACACCGCCCACGGCGTCGAGATGGATCTGCGTCGCGTCCTTCGTCGCGGCGTTCGGCTCACGCCGGTCGGGACAGACGGTCGCAGCGGGCCAAGATTCGTCCCGGAACGGATTTTTCTCCCCGCCCCGGTGGATCAGCCCCCGCCCGCCGGGGCATAAGCGCGCCAACGATCGACATGCAGGAGAGGACGCGACCCATGCCCATCACCGGAGACAACCTGATCGGCGCCGGCGCCCGCCGCGGCGAGGGCGAGACATTCCGGGCCGTCGAGGCCGCGACCGGAAACAGCCTGGAGCCGGCCTTCGCCGCGGCGACGCCGGCCGACGTGGACCGCGCCTGCACGCTCGCCGCCGAGGCGCTCGACACCTACCGGGAGACCGCGCCCGAGGACCGCGCCCGCTTCCTGGAGGCGGTGGCCGAGGCGATCCTGGCGATCGGCGACGAGCTGATCGTGCGCTGCATGGCCGAGAGCGGCCTGCCCCGCGCCCGGCTCGAAGGCGAGCGCGGCCGCACGGTCGGGCAGTTGAGGATGTTCGCCGGCGTGGTGCGCGACGGCGGCTTCCTGGAGGCCCGGGTTGACCCGGCCCAACCGGAGCGCAAGCCGCTGCCGCGCCCGGACCTGCGCCTGCGCCAGATCGCCGTCGGCCCGGTGGCGGTGTTCGGCGCCTCGAACTTCCCCCTCGCCTTCTCGGTCGCGGGCGGCGACACCGCCGCGGCGCTGGCCGCCGGCTGCCCGGTGGTGGCCAAGGCCCATCCGGCCCATCCGGGCACCTCGGAGCTGGTCGGCCGTGCGGTGCAGCAGGCGGTGAAACAGTGCGGCCTGCCCGAGGGCGTGTTCTCGCTCCTGCTCGATGCCGGCATCGCGGTCGGCCAGGCCCTCGTCGCCGATCCCCGCATCGCCGCGGTGGGCTTCACCGGCTCGCGCCGCGGCGGCGTGGCGCTGATGCAGACCGCCGCCGCCCGCCCCGTCCCGATCCCGGTCTATGCCGAGATGAGCAGCATCAACCCGGTCGTCCTGCTGCCGGCCGCGCTCCAATCCCGCGGCCGCGACATCGGCCGCGCCTTCGTCGGCTCGCTCACTCTCGGCTCGGGCCAGTTTTGCACCAATCCGGGCCTGATCCTGGCGGTGGAGGGCGCGGGCCTCGACGGCTTCCTGGAAGCCGCCTCCGCCGCGCTGGCCGAGATCCAGGCCGCCACGATGCTGACCCCCGGCATCCACAAAGCCTATTGCGCCGGCGTCGCCGCCCTGGAGGCCAACCCCGCCGTGACCACCCTCGCCCGGGGGCTCACCGGCGGCATCCACCAGGGCCAGGCGGCGCTCTTCGCCACAACCGCGCAAGCGTTCCTCGCCGATCACAGCCTCGCCGAGGAGGTGTTCGGCGCCGCCTCCCTGGTGGTGCGCTGCCCCGATCTCGCGACGATCCGGGCCGTGCTGGAGCGGCTGGAGGGCCAGTTGACGGCGGCGCTCCATCTCGACGAGGCCGACTTCGAGGCGGCCCGCGCACTCCTGCCGGTGCTGGAGCGCCGGGTCGGCCGCATCCTGGTCAACGGCTTCGGCACCGGCGTCGAGGTCGGCCATGCCATGGTGCATGGCGGGCCCTATCCGGCGACCTCGGACGGCCGCACCACCTCGGTCGGCAGCCTGGCGATCCACCGCTTCCTGCGCCCGGTGAGCTACCAGGACCTGCCGGACGCCCTGCTGCCGGCGGCCCTGCGCGACGACAACCCGCTCAAGCTGTGGCGGCGGCAGGACGGGACGATCATCCCGCCCGGAGCCTGAACGGGCCGGCCTGGCGCCCGCTCCTGGCCTGTCGTGACGGTGGCGGGGCCGGGTGCCCCGCCTCTGCCTACAGCAGGGTGTCGAGCGTCACCGGCAGCCTCCGCACCCGCCGGCCGGTGGCATGCCAGATCGCGTTGACGATGGCGCCCGCGCTGCCGGTCACGCCGATCTCGCCCACGCCCTTGATGCCGAGCGGGTTGACGTGGGGGTCCTCCTCCTCGACCAGGATCGCCGCGAGCGAGGGCACGTCGGCATTCACCGGCACGTGGTATTCGGCGAGGTTGGCGTTGATCGGCCGGCCGGTGCGCGGATCCATCACCGCCTGCTCGTGCAGGGCGAAGGAGACGCCCCAGATCATCCCGCCGTAATACTGGCTGCGCACCAGCCGCGGGTTGATGATCCGCCCGGCCGCGAAGGCGCCGACGAGGCGGGTCGCCCGGATCTGGCCGAGATCGGGATCGACCGTCACCTCGGCGAAGACCGCCCCGTGGGCATGCATGGCGTAGTGCTCCCGCGCCGCGTCCGGCCCCGCCGCGCCCTTGCCCTCGACCGACTCCCGGCCTGCCCGGACCAGAATCTCGGTGAAGGTCTCGGACCGGCTCTCGTCGTCGCGCCGCACCAGGCGGCCATCGCGGGCGATCACCCCGGCATTGCCGGCGCCGTAGAGAGGCGAGCGGGAATCCTGCGTCGCCAGCGCCGCCAGTTGGGCGATCACGTCCGACGCCGCGCCCTTGATCGCCGTGCCGGCGGTGGCGGTGTGGGCCGAGCCGCCGGCGATGCCGCCATTCGGCAGGTCCGAGGAGCCGATGCGGAAGTCGATCGCCTCGATGGCGAGGCCGAGTTCCTCGGCGGCGATCTGGGCCAGCGCGGTCCAGGCCCCCTGCCCCATGTCGATGGCGCCGATCGCGACCGACGCCGCGCCGGTGGACGTCACCACCGCCCGCGCCTCGGCCTGGAACATCAGCGCCGGGAAGGTGGCGGTGCCGACGCCCCAGCCGACGAGGAGGCCGTCGGCATTGCGCATCTGCCCCGGCGCCAGCGGGCGCTTGTCCCATCCGAACGCCTCCGCGCCTTGCGCGTAGCAGGCGCGCAGGGCCTTCGAGGAGAACGGCTTGCCGGAGGCCGGTTCGGTCTCGGCGTAGTTGCGCAGGCGGAATTCCAGCGGATCCAGGCCGCAGGCGTCCGCCATCTCGTCGATGGCGCCTTCGAGCGCGACGCTGCCCGATGCCTCGCCGGGGGCGCGCATGAAGAGCGGCGTGCCGGTATCGAGCCGCACCGCCCGGTGGCGGGTGGCCAAGGCCGGCGTGGCGTAGAGCGTGTGCGAGACGCCGCCGCTCGGCTCGATGAAGTCGTCGAAGGTGCTGGTCGCCGTCAGCGTCTCGTGGTCGAGGGCGGTGAGGCGTCCGTCCTCGGCGACGCCGAGGCGGAGGGTCTGGCGGGTCGGGGCGCGGTGGCCGACCGGGCCGAACATCTGCGGCCGGCTCATGACGAGCTTCACCGGCCGGCCGACCAGGCGGGCCGCCATGATGCCGAGCACCTGAGGACCCGCCACCATCCCCTTCGAGCCGAAGCCGCCGCCGAGGAACGGGCTGCGGATGTGGATGTCCGCGGGTGCGATGCCGAACAGCCCGGCGATGCGCCCCTGCGCCATCGCCAGCCCTTGCGAAGGCATGTCGAGGTCGAGCCGGTCGCCGTCCCAGGTGGCGACGACGGCGTGGGGCTCCATCGCATTGTGGTACTGGGCCGGCGTCTCGTAGGTCGCCGCGATGGTGTGCGCCGCCGCGGCGAGGCCGGCCGCGACGTCGCCCGTCTCGACATCGGCCGGATCGCCGACGCCGATTGCCCGCGGGGTGAAGGGCTCGGCCGCATCGAGCCCGACCGCCGGCACCTCCTCCTCGTAGGCCGGGTCGAGCAGGGCAGCGCCCTCGGTGGCGGCCTCCAGGGTCTCGGCGATCACCACGGCGACCGGCTGGTTGGCGTAGCGCACGCGGTCGTCCTGCAACAGGTCGAGCCGGAAGGTGAAGCCGTCGTGCTTCTCGTCCGGGTGCTGGGCGAGGGCCGGCTTGTTCTGCGGCGTCATCACGGCGACGACGCCGGGATGGCTTCTCGCCGCCGCGACGTCGAGGCGGGTCACCCGGCCGCGGGCGATGCGGCTCACCGCCATCACGGCAAAGAGCATCCCGGGCGGGTGGTGGTCGGCGGCGTAAGCGGCGGCGCCGGTCACCTTCAGGATGCCGTCCCGGCGGGTGAGCGGCTGGCCGATCGAGGAGCCGTGGCGGATCTGGTTAGAGGGGATCTGGTCAGACATGGGCGGCCTCCGGGGCGGGGGCGAAGACGGAACCCGGCAGGGCCGGCAGGCGCTCCGGCGTGCCGGACGCGGCGTGGCTCAAGGCCCGCACCACGAGGCGGCGGGCCAGCTCGATCTTGAAGGCGTTGTCGCCGGAGGGCTTTGCCCCGGCGAGCGCAGCCTCCGCCGCCGCCCGGAAGGCGGCCTCGTCGGGCGCGCGGTGGGCCAGCAGGCGTTCCGCCTCCCGCGCCCGCCAGGGCTTGAGGGCGACGCCGCCCAGCGCCAGCCGCGCCTCGGCGATGCGCCCGTTCTCGCACCGCAACGCCGCCGCCGCCGAGACCACCGCGAAGGCATAGGACGTGCGGTCGCGTACCTTGAGGTAGCGGCTGTGGCCGGCAAAGGCGGCGGCCTCCGGCGGCAGGACGAGGGCGGTCATCAGCTCGCCCGGCTCCAGCACCGTCTCGCGCTCCGGCGCGTCGCCGGGCAGGCGGTGGACGGAGTCGAGCGGGACGGTGCGGGTGCCGGCGGGCCCGGCGATCTCGACCTCGGCGTCGAGGGCGACGAGGGGCACGCAGAAATCCGACGGATGGGTGGCGATGCAGGCTTCGCTCCAGCCGAGGATCGCGTGAAGGCGGGTCTCGCCGCCCCGCGCATCGCAGCCACTGCCGGGCCGGCGCTTGTTGCAGGCGCTGCCCGTGTCGGTGAAGTACGGGCAGCGGGTGCGCTGCATCACGTTGCCGGCCGCCGTCGCCGCGTTGCGCAGCTGCGCCGAGGCGCCGGAGAGCAACGCTTCGGCCACCGCCGGATAGGCCCTGGCGAAGGCGGGATCGTGCGCGAGGTCGCTGTTGCGGACAAGCGCGCCGATGCGGAGCGACCCGTCCTCCCGCCGCTCCACGGCGGCGAGCCCGGGCAGGCGGGTGATGTCGACGAGGCGGGTCGGCCGGACGGCGCCGCCCTTCATCAGGTCGAGGAGGTTGGTGCCGGAGGCGAGATAGGCAGCGCCGGGCGCGGCCCCCGCGGCCACCGCACCGGCCACGTCGGTGGCGCGGACGTACTCGAACGGAATCATGCCGCCTCTCCCTGGCTCTGGTCCGCCGGCTGCGGGCTCATGTCCGCCGGCTGCGGGCTCATGGCGGCCTGCGCCTCCAGCACCGCCTCGGTGATGCCCGCATAGGCGCCGCAGCGGCACAGGTTGCCGCTCATCGCCTCGCGGATCCGCTCGGGATCCTGGCCGGCCTGCGCCTCGCGGATCAGCCCGACCGCGCTCATGATCTGGCCCGGGGTGCAGAAGCCGCACTGGAACCCGTCATGGGCGATGAAGGCCGCCTGCACCGGGTGCAGGCGGTCGCCCTCCGCCAATCCCTCGATGGTCAGGACCTCGGCGCCGTCGAGGCTGATCGCCAGGGCGAGGCAGGCATTGATCCGCCGCCCGTCGACCAGCACCGTGCAGGCGCCGCACTGGCCGCGATCGCAGCCCTTCTTGGCGCCGGTGAGGTGCAGGCCCTCGCGCAGCAGATCGAGCAGGGTGATGCGCGGGTCCGGGATCGGGATCGTGCGCCTCGTGCCGTTCACCGTCAGGACGATGTCGACGCTCATGCGGCTTCCTCCAGGCTAGACGCGCTCCAAACTAATTTCGTGCGCTGCACCGCCCAGGTCCGGCCGCGTGCGGCAGCGCACATGGCGCAGTGAACCTTTCGCCGGACGGGCGGTTGACGCTACGAAACCGCAACGCGGTCCCTCTCAACTGACAGGATCTCCGATGAAGACCCGCCTCGCCCTCGCCGCGGCCCTGCTGACCGTCGCCGCCGCCCCCGCCTTCGCCCAGGGCGGCTCGCCCTACAACCGCTCCGGCTCGCAGGCCGGCGGCCCGCTCGGCGGCATCGAGCGCGCCTACGGCGTCCCGGATGGCGTCCCGGCCGTCGACAGCACCGGCAGCGTCGTCGTCTATCCGCGTGAGCGCGGCGTGATGGTCCGCGAGGTGCCCCCGGGCTACGCCCCGGCCGCGCCCTACGTCTACGGCCGCTGATCGCGCCTGAGGGCCCCGGCCGCACCGTTCGGGGCCCTCATCGCGAATCGCCAAAGCCCGTCCCTGCGCAAGCGGGGGCGGGCTTTTCGCATGCGCGGCGTGACGGCTTGCCTCCCGTGCGGGCCCGGTGTGAAGTCCCGCGGCACCGCTTCCGCAGGATCCCGAGCCGCCCGCCGATGACCGCTCCCGCCAGTCCCCTCGTCCTCGCCCACGCCGCCTATCGCCTCGGCGACGCCTACCGGGCAGCGGGCGCCCCCCAGCCCTTCGTCGAGGTGCGCGACATCGCCGCCCTCGAGGAGGCGGTCGCGGAGGCCGAGGTGCTGGTGGTGTCGGGGCTGTGGCGCCCTTCCCTGCTGGAGCGGGCTCCGCGACTGCGCTTCATCCAGTCGGTCAGTGCCGGCACCGACCAGTTCCCGAAGGATGCCCTGCGCGCGCGCGGCATCCGGCTCGCCAGCGCGCAGGGCGGCAACGAGCGCGCCGTGGCCGAGCACGCCCTGGCCCTGATGCTCGGCCTCACCCGCCGCCTGCCCGAGGCGCTGCGCCACCAGGCCGCGGCAACCTGGCGACCGATGATCACCGATCCGGCCCGGCGCGAGCAGGAACTCGGCGGCCGGACGCTGCTGGTGATCGGCCTCGGTCGCATCGGCACCCGCATCGCCCGGCTGGGCCAAGCCTTCGACATGCGGGTGATCGGTCTGCGCCGCCGCCCGCTCCAGGCCGGCGATCCGGTCGAGGCGGTGGTCTCCCCCGACCGGCTGCACGAGGCCCTGGCCCAGGCCGATGTGGTGGCGCTCGCCTGTCCGCTGACGCCCGAGACCGACGGCCTGATCGACGAGGCGGCCCTCGCGGCGATGAAACCGGGCGCGCTCCTCGTCAACGTCGCCCGCGGCCGGGTGGTGGATCAGGATGCCCTGGCGCGGGCCCTCGCCGAGGGCCGCATCGCCGGTGCCGGCCTCGACTGCTTCCGGGAGGAACCGCTGCCGCCGGAGGCGCCGTTCTGGCGCATGCCGAATGTCATCGTCACGCCCCACAGCGCCGGCGAGACCGACCATTACGAGGGCCGGGTGATCGACCTGCTGCTGGAGAATCTCGGCCGGCTGCGGCGGGGCGAGGAGCTGGTGAACCCGGTGGTGTGAGAGCGCCGCGTCATCCGAACCTCGATCGACGGCTTCCACCGCCCGCGGGCGGAACTGTGCGGGCAAACGGGCGGTTGGCCTGATCGGGTCTCGACCCGGACCCCGGAACGAACTGGCGCGCTCCGCAGGGCCGGGCGTCCCGCGGACGCCCGGCCCTTTCGCCTCACCGATCCAGCACAGCCCGGTCGTTCTTCGCCACCAGGGTCTGGAAGTACGGGGTCAGGTCGTTCTCCGACAGGCCGAACGCCTGGGCGAACTGCATGATGAGCTGCTGCTCGCCCGGCTCGGCCTCGCCGTCGGACATCGCGCTGTCGATCATGTTGAGGATGATGCAGAGCTTCTGGTCCGGGCGCAGGCGCGGCGCGGCGTCGGCCAGGAACTGGGCCGGCTGGGTGGCGCGGACGTAGCGCACGGCGGAATCGAGGTGCTGGCGGGTCGCGTTGCGGCCGAGCACCGACATCAGGTGGCCGATCTCCTCGGGGTCGATCTCGCCATCGGCGCCCATGCAGTAGATCAGCGACACCGCGAGGCAGGTCCGCGGCGTGAGGTCGAGCGAGGTCTGCGACTTGAACATGTTGAACATCGTCGGGGGCCCCTGGCAAAGTGCTCTGGTGACAGGCGGAATCGATCCGTCAACAGGCGATCGATTACCGCAACAGCGCGACGCTGTCGATCGTCCCGGGGCCGGTCGACGGCAAGTATTTTTCTAGGGCACCGTCTTCAATTTGCCGGCTGATGCTCCCATATAGCGCCATCGTTGTCTTCGATACGTTTTTTAGACGGGTTTAATCCCGGTCGAATGCTTGAAAATTGCAGCACCGGACACGGCCCCGATCGGAAGGCTGGGCCATGCCGCATCGGCAGCGGCCACGCATCGGCCACCGCAACCGGACCAGCATATCCCGCGGCCGATCGACGATATGTCTGCTTCAACATCGGGCACCAAGTCGTATTTTCTCTCTTTCATCGCCACAATGGCAGGATCAACTCCCTCTATACGCTCATTTGGAATCTCATTTCATTGACTGATCTCGATCCCGGCCGCATCGTAGGGCCATCGAGCACGGGGCCGCGGCGCCCCTTCGGATCCCCTGCCCCCCGACCATCGGATCGACTTCCATGACGCGACTGCGCCTCGTCGGCTTCTCGGCGAACATCCAGCGGCCCTCGAAGACCCGCACCCTGGTGGAAGCCATCGCCGCCGAGGCCGCGGTGCGGGTGCCGGTCGAGGTGCGGATCGTCGACCTCGTCGATGCCGGGCCTGGCCTCGGGGCTGCGCTCTCCCGCGACCAGCTCTCGCTGCCGGCTCGGCGGATCGTCGAGGCGGTGGAGGAGGCCGACGCCCTGGTGGTCGGCACGCCGGTCTACAAGGGCGCCTATACGGGCCTGTTCAAGCATCTGTTCGACCTCGTCTCGCCCGAGGCGCTGGCCGGCAAGCCGGTGGCGCTCGCGGCGACCGGCGGCGGGCCGCGCCACGCTCTGGTGGTCGAGCACGCCTTGCGCCCGCTCTTCGGCTTCTTTACCGCACTGACGGTGCCGACCGCGGTCTACGCCTCCGACCCGGATTTTCGCGAGGGCGGGCTCGATTCCGCGGCGATCCGCCAGCGGGTGGCGGAGGCCGGCACCCAGCTCGCGGCCCTCGCCGGCGCCAACGCCACGGCCTCCGCTGCTCCTTTCGCCCGCGTCGCCGGGGGTGCCCGATGATCGACCGTCGCACGCTGCTGGCGGCAGCACTCGCCGGCGCCGCCCTGCCGGCCGCTCTCCCGACCCTGGCCGCCGGTGCCGGCTCCCTGCGCATCGGCTACCAGAAGAACGGCATCCTGGTCGTCGCCAAGCAGCAGAGGGTGATCGAGGCGAGGCTGAAGCCCCTCGGCATCGGCGTCACCTGGGTCGAGTTCTCGTTCGGCCCGCCGCTCCTCGAGGCGATCAGCCTCGGCGCCATCGATCTCGGCCAGACCGGCGACGCGCCGCCGGTCTTCGCGCAAGCCGCCGGCAGCCCCCTCGTCTACGTGGCGGCCCAGGAGGCCGCGGGCTCGGGCGCCGCGATCCTGGTACAGAGGGACTCGCCCATCCGCACCCTGGCGGATCTGCGGGGGAAGCGCGTCGCCTTCGCCAAGGCGTCGAGCGCGCACAACCTGACCATCGCGGCCCTGGAGAAGGGGGGCCTGACCTATCGCGACATCGAGCCGGTGACCCTGGCGCCGGCCGATGCGGCGGCG
>NZ_LABX01000292.1 GCF_001043915.1 Methylobacterium aquaticum | reverse complement strand
CCGCCGGCTCCTGCACCACCGCCCCCGGCACCGCCGGCTCCTGCACCACCGCCCCCGGCACCGCCTGCGCCGCCTTGCGCGAAGGCCGTGGCCGCACCGAGCACCAGCACGGCCGCCGTCATCGTTCCGCGGAGCGCCTTGCCGCCAATCAGCTTGCTCATGTGATCCCTCTCCCGACACCACACCCGCGCGGCCGAGGGCGTGGGTTGCTGTAGTGCCCGGCCGCAACGGAGAGGTGTAGAGATTGGTTCCGTCAGCGCCCGGACCGGCAGGGCGGGCTCCCGGTCCGGGCGGCCCGGTCTCAGCCGATCGCGTCCGCCACGGCCTGGCCGCAGGCCGCCGTGTCGGCGTTGCCGCCGAGGTCGCGGGTCCGCAGGGTGCGCTCGGCGAGAACCCGCTCGATGCCGGCGACGATCTCGGCCGCGGCGTCCTTTTCCCCGAGATGCTCCAGCATCATCGCGCCGGACCAGATCTGGCCGATCGGATTGGCGATGCCCTGGCCGGCAATGTCCGGCGCCGAGCCGTGGACCGGCTCGAACAGCGACGGGAAATCCCGCTCCGGGTTGATGTTGCCGGACGGCGCGATGCCGATCGTGCCGGTGCAGGCCGGGCCGAGATCCGACAGGATGTCGCCGAACAGGTTCGAGGCCACTACCACGTCGAACCAGTCCGGGTGCAGCACGAAATGCGCCGTCAGGATGTCGATGTGGTACTTGTCCCAGGCGACGTCGGGATAGTGGCGCGCCATCGCCTCGACCCGCTCGTCCCAGTACGGCATGGTGATCGAGATGCCGTTGGACTTGGTGGCCGAGGTCAGGTGCTTCTTCGGCCGCGATTGCGCGAGGTCGAAGGCGAAGGTCAGCACCCGGTCGACCCCGCGGCGGGTGAAGACCGATTCCTGCACGGCGAATTCGCGGTCGGTGCCCTGGAACATCCGGCCGCCGACCGACGAATACTCGCCCTCGGTGTTCTCGCGCACGACCCAGAAATCGATGTCGCCGGGCTTGCGGCCGGCGAGCGGGCACGGCACGCCGGGCATCAGCCGCACCGGGCGCAGGTTGATGTACTGGTCGAACTCGCGCCGGAACAGGATCAGCGAGTTCCACAGCGAGACGTGGTCCGGGATTTTTTCCGGCCAGCCGACCGCGCCGAAGAAGATCGCGTCGTGTCCGCCGATCTGCGTCTTCCAGTCCTCCGGCATCATGCGGCCGTGCTTGGCGTAGTAGTCGTAGGACGAGAAGTCGAACCAGTCCTGGTGCAGCGTGAAGCCGTGGCGCTTGGCGGCCTGCTCCAGCACCCGCACGCCTTCCGGCACCGTCTCCTTGCCGATGCCGTCCCCGGGGATCACGGCGATGCGGTATTGGCGTTTTGCTGACGGCATGGGCTTCTCCTCCTGTTATGGCCCCTCCGCGTCGCGCATCGGGCGGGATCGGTCAATCGCCGTTCACGCCACCTCTCCGACGCTCGCCCTGCGCTGGCGGTCGAGCTCGTCGCTGTAGCGCTTGAGGGTGTGCTTCTCGCTGAGGATCCCGATCACCCGGGCGGCGTCGCGGCTCTCCACCACCGCCAGCGCCTCGCTCTCGGCCTTGTCGAACAGGGCGACCGCCTCCTTGGCGTTCATCTGCGGCAGCAGCACCTGGTCGCGGTAGCGCAGGAGGTCGGAGACCTTCGTCTCGGTCGCCTTGTCGTCGATCGGCGCGGCATGGGCCTCGGCCACCAGCACGATGCCGGCATAGAGCCCGGCTTCGTCGACGGCGACGACCTGGGTGCCGGAGCCGAGGGGAAAGGCGCGCCGGAACGCCGCGAGCGTGGTGTCGCTGCGCACCGTGCGGACCTCCCGGCGCATCAGTTGGCCGACCGTGAGGGTGCGGATCCAGCCGACATCGTGGGCGCTGCGGATCGACTCGCCGCGCAGGTGGAAGCGCCAGGTCGCGAAGGAGTATCCGAAGGTCTTGCGCACCGTGAGCGAGGACGCGATCACCGCGACCAGGACCAGGCTCGCGATGGGAAAGTCCCCGGTCACCTCCAGGGCGAGGAACGTCATCGTCATCGGCCCGCCGATCACCGCGACGGCAAGCGCGCTCATCCCCACCACGGCGTAGGTCACCGGCGGCAGCACCATGGCGACGAGCGGCGGGGCCAGCATCACGAAGATCTTGCCGGCCAGCGCCCCGAGGAACAGCGAGGCGAAGAACAGCCCGCCGCGAAAGCCCGTGCCGATCGAGATCGCCGAGGCGAGCGCCTTGGCGAGGAAGAGGAAGATCAGCCCGGCCGCGCCGATCGCCGCGCCGTCCTCGGTCAGGTTGAGGTGGAGCGCCCCGTGGCCGGCGGACAGCACCTGCGGCGTCGCCACCAGGGCCAGAACCCCGACCGCGAGGCCGCCGAGGACCGGCCGGGCCAGGGGCGGCAGCTTCGTGCGGCGCACCCCCTCCTCCACCAGCGTGACCCCCTGCATGATCAGGATGCCGAGCCCGGCGCAGATCAGGCCGAGGCCGATCGTCGGCAGGTAGTCGGCCGGGCCGACCGGCGGGGTGGGCCCGAGGGGGATGACCGTCTGGTGCCCGAGGATCGCCCGCGACACGAAGGCGCCAGCGAGCGCCGCGGTGACGACCGGCGTCAGCGACCCGATGGCATAGGTGCCGATGATCAGCTCGAAGGCGTAGAACGCCCCCGTCAGCGGCGCCCCGAACGCCGCCGCGATGGCGGCGGCGGCGGCGCATCCCACCAGCACCCGCATGTCGTTGCGGCGCAACTCGAAGCTGAGGCCGAGGCGCGAGGCGATCCCGGCCGAGATCTGGGTGTAGCCGGCCTCGAGCCCCACGGAGGCGCCGCAGCCGTTCGAGATCAGGTTCTGCACCGCGACCAGCACCGAATCCCGCAGCGAGAGGCGGCCGCCATGGAGCGCATTGGCCTCGATCGGGTCGATCACCGGGCTGCCCGGCACCCGGCGCACGCGGCCTCCGAGCCAGATCACCAGCCCCAGCAGCGCACCGCCCAGCGCCGGGACGCCGAGCGCCACCAGGGGCGGCACGTGGCGCGTCGCGCTCAGGCGCTCGTCGAGGCCAAGGCCGAACAGCCATTCGTGGGCGCTCTGCGCCGCCCAGCCCATGACGCTGACCACCCCACCCGACAGGCAGCCGACGACGGCCGCGAGCAGGATCAGGCCGATCTCGCCGCCGCGCACCCAGGCGCGCAAGGCTCCCGGCGCTTGCACAAGGGCGCTTTCCGTGAGGGAGCGGCGGACCGTCTCGGATTTCGGCGTCATCGGACCGGGGCGGGCTGGCGGGGGGATTGGCGGGCGCCGGCAGCGGTTTAGGGCCCCGGAGCCGGCCGGTCGACCGGCATTCCGGGGGTAGCCGGCGCACATTCCCACCCTTTCCGAGGCAAAAGCCTCCGATCGGCGCTTGCCACGGCGCTCCGGCCGGACTACACAGCCCCCCGTCGCGAGCCGCCATAGCTCAGTTGGTTAGAGCGCTAGATTGTGGATCTAGAGGTCCCCCGTTCGAGCCGGGGTGGCGGTACCACGGACATTCACGGATCGGAGCAACGGCGCAAAGCGCCATGACGGCTCTCGCTGATCCGCTCCCATCCTTTGAATTTTATAACGGCACTGGCCTCGCTCGTCGTAGCTCTGGGCACCTGTGCCTGGCCGTGACGAGGTCGGGCTGAGGCTGGCGAGACGACCTGGACGGCGACGACCTTTGATCCGCGGACGGGCGCCGCGGCACCATTGCGCGGTCTGCCGATCGGGGTCAGCCGATGGCCGCCAGTGGAACGATCCGCGCCGCCGGGCGATACCGCGGAAGAGGCCGGAGAGACGCACGATGACCGATGCCGCCGAGACGCCCCTGCCGCCCGGCGATGCCCCGCGCGAGGGCGACGAGGAGGCATTCCATATCCCGGATAGCCTCGCGCTGGCCCTGACCGAGTTCGCGGCAGTCGAGCAACTCTCCCGCGGCGAGGCAATCTGCCTTATCCTGCGGGACTACCTGCGGGCGAAGGGCTACCTGAAGGGCATTCCGTCGGTCTGACCCTCGCTTACTCCGCGCCGCGCAACTGGATCTCGAGCCGGCCGACATCCTCCATCAGCCGCTCGACCATGCGCTGCGTCTCGCCGTCCCCCGGCGATGCCCGAAGGGCATCGGTGGCTGCGGCGAGGGAATCACGCTTGGCCTGGAGCGCGTAGGCGATCTGGGCCTTCGCCCGCTCGGGAGTCCTGTCAGCCATCTCCGTCCTCCTGTGTGATGCCGTGTCGGCGATAATGCCTCGTCGGGCCTGTGCAGCGGATGCGGACGCGCTGGCGCGCCCAGACCGCACGACGCGACGCGCAGGCCCCTCGCGAGAAGGAGCCTGCGGTGCGGTCGATGCCGGTCGGTGGACGCTGCCTCAGCAGTCGTTGGCCTGTTGCGCGGCGGTCTTCTCGCCCTTCGATTGCCGGCTTACATCCGAGGGAGAGGTGGCGGTCTGCGAGCCGATATTCTGCATCGCCCCGACCGTGCCGGGGGATTCGGCCTTCGCACCGGGCGTCACCGAGGCGGTGGAGGGCGGATCGACGGTCGAGCTTTTGTCCATCGTCTTCTGGGCGGTCTGCCCGGGGGCGCAGGGCCCGGCCGCCGCACCGAGGGTCCCGGCGAGCAGGATGAGGCCGGCACCGAGGGCGATCAAGCGTGTCATCGAGTTTCCTCCGAGGGTTGTTGTCTTCGCTCAACAACCACAGGACGAACGAGTTCCCGGCCCATGCGATGGTGGCGGGTTGGGCCGCCTGTTGCCGCAGATCTTCGCGAGCGCGCCGATCCGAAACCTCAGCCCGAAAGCCGAAGGCGGGGTCAAGCGCTGCCATTCGTTTCGATCGCGGGTAAAACCGAAAATGCCGCTTGCGTTTTGTGCGCCGCACACCCATAAGTGCAGTGCACGGTCGCGATGGCGTCGCGGCCCTGCTGCCCTCTTTGGGCGTTTCCTCCCTAGACTTCGGGCCGCTCGCGAGAGCGGCCTTTTTTCTGGGCGGCCACGCTGCGCCGGGGAGGAGGGCCGGCAGGCGCCCTGGCCTTCAGCTCGGCACGACATCCGCCGGGTGCGAGCGGGCGTAGAGGCTCGCTCCCGCATCGGCCCCAACGACCCGCACCAGGGTGGCTTCGTCGCAGGTGCCGGCGATGCGCAGGCCGAGCCGATGCAGGTGATCCTTGTCGGAGCAGTAGGCCGCCAGCCGCGCCCGTCCGGTCTCCGGCATGCGCGAGACCAGGATGTCCACGTCGTCCTCACTGGCCCGGTGCAGGACGGCCAGAAGCTCGAGGGGGATCGGATAGCGCGCGAATGCCGAGGGCAGCGGGCGGGTCTGAGTGTGCGACATGGAGCACCTCGGTGCGGTCAGGGTGCCCCAATTCTCGACGGGCATGGTTAGCGATCGGTTAAGCCTCCTGCCGGTACTCCCCTGACCCATTGTCGGAGGGGAGCGCGGCGGCTGCCATGGTCGCACCCTGCCGGTCCACGACAATCCGGCCGGCCGGCGCGACGCCCGGCCGCAACGATCAGAGGCGGTGGACACGACCGGAGTGTCGCATCATGAGTGAAGTCGCCCAGATGGCATCAGGCGCGATCATACGCATAACGTATGGAGCAATCTTTCGCGTAAAAGATTGTAGTGGAAATCCCACGCCGAGAGGCGGACCGGATTGATAGAGATGAGCGAACTGACCAGCGCGGAGACCGTTTCGGCCGAGGCCGTGCGCCGCAGCCTCGACGGCTGTCTCCGTGCGCCCGCGTTCCGCCGGTCGCAGAAGCTGGCGGCTTTTCTGAGCTACGTCGTGGAGGAGGAACTGGCCGGGCGGGGCGAGGGCATCAAAGCCTACACCATCGCCACCCAGGCCCTCGGTCGGGCCGACAGCTTCGATCCGAGCAACGATCCGAGCGTGCGGGTCGAGGCCGGCCGCCTGCGCCGCGTCCTCGACGAGGTCTATGCCGATGAGGGGCGGCACCTGCCGGTCCGCATCCTGGTGCCGGTCGGGGCCTATCGGCCGATCTTCGCAGTGCAGGCCGGCGAAGACCAACCGGACGACCCGCCGGCGGCAGAGAGTCCCGCCCCTCCCCTGCCCGCACCGGCCAAGCAGGCGGTGCGGAGCGTGAGGTTGCGGGCCCTGGCGCTGTTCGACACCCCCGGCCAGGCCGTGCTGGCGTTGCTGCTCGCGGTCATCGCGTTCCTGCTCGCCATCGAGGTCCTGCTGCACATCTACCATGAGTTTGCCCGTGCCTGAGCCCTCCGCGCCCGGGTCCTCGCGCGGTGCCGCTTCGCAGAGGTCGAGAGGCGGCGGAACCGAATGGCGGCTTGCGTCATATCGTGACGTCCATGACGTCACGTTCGGGAGATGACCATGCGCAAGAGGATCGCCGGGACCGTTCTGGCTCTGGGTCTGGCCGGTTTCGCCGGGGCCGCCGAGGCGAAGGGCTGCATCAAGGGCGCGATTGTCGGCGGGATCGCCGGTCATGCGGTCGGCCACACCGTCGCGGGCGCTGCGGCGGGCTGCGCCGTCGGCCGCCACCAGGCGAACAAGCGCCAGCGCGACCGCGACACCGCCGTCCAGCCCGCCGCCCGCTGAGCGCAGGACCGTCTCGCTGCACCGCAGCATCGGCCGGCGCAGTCCCCGGTCCGTTGCCGCAGGTCAAGCTTGGCCGTAACGGCGCTCGAATGCTCGTGGCTCCTTACGGTGAAGCTTGCGCAGGAACCGGCTGAGCTATGCCAGCGTCGCCGTCATATCGCCACATCTCGCCGGCTTCTTGCGCATCAGAGGCGTGGAAACCGGGGCGAACCAAAACATGCGACGTCGAGCGGACGGACCGGCGCAGCGGGGCGGCCTGCGCATGGCGGGTGCCCACGGGAGCGTCGTCGTGGGGAGCGGCTTCTCCGGGGACGCCCTGGCGCTCGACTGCCGGGCCGCGCATGGGGGCATGCCCTGCATGGCACGGACGCTGCTGGCGGCGGGGTGCTTCGCGGCGGGCCTCTCCGCCCTCCTGCATCAGTACGGTGCCGACCTGATCGCGTCGCGCCCGGCCGTCACCATGATGGCCAACCTCCTGGTGATGCCGAGCCCCAAGATCCAGACCCTCAAGGCCCCGCCGGCTCCTCCCCGCGAGACCGCCTCGATGGCCCCCTTGCGCGAGCCGGTCCACGACCTCGACACCGCGCTGGGCTCCGCCGGCGTCGACCGCGTCTCTTCTGATGACCTGCTCGCCGCCAGCACCGGTGGCGATCCCAACGAGGTGCTGAGCTTCGGGCCGATGCGGATCCGCCGCCACCTCGTCCAGACCATCGTGCGCGCCGCCGCCACCGTGCGGACCGACCCGGTGCTGCTGATGGCGGTCGCCGACAAGGAATCGAGCTTCCTCACCGAGGTCCAGGCCCGGACCTCCTCGGCGACCGGCCTGTACCAGTTCATCGAGCGCACCTGGCTCCAGGTGATGCGGGAATTCGGGGCGCAGCACGGCTATGCCCGCGAGGCGGGGCTGATCGGCGAGGATAACGGCGTCGCTGACCCCGCCGAGCGGGCCCGCATCCTCGACCTGCGCCGTGATCCCTCCCTCTCCGCCCTGATGGCGGGCGAGATGCTGAAGCGCGATTCGGCCCGCATCGCCGCCCGGATCGGCCGCGACCTCAGCCTTGGCGAGACCTATCTCGCCCATTTCCTCGGGCCGGACGACGCCGAGCGCTTCATGGCCAAGGTGGTGGAGGAGCCGAAGGCCGAGGCCGCCGCCCTGCTGCCGAAGCCCGCCAAGGCCAACCGCCCGATCTTCTATGAGCGCGTCGGGCGCCGGAAGGCCCGCAGTCTCACGGTGGCGCAGGTCCACGAGAAGTTCGAGGCGATGATGAGCACCCGTGGCGCCCGCTATCGCGATGTCGGCGCCCTGATGGGCGTGATGGCCTACGCCGCCGCAACCCCCTGATCGTTCGCGACAAAGCCTCGCCGTCGCACCTCCTGCTGCGGAAACCTCGCCGCGCCTCGGGATTTATTCTCCTGACCGAAGCGATGGGAGCAGGAGGTGACGATGGGCGCGGCGGGCGGCACGCAACTCAAACCCACCCTGTCGCTGGACGCCCTCGGGGCGGGCCTCGCGGCAGCCTATGACGGCCTCGTGGCCGAGGCGGTGCCGGAGCGGCTGAGCGCGCTCTTGCGCCGGCTCGAAGGGCGCGAGGCCGGGACCGGACCGGAGACCGGCCGTGCCGGGCGGCGGCCCGATGGCGCGCATGCCGTCGGGGGGCTTCCTGCCGGCCGGCTCGCTCTGCTGGTCGGCGACGTGCCGGCCGCCGGCGAGGCCGCGGCGCTCCTCGCCCGCGCGGGCCTCGAGACGGCCCGCTGCATCGACCCGGAGGCTGGCCTCGAAGCCCTGCGCCGTCAGGGCGGCGGGGTCGCCCTGGTGCTGATCGGCCTGCCGACCGCGCGCGACGGTGCCCTCGACGGGGCCGGGCTCGCCCGGGCCGTCGCCACGCTCTGGCCGACCATCCACCTCGTCGTGGCGCAGCCGCCCCGGCCCGAGGCCCGCGTGCCGGAGGCGCTGCTGCCGCCGCAGGCGGTACCCCTTGACCGGGCGCCCGACCTCCTGGTCCTCGCCGAGCGGGCGGCGCGCAGCCCGCGCCCGCCCGTGGCGTAGAAGAGGAGGCATGGTCTCGGTCGCATCTCCGTCCGGCGGCTTTGATCGGTGCGGCGATCGTGCCTTATTGTCAGGCGAGGGCCGCGCCGGCGAGCGCCGCGCGGCCTCCAGGAGGTGCAGACCGGGCAGATCGGTCGAACGGATCGGGGGATCTGGAGATGACGACGAACCAGCGCGACAGCTACCGGGCGGAAGTCGCCGCGACGGCCGGCCAGCAGGCAGCCTTCTTTCGCGAACAGGCTGAGCGCCACCGCCAGCAGGCCGAGCAGGCTCGCCTCTTCGCCGCGCTGAGCCCGGGCGAGGAGAGCCTGGAGCAGAGCCGGCGGGCCGAGCGGCTCGAAATCCTGGGACGCCACGACGACACGATGGCTGCCGCCTTCGAGGCCCGCGCCCGGCGTTCCTGACATCTAAGCAGGCTTGGGTTGGCAGGCCAACGCTTCGCCCGCTTAGGCTCTTGTTTGATCGCAGATTTTTATCGCCGAACCGGTGACCACTTCGGCGAAATCTGCTTAGGGGCCGGCCCCCGTCCGTTCCGTCGGCGACGCGACGGGTCGCGGTCTCGCGCTCGGCGGGGATCGATGGCGTGCGGTCCCTGGCTGTGGATTGCCCAGGGCGACGAAACTTCGCTCAGACCCTGCCGATTCTTCGGGCATCCGACGGTCGAGTCCAGAAGCCAAGGGCCGGAACCTTCCCTATGGTATCATTGGGGCACGAGCCCATCGGCGGCATCAAGGAGCCAGCGACATCATGAGAATCCGGACCGGGTACGCGATCACCTTCGACTCCCCGGCTCCGACGCCGATGCTGTTGATGCTCAGCGTGCATCCCTCCCGGCTCGGCGATTGCGTGACCTCGCCGGCGATGCGGTTCGACCCGCCGATTCCGGCGCGCGACTATGCCGATCGCTACGGCAATACCTGCACCCGCATCGTCGCACCGCCGGGACGGCTGACCATCTCGGCGGATTTCCTGATTGAGGACAGTGGCTGGCCCGACGAATACGCGCCCAATGCGGTGCAGCACCCGGTGCAGGACCTGCCCGACGACGTGATGGTCTACCTGCTCGGCAGCCGCTACTGCGACACCGACAAGCTGTCGAACATTGCCTGGCAGCTCTTCGGCCATACGCCCGAGGGCTGGGCGCGGGTCCAGGCCATCGTCGATTACGTGCACAACCACATCCGCTTCGACTACCAGCGCGCCGACGCCACCCGCTCGGCCCTCGACGGCTACACCCAGCGCGAGGGTGTCTGCCGCGACTTCGCGCATCTCGCCGTCACCTTCTGCCGGTGCATGAACATCCCGGCGCGCTACTGCACCGGCTATCTCGGCGATGTCGGCGTGCCGGTGGTGCCGGACCCGATGGACTTCTCGGCCTGGTTCGAGGTGTATCTGGGCGGGCGCTGGTACACGTTCGATGCGCGCCACAACCGGCCGCGGATCGGCCGCATCGTCATGGCCCGGGGCCGCGACGCCACCGACGTGGCGATCTCGACCAATTTCGGCCCCACCGTGCTGGCCGGCTTCCAGGTCCATACCCGACAGGTGGCGTAAGCGCGGGGCTCCCCTCGGATGTGACACGATCGCTCAACCGATCGTGAACCGTTGCACCCGTCTCGGTATTACCCGCCGCGGCGACCGTCGCGTCAACCGGGAACCACGGCGGCGGGACTGCATTGTACAGCAAAGGTAACTGCTGAGGTAAGGCTCCGGCCATGAAGATCTTTGCTACCGCCCTGGCGGGCGCTCTGAGCGTGTGCGTTCTTGCCTCCGCGCCGGCCCAGGCCGCGCCTTACGATCCCTTCGACACCAATCCCGGCGAGGATTACTACGCCAGCCAGCCCTATGCCGTGCCGGCCACCCGCATGCAGGGCTACGAGGGCCAGGCCGCCGCCAGCACCGACCAGGCGCAGGTCGCCCCGATCCCGCGCGAGCTGGTGCCGTTCAATGGCACCTACACGCCGGGCACGATCGTGGTCTCCACCGCCGAGCGCCGTCTCTACCTCGTGCTGGGCGACGGCATGGCCCTGCGCTACGGCGTCGGCGTCGGCCGGCCGGGCTTCACCTGGTCGGGCACGAAGACAATCACCGCCAAGCGCGAATGGCCGTCCTGGACACCCCCGAAGGAGATGCTGGCCCGCCGCCCCGACCTTCCGCGTTACATGGCCGGCGGCATCGACAACCCGCTTGGCGCCCGCGCCATGTATATCGGCGGCACCCTCTACCGCATCCACGGCTCGAACGAGCCCGACACGATCGGCCAGGCCGTGTCCTCCGGCTGCATCCGCATGACCAACGACGACGTCACCGACCTGTATTCGCGGGTGAAGGTCGGCGCCAAGGTGGTGGTGCTGAACTGATCCCGGCCGGGCGCGACGGCTGCCCGGATCCTCCGCGACACGCCCCGGACAGGGCCGCCCTTCGGCGGCCCTTTCCTCATGGCGGGACAGGCCGCTGTTCGGCGGCGGATTTTTCAACAGGACAGGCCGCCGCTCGGCGGCGGACGTGGGACAAGGACGGGCCGCCCCTCGGCGGCCCTTTTTCAGGGGTCAGGGGACCACGTGGCCGGGGGCCGGCGGCTGCGGCGCGCTGAAGCTTGCGAGCGGCACGTCGCAGAAGCAGCGGGCGCCGAGGGGCCGTGGGCCGGGAAGCGGGCAGGAATACGGCTGCGGGCCTGTGAAGCCGCGCTGCACCGCATCGCAATTGTAACCGACTGCCCGCCGCGGGGCAGGACGCTCGTACCGGTCGTAGCCGTAGCCGGGAGGCGTGTCCTCCCGGTAATACTGCGCCTGGGCCGTGCCGGTCAGGATTGTGGCCAACAGGACGGCCGACGACAGGCCGGCGCGAACGAACCCTCGCATCATTGCGTTCCTCTCTGGCGGGGAGTTACCGTGCGTGACGCCGCGCGTCGGGCGCCCCGGCGCCGCATCGGTAGCCGAACCGCCCCGGCCCGGCAAATCGCGGCCTCGCCAGGCCGTGAGGCCGGGCCCCGGGATCGAGCCAGGGAGATCGCCGTGACCACCTCGGCCCAGTGGCAGCGCACCCTCGACGCGGTCCTCGAACTCGCCGAGGACATCGCCCGCATCTCGCCCGACTGCGCCGACCGGGCGATGCAGATCGTCCGGCTCCTCCGCGCCGTCGATCCGCCGGCCCGCCGGGCGGGGAATCGCGACGATATGGATGGGGATGACCTGGACGAGATGGATGTCGGCGTCGGCCCGCTCAACCGCCGCAAGGCGTCGGACGCCCTGTAGCGGCCAGCCGGCGCGGCGAGGCCGCTGGCCCGACAGCCTACTGGCCGATCGCGGCGGCGGCCGGCTCGGGCGCCACCGCAGCGGTCTTGGGCACGGGAGGTGCAGCCTTGCGCAGGACGAAGTGCCGGAACTCGACCGGGCGCCGCGGCGGCAGCGGCACCTTCGGCGTGGCCTCGGGCTCCACAGGCACGGCGGCCGGATCGAGGGACGCGACCGTGGTGGGGGCTGGCTGGGCGC
>NZ_LABX01000291.1 GCF_001043915.1 Methylobacterium aquaticum | reverse complement strand
GCGGCGGCGGGGCAGACCGAGGCGGGAACGGTGCCGGCGGCGGCGGCCGGGTTGTACCGGGCGGATCTTCTGGCTGCGGTGTAAGGGCGCCCGAGGGACACTGGTCTCCACGGCGTCGTTCTAAGCAGACGTGCATCGGCAGGCCCACGCTTCGTCCGCTTAGGTTCCTTTTTATCGCGGATTTTTGTCGCCGGACCGGTGACCACGGCGGCGAAATCTGCTCAGGCTCCGCTTTCGCGGCCCTGGGAATGACATACAGGGACTGATGTGTGGCAGACCCGACTTGGGAAGGGGGAGGGTGGCGCATGGAGTGAGCCGGGAGAAGGGGCGCCGCTTCCGGACAAGACTGTACCGTGCTGACGGGCGCCATCTGGATCAGCGTCGCGCTGCCCCTCTCTCGGCCTGGCGCAAGTGCTGCGCACTCGCCGCAGGCCACTCTCCCCCCGCAGAGGGTGGAGGGTTGACCCTACCGTCGCGCAGACCCGCCACCCTCGCTCCTGGCTCTGCCCAACCGTTGAGCGCGGCGCCTCTCTGCCCATTTCCCCACCCGGTCAGCCTATCATTTGTGCATCGCACCAACCCGCCAAGCTGGCGGCGTCCTCCCTCCGGCCGCGCTAAGAACCATTTCAATCTCAAGCACTTGATTGGCCCTCAAGGCAGTTGGCACGGAACCTGCTCCCCTTGACGTGCCCGTCAGCGCCGACGGGCACTGACCGTCAGCAAAGCCGCTGACCCGAGTTCCCCTGTGGGCCCCGCATGCGCGGGGCCGGCGGAAGACCTTGGGCGGCGGTTTTTTGCGTTCGGCACCGGATTTCGCGCCGTCATGGCGCAGCGGCTTGAGGGCACGTCATCGATGAGCAGCGTTGAGCACACCACGCGTCGCGGTCTCCTCAAGGGGGCGGCCGGCGCCCTGTCCCTGGCCGCCGCCGCCCGTGCGGTCCTGCCCGGCGGCGCCTTCGCGCAGGGGGCCGGGCCCGAGGTGAAGGGCGCCAAGCTCGGCTTCATTGCGCTCACCGACGCCGCCCCCCTCTTCGTCGCCAAGGAGAAGGGGATCTTTGCGCGCCACGGCATGCCCGACGTCGAGGTGCTGAAGCAGGCGTCGTGGGGCACCACCCGCGACAACCTGGTGCTGGGCTCGGAGGGCAACGGCATCGACGGGGCCCACATCCTGACCCCGATGCCCTATCTCATCAGCGCCGGCCGGGTGACGCAGAACAACGTACCCGTCCCGATGTACATCCTGGCCCGGCTCAACCTCGCCGGCCAGTGCATCTCGGTCGCCAAGGAGCATATGGGCGACAAGGTCGCCCTCGACACCAAGCCGTTCAAGGCGGCGCTGGAGCGCAAGAAGGCGTCGGGCAAGTCGGTGAAGGCGGCCATGACCTTCCCGGGCGGCACCCACGACCTCTGGATCCGCTACTGGCTCGCCGCCGGCGGCATCGACCCCGACAAGGACATCGAGACCATCGTCGTGCCGCCGGCCCAGATGGTGGCGAACATGAAGGTCGGTACGATGGATTGCTTCTGCGTCTGCGAGCCGTGGAACGAGCAGCTCATCACGCAAGGGATCGGCTACACCGCCCTCACCACCGGCGAATTGTGGAAGGACCACCCGGAGAAGGCGCTCGGCCTACGCGCCACCTGGGTCGACAAGTATCCGAACGCCGCCAAGGCCCTGCTCGCTGCCGTGATGGAGGCGCAACAATGGTGCGACAAGCCGGAGAACCGTGACGAACTCGCCGGCATCGTCGCCAAGCGCCAGTGGATCAACGTCCCGGCGAGCGACGTCGTCAAGCGGATGAAGGGCGAGTTCGATTACGGCGACGGCCGCAAGGTGTCCAACAGCCCGCACATCATGAAGTACTGGGCCGACAACGCCTCGTACCCGTACAAGTCGCACGACCTCTGGTTCATCACCGAGGACATCCGCTGGGGCAAGTTCGATCCCCAGACCGACACCAAGGCTCTCATCGAGAAGGTCAATCGCGAGGACATCTGGCGCGAGGTGGCCAAGGGCATGGGCGTCACGGCACCGGCCTCGACCTCGCGCGGCAAGGAGACCTTCTTCGACGGCAAGGTCTTCGATCCGGCGGACCCGGCCGCCTACCTCAACAGCCTCGACATCAAGAAGGTGGCGTGATGGCTCTCGGAACCACTCTCGGGCGCGTCGTCGCCGCCAAGCGGGAGGGAGCGCGGGCTCCCCTCGTCACCCGCGCCGCCCTCAAAGGGCTGGTGCTCCGGATCGTGCCGCCGCTCGTGGTGCTGGCGGTGTTCCTGCTGGTCTGGGAAATCCTGTGCCAGCGCCCCGGCGCCGGCCTGCCGCCGCCCTCGCGCGTCGTGACCGATGCGTGGGACATCATCGTCCACCCGTTCTACGACAATGGCGGCACCGACAAGGGGCTGTTCTGGCACATCACCGCCAGCCTCCAGCGCGTCGCCCTCGGCTTCACCCTGGCGGTGGTCGCCGGCGTGCTCCTCGGCACCCTCGTCGGCCAGTCCGAATGGGCGATGCGCGGGCTCGACCCGATCTTCCAGGTTTTGCGCACCATCCCGCCGCTCGCCTGGTTGCCGCTCTCGCTCGCCGCCTTCCGGGACGGCCAGCCCTCGGCGATCTTCGTGATCTTCATCACCTCGATCTGGCCGATCATCATCAACACCGCGGTCGGCATCCGCAACATCCCGCAGGATTACCGCAACGTCGCGGCGGTCCTGCGCCTCAACGCCTTCGAGTTCTTCGCCAAGGTGATGCTGCCGTCGGCGGCGCCGTATATCTTCACCGGTCTTCGCATCGGCGTCGGCCTGTCCTGGCTCGCCATCGTGGCGGCCGAGATGCTGATCGGCGGCGTCGGCATCGGCTTCTTCATCTGGGACGCCTGGAACTCCTCGCATATCAGCGAGATCATCGTGGCCCTGGTCTATGTCGGGGTGATCGGCTTCGTGCTCGATCGCCTCGTCGCCGGCCTCGGCCACCTCGTCACCCGCGGCACCGCCACGGCCTGAGGGAGGCCCCCATGACCACTCTCAACGCGACCCATCTCAGCCTCGAGCAGATCGGCATCAGCTTCACCCGAAGCGGGCGCACCACGGAGGTCTTGCGCGACGTCAACCTGAAGATCGACAAGGGCGAGTTCGTCTCGCTGATCGGCCATTCCGGTTGCGGCAAGTCGACGGTGCTCAACATCGTGGCGGGCCTCCTGAAGGCATCGACCGGCGGCGTCCTCCTCGACGGCAAGGAAGTGAACAGCCCCGGCCCCGAGCGGGCGGTGGTGTTCCAGAACCACTCGCTCCTGCCCTGGCTCACGGTGCGCGAGAACGTGGCGCTCGCCGTCGACAAGGTGCTGAAGTCGAAGAAGAGCAAACCTGAGCGCCGCGACTGGATCGAGCACAACCTCGCGCTGGTCAACATGACCCATGCCGCCGAGAAGCGGCCGCACGAGATCTCCGGCGGCATGAAGCAGCGCGTCGGCATCGCCCGGGCGCTCGCCATGGAGCCGAAGGTTCTCCTGATGGACGAGCCCTTCGGTGCGCTTGACGCCCTGACCCGGGCACACCTGCAAGATCAGCTGATGGAGATCCACCTGCGGCTGAAGAACACCGTCATCATGATCACCCACGACGTCGACGAGGCGGTGCTGCTCTCCGACCGGATCGTCATGATGACGAACGGCCCCTCCGCCACGATCGGCGAGGTGCTGACGGTCCCGCTCGCCCGGCCGCGCAAGCGTCTCGAACTGGTCGAGGACCCGACCTACACCCATGCCCGGGCCGAGGTGCTGGAATTCCTCTACGCCCGTCACGCCAAACCCGCGATCGCGGCCTGATCCCATGACGGAACGCCTCGTCGTCATCGGCAACGGCATGGCCTCGCTCCGCTTCCTGGAGCGGCTGACCGAGGCCGCCCCCGGCCGCTACGCCGTCACCTGCATCGGTGCCGAGCCGGTGGCAGCCTATAACCGGGTGCTGCTGTCGTCGCTGCTCGGCGGCGAGGTCGACGAGGCGGCCTGTACCTTCCGCGGCCTCGACTGGTATGCCGAGCACGGCATCACGCTCGTCACCGGTGCGCCCGCCACCGCCATCGACCCGGCGGAGCGGATCGTCCGGGTCGGCGAGGGGCTGGTGCTCCCTTACGACACGCTCGTCCTGGCGGTCGGCTCGGTGCCGATCCGGCTGCCGAAGCCCGGCATGGACCTTCCGGGCGTCATCACCTTCCGGGATCTCGCCGATGTCGCGGCGATCCGCCGGGCTGCGGTGGCGGGCGCCCGGGCGATCGTGATCGGCGGCGGCCTCCTCGGGCTCGAAGCGGCGGTGGGGCTGGCGCGCCTCGGGGTCGACACCACGCTGCTGCACGTCATGGACCGGCTGATGGAGCGCCAGCTCGACCACGCCGCCGCCGCGCTGGTGCGCGAGGCGATGGAGGCCCGCGGCGTGCGGGTGATCCTGAAGGCCGACACCATGGCGGTGGAGGGCGATGGCAGGGTCGAGCGCCTGATCCTCTCTGACGGCACGGTGCTGCCGGCGGATCTCGTGGTGATGTCGGTCGGCGTGCGCCCCTCGACGGCCTTGGCGGCGAGTTCCGGCCTCGCCATCGGCCGCGGCATCCGGGTCGACGACACGATGGCGACCTCGATCCCGGGCATCTACGCCCTCGGCGAATGCGCCGAGCACCGGGGCCAGACCTACGGCCTCGTCGAGCCGGCCTACGAGCAGGCCGAGGTGCTGGCCCGCCACCTCTGCGGCTTGCCTGCGGCTTACGCCGGCACGTCGCTGGCCACGAGCCTCAAGGTCTCGGGCCTGCCGGTCTTCTCCGCCGGCGCGGTCGACGTGCCGGACGGCGCTGAGGCCGTGACCTGGAGCGACCCGGCTTCGGGCCTCTACCGCAAGCTCGTGATCGACGGTGACCGCCTGATCGGCGCGGTCTTCGTCGGCGACGTCGCCGAGCAGGGCTGGTGCAAGACGCTGATCCGCACCGGCGACCGCCTCGGCCCCGACGACCGGGACGACCTGATGTTTGGGCGGCAAGCCGCATCCGGTCGCCCCACTCCCCAACCCCTCGCAGCGTGAAGGAGCCCGCGATGGCCGACGACTTCGACGCCGAGCAGAAGCGCTATCTCGAAGGCTTCTCCCACGGCATCGCCGCCCTCCGCATGACCGGCGGCCTCGCCGGTGGCGGAACTGCCGCGATGCCCGCCGCCGAGCCGACCGGGCCGGACGCGATCCACATCAAGGCGCAGGACCGCACGGTCAAGAACGGCGGCAAGCTCGCCGACCAGGAGAAGTGGAAGCGGGCCGAGAATCCGTTCGACGGCCACAACCGGCTGATCGCCGAGGCCGAGACCGGCAAGGCTCCGAAGCCCGAGGACAATTTCCGCTGGCGCTATCACGGGTTGTTCTGGGTCGCGCCGGCCCAGAACTCCTACATGTGCCGGCTGCGGATCCCGAACGGCATCCTGCACCACTGGCAGTTCGCCGGCATTGCCGACCTGGCGGACGCCCATGGCGGCGGCTACAGCCACGTCACGACCCGGGCCAACCTCCAGGTCCGGGAGATCAGCCCTGAGCACGGCCAGCCCTTCCTGGACGGTCTCGTCGATCTCGGGCTGACCGCCCGGGGCGCCGGCGCCGACAACATCCGCAACGTCACCGGCTCGCCGACCGCCGGCATCGACGCCCAGGAACTCCTCGACACGCGGCCGCTGGCGAAGTCCTGGCACAATTACATCCTCAACGACCGCTCGCTCTATGGCCTGCCGCGCAAGTTCAACGTCGCCTTCGACGGCGGCGGCGTGCTGCCGGTGCTGGAAGAGACCAACGACATCGGCTTCCAGGCGATCGAGGTCATGGAGGGCGCCGCGATCGAGCCGGGACTCTGGATGCGTCTGGTGCTCGGCGGCATCACCGGTCACCGCGACATCGCCCGCGACACCGGCGTGGTGCTGCGGCCCCGCGAGTGCAACGCCGTCGCCGATGCGATCCTGCGGGTCTTCATCGAGAACGGCGACCGCACCAACCGCAACAAGGCGCGGATGAAGTACGTCCTCGACGCCTGGGGCTACGACAAGTACCTCGCCGCTGTCGAAGAGAAGCTCGGCCGCAAGCTGGAGCGGGTCGATCCGGCCCATGTGAAGCCCCGCGGCGGCTTCGACCGCTACGCCCATATCGGCGTGCATGCCCAGGTCCAGCCGGGCCTCAACTGGATCGGCGTGGTGTTGCCGGTCGGCAAGATGACCACCGACCAGATGCGTGAACTGGCGAAGATCTCGCAGGAATGCGGCGACGGCCAGATCCGCCTGACCGTGTGGCAGAATTTTCTCTTCTCGGGCGTGCCCGACGATCACGTGGCGGAGGTCGAAGCCCGCGTGGCGCGGTTGGGGCTCTCCACCAAGGCGTCGAGCATCCGCGCCGGCCTCGTCGCCTGCACCGGCAACCGCGGCTGCAAGTTCGCCGCCGCCGACACCAAGGGCCACGCGCTGCTCATCGCCGATCACGTCGAGGCGGCTTTGCCGGGGCTCGACGTGCCGGTCAATGTCCACCTCACCGGCTGCCACCATTCCTGCGCCCAGCACTATATCGGCGATATCGGGCTCATCGGCGCCAAGGTGACGGTGAGCGAGGAGGGCGACACCGTCGAGGGCTACGACATCGTGGTCGGCGGCGGCTTCGGCGAGGCGGCCAAGATCGGCACCGAGATCTGGAAGGCCGTGAAGGCCGAGGATTGCCCCGGCCGGGTCGAGGCCCTGCTCACCGACTATCTCGCCAACCGCACCGGCCCGGAGGAGAGCTTCCAGGCCTACACCGCCCGCCGCGGGCCGGAGGCCCTGAAGGGGCTGGCCGCCGCGCAGCTGCTGGAGGCGGCCGAGTAGGCGGTTTTCCACCTCTCCCCGCGGGCGGGGAGAGGGCCGACCCCTCGTTCAGCGGGTTCGGCAAGCCCGAAGGGCGGGGGTGAGGGGGTGTCTCCGCGTGAGGCTCCTCCGGAACCCCCCTCACCCTCGCTCCGGCTTCGCCTGCGCTCGCTTCACCCCTGACAAGGGGGGAAGCCCTCTCCCCGCCCGCGGGGAGAGGAGAAACCCGGTGCCTCACCGGTCGAACGCCACTCTTCCGCGGTACCCCCGATGACCCAGCACGTCGCTCCCCCGCTCGTCCTGATCCCCGAATCCGCCCCCTTCAACCCCGACCAGCGCGCCTGGCTGTCAGGCTATTTCGCGGCCCTGCTCGGGCCGGCGGTCGAGGGCGCGACGGCCCTCGGATCCGGCGCGGCGCCCGGCGGACCGGCGCTCGCCGACAATGGCGACGCGCCCTGGCACGACCCGTCGATGGGGCTCGACGACCGCATGGCGCTCGCCAAGGACCGCTCCGAGCCGCAGAAGCTGATGGCCGCCATGGCCCAGCAGGATTGCGGCCAGTGCGGCTACAATTGCGCCGATTACGCCAATGCCCTCTTCCTCAAGAAGGAGGAGCGCCTGAACCTGTGCCAGCCGGGCGGCAAGGACACGCTCCGGATGCTGAAGAAGCTGGAGGCGGAGTTCGGCAGTGCGGCCCCGGCCGGCGCCGCGGCGGCTGCCCCCGACGATGCCCCGAAGGCGGATGCCCCGGTCGGCCCCTATGGTCTCTGCCGCGAGAACCCGGCCGAGGCGGTCTTCCTCTCCCGCCGCCGCCTCAACGCGCCCGGCGGCGAGAAGGAGACCTGGCACATCGAGATCGACCTCGCCGGCACCGGCATCGACTACGTGGTTGGCGATTCGCTGGGTCTCTTCCCCGCCAATGCCCCGGCTCTGGCGGATGCGGTCATCGCCGAACTCGGCGCCCGGCCGGAGCGGGTCATCGCGACGAAACTCGGCGAGAAGACCCTGCGCGATCACCTGCTGACCAACTACTCGCTGGGCGCCGCGCCCGACGGGCTGTTCCAGCTCCTCTCGCTCCTCACCTCCGGCGTGCAGCGCAAGAAGGCCCAGGCGCTGAGCGCCGGCGAGGATCCGGATGGCGATTCGGCCTGGCTCGACGTGCTCGGCGCGCTGCACAAGTTCCCGGGTGCCCGGCCCGACGCCGAGGTGTTCCTGGAGGCCCTCGACGAGTTGCAGCCGCGGCTCTACTCGATTTCGTCCTCGCCCAAGGCCGATCCGGGCCGGGTCTCGCTCACCGTCGACGCGGTGCGCTACAACCACCGCTCGCGCCTGCGGCTGGGCGTCGCCTCGACCCATCTCGGCGAGCGCCTGGCCGAGACCGCCACGGTGAAAGTCTACTTGCAGAAGGCCCACGGCTTCGGCCTGCCCGACACGCCCGACACCCCCATCATCATGGTCGGCCCGGGCACCGGCATCGCGCCGTTCCGCGCCTTCCTGCGCGAGCGCGCCGCCATCAAGGCGCCGGGCAAGAACTGGCTGTTCTTCGGCCATCAGCGCCAGGCGTCGGACTTCTTCTACCGCGACGAGCTGAACGGCCTGAAGGACCAGGGCGTGCTGACCCGCCTGTCGCTGGCCTGGTCGCGGGACGGGGGCGAGAAGACCTACGTCCAGGACCGGATGCGCGAGAACGGCCGCGAGCTGTGGCGCTGGCTGGAGGAGGGCGCCCACTTCTACGTCTGCGGCGACGCCAAGCGCATGGCCAAGGATGTCGAGCGCGCGATCATCGACGTGGCGGCGAGCCATGGCGGCAAGAGCCCGGACGAGGCGGTGGCCTATCTGGCGGCGTTGAAGAAGGCGAACCGGTATCAGGCGGATGTGTATTGACGCCTCGGCATCCACGTCGCTCCGCCGGTCACGAGCCGGTTTCGGCGCAATGCCCTTGGGTATGGATTAGCAATATGCTATGAATCGGCATGCTGAAAATCGCATACAGCAAGGCCGCTCTTCGGACATTGAGCCGGATGCCGACCAACATGTCGGCGCTCATCCGGGCGAAGGTCGAGCAGTACGCCTCCGCTCCCCAGGCACAGGCCAACAACGTGAAGGCGCTGAAGGGCGAGCCCGGCGTCTTCCGGTTGCGCGTCGGCGATTGGCGCGTGCTGTTCACCGAAGACGGCGTGGTGCTGGCGGTCATCAGGATTGCCCCGCGTTCCAGCGCCTACGACTGAATCGGAGGTTCCGCCCATGAATATCCAGCGGATCACGACCCCGGCCGGCGACACCCTGATTGTCCTGGCCGAGGCAGATTACCGGACGCTCCTCGATGCCGCCGAGGATAATGCCGACCGTCTCGCCGTGGCGGAATTCCGTCACCGCCTCACCGTCGGAGACGAGGAGTTGATCCCGGCGGCCATCGTCGACCGCCTCCTCGCGGGCGAGAACCGGGTGCGCGTCTGGCGCGAGCATCGACACTTGAGCGCCGCGGTCCTCGCCGAGCAGGCCGAGCTTTCGCAGGCTTACCTGTCGCAGATCGAGACCGGGAAGCGGGACGGAACGATCGACACCTACCGGACGATCGCCTCTGTCCTCAACGTCAGCCTGGACGATCTCCTCGGCTGAGCGACGAGCCGCGACGCCGCCCGGCGGTCCACCCCTTGCTTGCCACCACCCATCGGCCCTCCACCCTCCCACGCCCGGCGAAAGGCTCCTGCGATGAACCTGCACGTGCCGGCCCTCACCCCCGAGGCCGCCCCCGTCCGCACCACCTGCCCGTATTGCGGCGTCGGCTGCGGCGTGCTCGCCCGGCCGGACGGGCAGGGGGGCGCGAGCGTCGCGGGCGATCCGCAGCATCCGGCAAATTTCGGCCGGCTATGCTCGAAGGGCTCGGCGCTCGGCGAGACCCTGTCCCTCGACGACCGGGTGCTGCATCCCGAGATCGCTGGGCGGCGGGCGAGCTGGGACGAGGCCCTCGACGCGGTGGCGGAGGGCTTCCGGCGCAGCATCGCGGCGCTTGGGCCGGATTCGGTGGCGTTCTACCTCTCGGGCCAGCTCCTGACCGAGGATTACTACGTCGCCAACAAGCTGGCGAAGGGCTTCATCGGCACGCCGCACGTCGACACCAATTCGCGCCTGTGCATGTCGTCCTCGGTGGCGGCGCATCGCCGCGCTTTCGGCTCCGACACCGTGCCGGGCTGCTACGAGGATCTGGACGAGGCCGACCTTCTGGTGCTCGTCGGCTCCAACACCGCCTGGTGCCACCCGGTCCTGTTCCGGCGCATGCTCGACGCCCGGGCGAAGCGCGGCACCAGAATCGTCGCCATCGACCCCCGCCGGACCCAGACCGGCGAGGAGGCCGATCTGTTCCTCGGCATCAAGCCGGGCACCGATACCGCCCTGTTCTCGGGGCTGCTCGTGCACCTCGCGGACCATGGCGCCCTTGATCCGCGCTACATCGCCGAGCACACCGCCGGCTTCGAGCCGGCCCTGGAGCGCGCCCGCCAGATCGCCCCGACGACTCACGCCACGGCAGCCGCCACCGGCCTGACCGAGGCCGAGGTCGAGACCTTTTTCACCCTGTTCCGCACCACGCAACGGGTCGTCACCGCGACCTCGCAGGGGGTGAACCAGTCGGCGCAAGGGACCGACAAGGCCAACGCGATCATCAACTGCCACCTCGCCACCGGCCGCATCGGCCGGCCCGGCATGGGCCCGTTCTCGCTGACCGGCCAGCCCAACGCGATGGGCGGGCGCGAGGTCGGCGGGCTCGCCAACATGCTGGCGGCCCACATGCACTTCACGCCGGAAGAGGTGGATCTGGTGCGCCGGTTCTGGACCGCGCCGAACATCATCACCGGCGAGGGCCTGAAGGCGGTCCAGCTCTTCGAGGCGATCGAGCGCGGCAAGATCAAGGCGCTGTGGGTGATGGGCACCAACCCCGCCGTCTCGATGCCCCGGGCCGACCGGGTGCGGGTGGCGCTCGCCAAACTCGACACCTACGTGGTCTCCGAGGTGGTGACCGACACCGACACCGTGCGGGCGCGCAACGCCATCCTGCTGCCGGCGCTCGCCTGGGGCGAGAAGGACGGCACGGTGACCAATTCCGAGCGCCGCATCTCGCGCCAGCGCCCCTTCCTGGCGGCCCCCGGCGAGGCGAAGGCGGATTGGTGGATCATGGCCCAGGTGGGCCAGCGCCTCGGCCACGCCAAGGCGTTCGCCTGGGGCAACGCCGCGTCGGTGTTCCGCGAGCACGCCGCCCTGTCCGAGTTCGAGAATCGCGGCAGCCGCGACTTCGACCTCGGCGGCCTCGCCGACATCACGGACGCCGCCTATGACGCCGCCGCGCCGGTGCAATGGCCGGTCACCCGCAAGGCCAAGGCGCCGCAGGCGCGGTTCTTCGCCCAGGGGGGCTTCTTCACCCGCGACCGCAAGGCCCGTTTCGTCGCGGTGCAGAAGCCGGCGCTCGCGCAAGCCACCAGCGACGCGCTGCCCTTGCGCCTCAATACCGGCCGGGTCCGCGACCACTGGCACACGCTCACCCGCACCGGGAAGAGCCCGCGCCTCTCGGCCCATCGGGCGGTGCCCTTCGTGGAGATCCATCCCGACGACGCGGCGGCAGCCGGCCTGACCGACGGCGATCTCGCGCGCGTGCGCACCGCCCACGGCGCGGCGGTGCTCGAAGTCATGGTGACGCCCGGCGCGCAACCCGGCGTGCTGTTCGCGCCGATGCACTGGAGCGAGGCCAACACCTCGGACGGTCGCGTCGGCGCCCTGGCGCAGGGCGCCGTCGATCCGGTCTCGGGCCAGCCGGAACTGAAGGCGACCCCGGCCTCGATCGCCCCCGAGCCCTACCGCTCCCGCGGCTACCTCATCACCCGCGAGAGGGTGGCGGCGCCCTATGGCTGGTGGTGGGCGCGGGCGAGCCTGGAGGGCGCGACCGGCCTGATCGTCGCAGCCCAGGACGGCGTGCCCGAGGCCGCCGCCCTGATGCGCGACCTGTTCCCCGGCGCGACGTTCAGCGAATATGCCGACCCGGCCCGCGGCCGCTACCGGGCCGCCGCCTTCCGGGACGGGCGCCTCCTCGGCGTGCTGGCGCTGGCGCCCGCCGCCGAGCGCCCGACCTGGGACGCCGCCAAGGCGTTCTTCCGCACCCAGGAATTGCTGGAGCCCTCCGCCCGTCGGGCCCTGATCTCAGGCAGAGCCGAGAGCGCCGGCACCGGCCCGCTGGTCTGCGCCTGCCACACGGTCGGGCTCGACACGATCCGGGCGGCGATCAAGGGCGGGGCGCAGGGCGTCGAGGCGGTGGGAGCGGCCTGCAAGGCCGGCACCAATTGCGGCTCGTGCATCCCGGAGATCCGCAAGCTGCTTGCCTCGGAACTTGCACCGGCTACCGCATAGGCGCATCTGATGACGCCGGATGTCCCGAGACGGATTGCAGAAGCTCATCCTCCCATGCGTACCCCCCGTGCTCCCCGCGAGACCCGGTCCCCGGGCCTCGAGCCCCTGGCCGTGCTGCCGGTCTTCCTGACGCTCACGGGCAAGCGCGCGGTCCTGGCCGGGGCCAACGGGGGGGCGGCCTGGAAGGTGAAGCTGTTGGCCGCCGCCGGCGCCCATGTCGATGTCTTCGCCCCCGAACCGACCGAGGAGATGCGCGGCGCCCCCGCGGAGGCCGTCGCCGGCAGGGTCGTGCTGCACGCGCGCGACTGGTCTCCCGCCGACCTCGAAGGGGCCGCCTTCGCCATCGCGGCCTTCGAGGACGAGGGCGAGTGCGAATGCTTCGTCGGAGCGGCCCGGGCGGCGGGCGCGATCGTCAACGCCATCGACCGGCCGCATCTCTGCGACGTCTCGTTCGGCGCCATCGTCAACCGCTCGCCCCTCGTGGTCGGCATCTCGACCGAGGGCGCGGTCCCGGTCTTCGGCCAGACCGTGCGGGCCCGGATCGAGGCGATGCTGCCCGCGGGCTTCAAGACCTGGGTGGCGGCTGCCCGCGACTGGCGCGCCGAGGTGAGCGCCCGCTACCCCGTCTTCGCCGAGCGTCGCGCCTTCTGGGAGCGCTTCACCGACCTCGCCTTCGCCAGTCCGGAGCGGGCACCGGCCCGGACCGACCTCGACGGGCTGATCGCAGCGAGCGACGCGGCGCCGTCCGGCGGCAGCGTGGTGCTGGTCGGCGCCGGCCCGGGCGACGCCGAGCTTCTGACTCTCAAGGCCCTGCGGGCTCTGCGCAGCGCCGACGTGATCCTTTACGACGACCTCGTCGCGCCCGAAATCCTCGATTACGCCCGGCGCGAGGCCCGCACGATGCTGGTCGGCAAGACCGGCCACGGCCCCTCCTGCCGCCAGGACGACATCAACGCCCTGATGGTGTCGCTGGCGAAGGGCGGCAAAAGGGTGGTGCGGCTCAAGTCCGGTGACCCCCTGGTCTTCGGCCGGGCCGGCGAGGAGATCGATGCCTGCCGCGAGGCCGGGATCCCGGTCACGGTGGTGCCGGGGGTGACGGCGGCGCAAGGCGCCGCGGCGTCGCTGGGCATCTCGCTCACCCATCGGGACGCGGCGCGCCGCCTGCAATACGTTACCGGCCATGACCGCCGCGGCACCCTGCCGGACGACCTCAACTGGGCCGCCCTCGCCGATCCGACGGTCACCACGGTGATCTACATGCCCAAGCGCACCATGCGCGCCCTGCTGGCGAAGGCCGTCGCCGAGGGCCTGCCGCCCGCGACGCCGGCGCTCGTGGTGTTCAACGCCACCCGGCCCGATCAGGCGGTGGTGCGGGGCGACGCCCGCGACCTCGCCGACCGGGTCGAGGCGGCGGGGCTGGAGGGACCGGCGATCGTGATGGTGGGCGACGCGCTCGGCCGCGGCCAGCGCGAGGCGGTGGTCGCGGAGGTGCTGGCCTCGGCGGCGCACTGAACACGACAGCGCCCCGGCGGGCCGGGGCGCTGCGAGAGACAGTTGCGAAAAGGACCCCGCGCCCGGTGACAAGGCAGCCGGGCGCCGGGGCCGTTCAGCGCCGCTCGTAGAGCAGCCGCGCCCGGATCGTCCCGTCGATGGAGCGCAGCTCCTCGAGCAGGGCCTCCGGGTCGACGTCGGTCGTGTCGGTCTCGACCACCACGTAACCGACCTCGCCGTCGGTCTGGTAGAACTGCGCCGCGATGTTGATGTGCTTGCGGGCGAAGGTCTCGTTGAGGCGCCCGAGCATGCCCGGCAGGTTGCGCTGCACGTGGATGAACCGCAGGCCGGTCGGCCGGGCCGGCAGCTGCACCTGCGGGAAGTTCACCGCGCCGACCGTCGAGCCGATGTCGGAATAGTCGACGAGCTTGCGCGCCACCTCGGCGCCGATGCGCTCCTGCGCCTCCTCGGTCGAGCCGCCGACATGCGGCGTGAGGATCACGTTCTCGATGCCTTGCAGCGGCGAGACGAAGCGCTCGCTGTTCGACTTCGGCTCGACCGGGAACACGTCGACGGCGGCCCCCCGCAGGTGGCCGTCCTTCAGCGCCGCCGCCAGGGCGTCGAGATCGACCACGGTGCCGCGGGAATTGTTGATGAGGTACGCGCCCGGCTTCATCGCCCGGATCTGCGCCTCGCCGATCATGTTGTGGGTCGCGGCGGTCTCGGGCACGTGCAGCGAGACGACGTCGCTCTGGGCGAGCAGCGCGTCGAGGGTCTCGACCGGCTCGGTATTGCCGTGGCGCAGGCGGTCGGTGAGGTCGTGGAAGATCACCCGCATGCCCATCGCCTCGGCGAGGTTCGAGAGCTGCGAGCCGATATTGCCGTAGCCGACGATGCCGAGGGTCTTGCCGCGCACCTCGAACGAGCCATTCGCCGACTTGTCCCAGCCGCCGGCATGGGCCGAGACCGAGCGCGGCACGATGCGGCGCAGCAGCATCACGATCTCGCCGATGACCAGCTCGGCCACCGAGCGGGTGTTGGAGAACGGCGCGTTGAAGACCGGGATGCCGCGCCGGCGCGCCGCCTCGAGGTCGACCTGGTTGGTCCCGACCGAGAAGCAGCCGACGGCCATCAGCCGGTCCGCCGCCTCGAAGGCGGCCTCGTCGAGCTGGGTGCGCGAGCGGATGCCGAGGATGTGCACGCCCTTGATCGCCTGGTGCAGGTCGGCCGGGTCGAGAGCCTTGGTCAGCCGCGTGACGGTGACGTAGCCGGCCGCCTCAAGCAGCGCCACCGCGCTGTCGTTGATGCCTTCGAGCAGCAGGACACGAATCTTGTCCTTGGGCAGTGAGAGCTTGTCGGCCATGGCGGGTCTTCTTGGCAGGTCGTCTTGGAAACGGGGTCGGACGCCGCGACAGGTGCGGGACCGGTGGGCGCGAGCGATAGGAGAGGCGGGGCCGCAACGCAACACGGGGAGCCGCAGCCCGGGCGTGCCCACGCGCAGGGCAGTGCTGCGCCTGCCGCGCGGGCACTCCGCCCCGCATCGCGAACGGGACGCTCCCGTGCCGGCTTCTCCACGGAGCGACCCCGTGCCCTCTTGCCGTGGCGGGCCGGCGGTGATCCACCGGCTCGCGTCCGTCACGGGACGCCAGGAAGACGACGCCAGGAAGATTCCGCCGATGCCCCTCACGCCCCGGATGCGCCGCGCCGCGGTTCCGCTCCTCGTCTTTGTCCTCGGCCTCGCGGTCCTGGGCGTCACCGCCAGCCTGATGCTCGGCCGGCCCGTCGCCACCGGCGTCAGCGCGGTCGGCGGGCCGTTCACCCTGGTCAACCAGGATGGCCGCACCGTCTCCGACCGCGACTTCGCCGGCAGGCCGCATCTGGTGTTCTTCGGCTTCACCCATTGCCCGGATATCTGCCCGACCACCTTGCAGCAGATCTCCGACGTGCTGGTGGCGCTCGGGCCGCAGGGCCGCGACGTGAAGGCGCTGTTCGTCACCGTCGACCCGGAGCGCGACACTCCGGCGGCCATGAAGGAGTACCTGTCGAGCTTCGATCCCCGCATCGTCGGGCTGACCGGCTCGCCCGAGGCGGTGGCCGCCACCGTGAAAGCCTACCGGGCCTACAGCCGCAAGGTGCCGCTGAAGGAGGGCGACTACACGATGGAGCACACGGCGCTGGTCTACATCATGGACGGGCGCGGCCAGTTCGTCGGCTCGCTCAACCTGATGCGCCCGGCCAAGGACGCCGCCGCCGAGGTGGCGCGGCAGCTCTGACGGTCACCGTCTCCGCCGCATCGCCCCGGTGCGCGAGGTGGCGGAGAGCCCGTGCTCGGTCTTGTTCCAGCGGTAGGGGGCCAGCAGCCATTCCAGGAGGCCGAGCCAGGCGGCGAGGCTGACGAGGCCGTAATAGACCGGCAGCATCGGCACCCACGGGAGGAGAGTCCACCAGCCCCGTCGCAGGGCGCCGACGAGCGCCGGCAGGCACATCGCGCCGAGGCCGGCGACGAAGACGGTCGTGCCTGTCGCGGTGACCAGGTTGGAGAGGGCGTCCGGGCCCTTCGGCAGCGGGCCGGCGGCGAGGTGCCAGACCGCCAGCCCGATCCCCAACGGATAGGCCAGTGCCGAGACGACCGTGCCGGGCACCATCGCCGCGGCGCAGAGCAGCCCGAGGGGGCCGAGCTGCCGCAGGTGTAGCGCGCAAAATCAGATGGCACTGCGCGCAGGTTCGAATGTCAGCAGTTTGAGCCACAGCCTCAAGGCTTACGGAACGACCTTGAGGATGCTGCCTGCGGCGCTGTCGCGCCAGAGCGCCCCGGATGGCAGGCCGCTCGCCGAGGTCGGGAGACCAGGCAGGGTGACGTAGCCTGCGGCCGTCAGACCAAGCAGGACCGTAGTCCCCACCCCGAGATATGTGCCCGCGTCGTTTCGGACGCGCAGGGCGTTCGTTGGCGGGCCGGCCAAGATGCCGGACAAGCCCATATACGAGCCGATGTCGGCGCCGGCCGAGTTCAGGAAGCGGATCGTCCAGTCACCCCTGTCGACGAGGTCGACGTAGGTCGGCTTGAGCTGGCCCGCGACGGTGGTGGCGGCCAGAGCGCTTGCCCCCGCTACGTTGAGGCTCGCCAGGGTCGCGGCCCCGGTCGAGGTCAGCGACGTAAACCGCCCGCTCGCCGCCGTCGACGCCCCGATCGACGCGCCATTGATGGTGCCGCCGGTGATCGCGGCGGCGGCGTTCTGGGTCGCACCGGTGATCCGGCCGTCGTCGCCGGCCGCGACGGTGCCGGCCGTCGTGCCGACGTTGGCCGCGGCCGCCGTGCCGAGCGACGGCCTGCCAGTCAGGTCCGCATAAGCGCCCGAGGTCGCGACGGTGGCGATCGCCGTCGATCCGGTCCCGCCCTGAGATGCCGGGAGCGGCGTCCCGAGCGCCAGCGTGCTCGCGGAAAGGGCGCCGACGCTTGCTGGCCCCGACACCGCGAGCTGCTGCGTCGTGACCCTGGCGGCGAGTGCCCGGATCATAGCGTCCAGTCGCTGCTCGGGCGTCTGGGGGCCGGTCTGCGCCAGCGCGAGGGAGATGGCTGCCGTAGAGGCGACGGCGGCCAGGAAGAGAGACCTGCGCACGTTCAGAATGCCTGCAGAGGAGTGAAGGGCATGGCGAAGGCCCCGGGCGCCGTCATGTACCGCTCGACTAGGGAGGCGGTCGCGCGATCGTGCCCAAGCAGATCGTCCGAGAAAAACAGCACGTCGAGGATCACCCCTTTGAGCAGCCCGCTCGATCCATTGTCGAGGGATCCCATGCGCGGCGCCGCGGTCGGCTGGACGTTGTTCGTCGCCACCGGACCTCCCTCCACACCGTTGATGCGGGCTCGGATGACGCCCGTGTCGGACGACAGCATGACGAACGTCGCCTGCCCACGCGGGGCCGACATCGTCAAATCGGCGTTGCCGTGCCGGCAGCTTACCGCATCGCCATTCTGTAGGATGCCGCTAATTACTGCGCTGCTGTCGTAGGCCGCCAGAGGCGTTTGGATGGCCACGCTCGGGTCAGCCTGAAAGAGCACAGCCATCGTCCACGGGGCGCCGAGGACCCACGACTTGTTGAACTGCACGAGGAAGTCATCCACGCCATCGAAGCGAATTCCAGGTCGACCGTTGAGCCGCCCATTGGCGTATTGCGGGCGGCTTGCATCAGTAGTGAAGTTCGAGAATGTCCCGCCAGTCCCCCGCAGGTTGAGCACATCGACGATCGGAGCGCCCTGCTGGGTGGTGCCCGGGTTGAGGTTGTCGGGCGTCATCCGATGCCACGAAACGAGGCTCGGCTTTGCCTTGATCTGCGTCATTAGTGTTCCCGACATCGGTAGGGTTGGGTCGTTGATGTCGGATTTTAGGATGATGCTCATGACACCGTAGCCTCGAAGCCGCACAGATAATGGCGGATGGTTGCAGGGAGGGTGGGATAGGTCTCGCGCGCGCGGCTCGGCACCCCGCTATCGGCGTAGACGAGGCCGCGCTCACCGAGCCAGGAGCCGGTGGGAGCGGGGGAGCCGAGCGCGTAGCGGAGCCGGCGGTTGGCTCCAGTCGGCGTGCCGGCGAGGGTGATGACGATGCGGGCCTGCCCGACCGGGGCACCGGAGCCGATCGCGACCGATGCGATGGCTGGCGGCGAGCCGCTGTCGTCGGTGTAGGCAAATCCCCACCGCCCATCGGCCGGGGCCAACACCCAGTCGGTGTCCTGGGCGATCGACGCCAGCCCGGGCGGCAGCACGAGGTCGAGGGTGATGACGGCGCCCGAGCGCGGCAGGTTCGCCAGGCTCACCGGCCACAGCGGGTTCCAGCCGGCGACGCCATCATCGAGCACGCGCCGGACGACATGGGCATGCAGCTCGGCCTCCAACGCCTTGCCGGCATTGTCCATGTGGATGCCGTCCGACTGCACCTGGGTCTGGTACATCGGACCGAGCATCGTCACGCCCTGACCGAGACGTGCCTTGGCGACGTCGAGCTGCGCCAGCTTCACGCCCGTGTTCGTGGGCGTGTTGTTGCTGTCAAACTGGTTCTGCTGGGTGATGAAAACCTGCGGCGGGACGTTGAACCCGACCGCCGCATTGATGACTTGCACGTCGGCACGCAGGTTGTCGATCAGCGTCCCGAGCGGCGCCGCGTAGGTCGACCGCCCGTAGGGACCGGCCTCGCCATGCACGATCAGGATGGCGTCGGTGTAGGAGCGCCGGCCATAGCGGGCCGCCAAGGGCGGGCAAGCCGTGAGGATCGCCAGCAAGTTTGTGTAGGGGGTCTGACCCTTGGCAAAACTGCTGAGCGGCTGACCGCCGAATGTTGAGGTCAACGCGATCACCCCGGGCCCTACAGTTCCAACGTCCCGGTTCTGTCGTTCGAGGTACATCCCGAACAGCGCGTTGATGAACTGCTGGCCTGTCGCACTGTCGAAGAGCGGCACCAAGCCATTGATGAAGTACGGATTGGCACCCACCCCGCCGAATGCCTTGCCGTAGACGGCCGGTGCGAGGACGTGGCGCGGGTAGGCCGCGCCGGTGATGACAGCCAGATCGCCTCCGCCGCCGCCGGCCTGGCTCTGGCCATAATAGGCGCGGATCGGCAGCGGGCGGCTGTCAGACACCACGGCGGTGTCGTAGAGGCCGCCCTCGATCTGGCGGATGTCGTAGACGGTGCGATCGGCATCCTGCCGGGTGCCGATCAGCGTGCCG
>NZ_LABX01000290.1 GCF_001043915.1 Methylobacterium aquaticum | reverse complement strand
GGCGTCGAGGGCGCGGCGGATCAGGGCGAGCCCGTAGGTCGGCGCCTGCGCGAGCTGCGCGGCGAGGCGATGGGCCTCGGCCATCAAATCCGCGTCGTCGACCACCCGCCAGATCATGCCCCAGGTCTCGGCCTGCTCGGCGGTGATCGGCTCGGCCAGCAGCGCCATGCCGCGGGCCCGGGCCCGGCCGGCGAGGCGCGGCAAGAGCCAGGTGCCGCCGGCATCCGGGATCAGCCCGAGCTTGGCGAAAGCCTGGAGGAACTTGGCCGAGCGCGCGGCGAGCACGAGATCGCCGTGGAAGGCGAGGCTGGCGCCGGCCCCAGCCGCCACGCCGTTGACGGCGCAGATCAGCGGCATCGGCAGGTCGCGGATCTGGCGCACCAGCGGATTGTAGAAGGCATCGAGAGTGCGCGAGAGGTCCGGCTCCACGTCCGGCGCGAAGTTGCGCGCGGCGAGGTCCTGGCCGGCGCAGAAGCCGCGGCCGGCTCCGGTGAGGATCAGCGCCCGGCACTCCGGGTCGGCGGCGGCCTCGCTCAAGGCGCCGCGCAGGGCGAGATGCAGCGGCTCGGTGAAGGCGTTCAGCCGGTCCGGCCGGTTGAGGGTGAGCACGCGGTAGCCCGCGTGATGCGCGACCAGCACCAGGGTCTCGCTCGTCTCGTGGCTTGCCTGACTCATTGGGCGTGCCCTCCCGTCCCGCCGTGTCGGACCGCCTCGTGGGAGCCGCCGGCGCGATCTATTGACCAACCGGACGGTAAATTATAAAGCTGTGCGGGCGAAGTCAAACGCGCGACGCCGCTAGCCGAACGCCAGGGTAGACGGACGCCGCGCGGGATTGCAAAGCACGAACGGACGGGTCCAACGAGGCCCGCGATGCCGGTGACCGGACCTGAACCGGCACGGCTCCGAAGGGGAGGACATAACCATGAGGCGCATCGTCTGGACGCTCGCCCTCGCCGGCACCGTTCTGGCCGGCCCATCGCTGGCGCAGCCGATCAAGATCGGCGTGACCATCGCCAAGACCGGACCCGCGGCCTCCCTCGGAATCCCGCAGGCCAACACCATGACGCTGCTGCCGACCGAGATCGGCGGCCAGACGGTGGAGTGGATCGTCCTCGACGACGCGACCGACACGACGAAGGGCGTCGCCAATGCCCGCAAGCTGGCGAGCGACGACAAGGTCGACGCCATCGTCGGCTCGTCGGTGACGCCGGTCTCGCTCGCGATGGTCGAGGTCGCGGCCGAGGCCAAGGTGCCGATGATCAGCCTGGCCGCCTCCTCCAAGATCGTCGCCCCGATGGACGACAAGCGCCGCTGGGTGTTCAAGGCGCCGCAGAACGACGCCCTGATGGCCGAGGCGATCGCCACCCACATGGCCAAGGCCGGCGTGAAGTCGGTCGGCTTCATCGGCTTCAACGACGCCTATGGCGACGGCTGGCTCGCCGAGATCACCCCGCGGCTGGAGGCCAAGGGCATCAAGCTCGCCGCGAGCGAGCGCTACGCCCGGACCGATACCAGCGTCACCGGCCAGGTGCTGAAGGTGATGGCGGCGCGTCCCGACGCGGTGCTGATCGCCGGCTCGGGCACTCCCGCCGCCCTGCCGCAGAAGACGCTCAAGGAGCGCGGCTACGCCGGCAAGTATTACCAGACCCACGGCGTCGCCAATGCCGACTTCCTGCGCGTCGGCGGCAAGGACCTGGAAGGCACGGTGCTGCCGGCCGGCCCGCTGCTGGTCGCCGAGCAACTCCCCGAATCGAACCCGGTGCGCAAGGTCGCCCTCGATTACACCCGGGCCTACGAGGCGAAGTTCGGCGCGGGCTCGCTCGCGACCTTCGGCGGCCACGCCTACGACGCCGAGGTGCTGTTGGCGAACGCGATTCCGGTCGCGCTCAAGACCGCCAAGCCCGGCACGCCGGCCTTCCGTTCGGCACTGCGCGACGCGCTCGAAGGATTGAAGGACGTCGTCTACACCAACGGCGTCGTCACCATGACTCCCACGGACCATGTCGGGCAGGACGACCGCGCCCGCGTGATGGTGACGATCGAGAACGGCCGCTGGAAGCTGGTGTCGGCGACGAATTGAGGGTTGGGGCCGCGTCAAGCGCCCCAGCAATGCTTTCTCGCTCCACCTCATCCTGAGATGTCAGTCCACTTTCGATGGGCTGACCTTCAAAGGAGGGCTCCGGATATCTCTGCGATCACCGGAACCCTGCTTCGAGGCTCGTTTCACCCGCACCTCAGGATGAGGTCACGGGTGGAATGGATATAAGAACGACAACAATCCCCAAGACGCCCAGGCCCCAAGACGCCCAGGCCCTAAGACGCCCAGGCCCCAAGACGCCCAGGACATGCCTCCGTGGACGCCACGATCCTCCTTCTCCTCCTCCAGGACGGCGTCGTGAACGGCGCGATCTACGCGCTGATCGCCCTGTCGCTGGTCCTGGTCTTCACCGTCACCCGGGTCATCCTGATCCCGCAGGGCGAGTTCGTCGCCTACGGGGCGCTGACGCTCGCGAGCCTGGAGGCCGGCACGCTGCCGGGCACGGTCCCGCTCCTTCTCGGCCTCGGCGGGCTCGCCTTCCTGGCCGATTGCGCCGAGGCGCGCCACAGCCTCGACGGGCGGACGCTCTTGCGCCTCGGGCTCCGGGACCTCGTCCTGCCGGCCCTCGTCGCCGCGGCGGCCTGGATTCTCGCGCCGATGAAGCCGGGGCTGCTGATCGAGATCCTGGTCACCCTCGCGATCGTGACGCCGATGGGCGGCTTCCTCTACGCGGTGGCGTTCCGGCCGCTGGCCCATGCCTCGGTGCTGGTGCTGCTGATCGCCTCGGTCGGCGTGCACCTGGCGCTGACGGGGCTCGGCCTCGTCTTCTTCGGCGCGGAAGGCTCGCGCACCCCGCCCCTGTCGGAGGCGTCGTTCCCGGCCGGCCCCCTGCTGGTCAGCGGGCAGTCGCTGTGGATGATCGGCTTGACGCTCGCGATCATCGTCGCGCTCTGGCTGTTCTTCTCGCGCACGCTGCTCGGCAAGGCCCTCATCGCCACGGCGGTGAACCGCCTCGGCGCCCGGCTGATGGGCATCGCGCCCTCGCTGGCCGGGCGGCTCAGCGTCTCGGTCGCGGCCTTCATCGGGGCGCTGTCGGGCGTGCTGATCGCGCCGCTCACCACGGTCTATTACGACACCGGCTTCCTGATCGGCCTCAAGGGCTTCGTCGCGGCGATCATCGCGGGCCTGGCGAGCTACCCGGCGGCGGCGGCGGCGGCGATCCTCGTCGGCATCATCGAATCCATCGCCTCGTTCGAGGCCAGCGCCTTCAAGGAGGTGATCGTGTTCATGGCGATCATCCCGGTCCTGCTCTGGCGCTCCCTGCGCTCGGCCCCGATCGAGGACGAGGAGTAAGATGCCCACCCGTCTGCTGGCCGGGCTCGGCGCCCTGCTGATCGTCGCCCTCCCTGTCCTGCCCGGCGTGCCGCCGTTCTGGCTCACGCTGCTGACCTATGCGGGCCTCTCCGCCATCGTGGTCACGGGCCTCGTGGTGCTGACCGGCGTCGCCGGCATCACCTCGTTCGGGCAGGCGATGTTCGTCGGCCTCAGCGCCTATGCCACGGCGCTCCTCACCACGCAGGGCGGGCTCTCGCCCTGGCTCTCGCTGCCGGTGGCGTTGCTCCTGTCGGCCGGCGCCGCCTGGATCGTCGGCGCGATCACGCTCCGTCTGTCGGGCCATTACCTGCCGCTCGGCACGATCGCCTGGAACATCTCGTTCTTCTACGTGCTGGGCAACACCGACGCGCTCGGCCGCTACGACGGGCTGACCGGCCTGCCGCCGATCACGATCCTCGGCCATCCGATCCTGGGCGGGGGCGAGGCGCTGCTGCTGACCTGGGGCTTCTTGGGCGTGTGCCTGTGGCTCACCCACCGCCTCTTGCGCTCGCGCACCGGCCGGGCGATCCGGGCGCTGAAAGGCGGCGTCGTGGCGGCGGAATCCTTCGGGGTCGACACCGCGCGGGTGAAGATCGTCGCCTTCGTCTACGCGGCCTTGCTGGCGGCCCTGTCGGGCTGGCTCTATGCCCATATCCAGCGCGCCATCAACCCGACGCCGTTCGGCATCAATGCGGGCATCGAGTACCTGCTGATGGCGGTGATCGGCGGGGCTGGCGCGATCGGCGGCGGCGTCTTCGGCGCCGTGCTGGTGACGGTGCTCAAGGACCAGCTCCAGAACGTGCTGCCGCTGGTCTTCGGGGCCCAAGGCAATTTCGAGGCGATCGTGTTCGGGATCCTGCTGGTGCTGATGCTCCAGCGCGCCCCGGACGGGCTGTGGCCGCTGATCGTGCGCCGCTCCGTCGCGGCTCCGCCCGCGCGCGGGCCCGCCGCGCAGCCCCTGGCCTCGCGCCCGGCTGCCAGCCCCGGGACGATGCTGCTGGAGGCCGCGAGCCTCAGAAAGACCTTCGGCGGCCTCGTCGCGGTCAACGACATCGGCTTTACGGTCGCAGCCGGCGAGGTGGTGGCGCTGATCGGGCCGAACGGCGCCGGCAAGAGCACCACCTTCAACCTCGTCACGGGTGTGGCCCGCCTCAGCGCCGGGGCGGTCCGCCTCGCCGGCCGGGACGTCACCGGCCTGCCGGCCCGGCGCATCGCCCGGCTCGGCTGCGCCCGCACCTTCCAGCACGTCAAGCTCGTGGCCGGCATGTCGGTGATCGAGAACGTGGCGCTCGGGGCCCATCTGCGCGGCTCGGCCGGTCCTGTCCGCGGCGCGCTCGGGCTCGATGCGGCGGAGGAGGCCGCCCTCTTCGCCGAGGCCGACAGGCAGCTCGCCCGGGTGGGCCTGTCGGCCTGCCGCGACCTGCCGGCGGGCGGCTTGGCGCTCGGCCAGCAGCGCATCGTCGAGATCGCCCGGGCGCTGTGCCTCGGGCCCCAGCTCCTCCTCCTCGACGAGCCGGCCGCAGGGCTTCGCCACCAGGAGAAGCAGGCTCTGGGGGACCTGCTGCGCCGCCTGCGTCAGGAGGGCTTGGGCATCCTCCTGGTCGAGCACGACATGGACTTCGTGATGGGGCTCGCCGACCGGCTGGTGGTGATGAATTTCGGCGCCAAGCTGTGCGAGGGGGCGCCGGCCACCGTGCGCCGCGACCCCGCCGTGATCGAGGCCTATCTGGGGAGCGCCGCATGACGCAGCCGATGCTCGAGGCCGAGACCCTCTCGGTCGCCTACGGCAGGGTCGAGGCCGTGCGCGGCGTCTCGCTGACGGTCGCGCCGGGGCGGCTCGTGACAGTGCTGGGTGCCAACGGCGCCGGCAAGACGACGCTCCTGAACGCCCTGATGGGGGTGCTGCCGGCCCGCGGCCGGATCCTGTTCGAGGGCCGCGACCTGACGCGGCTGCCGATCGAGGCGCGGGTGGCGCAGGGCCTGAGCCTGATCCCCGAGCGCCGCGAACTGTTCGCGACCATGAGCGTCGAGGACAACCTGAAGCTCGGCGCCTTCCGGTTCCGCCACACGGCACGGGGCAAGGACGGCGGCGGCGACCTCGGCGAGATGTACCGGCTCTTCCCCCGCCTCGCCGAGCGCCGGCGCCAGCAGGCCGGCACGCTCTCGGGCGGCGAGCGCCAGATGCTCGCCATGGCCCGCGCCCTGATGGGCCGCCCCCGCCTCCTGATGCTCGACGAGCCGAGCCTCGGCCTCGCGCCGCTGATCGTCGCCGAGGTGATGCGGATGGTGGCGCGCCTGCGCGACGAAGGCGTGGCGATCCTCCTTGTCGAGCAGAACGCCCGCGCGGCGCTCCAGATCGCCGATCACGGCTACGTCCTCGACGGCGGCAGCGTGGTGCTCCAGGGCGACAGCCGCACCCTGCAAGGCGACGCACGGGTGGTCGAGACCTATCTCGGCAGCCTCTCGGTCGACGAGGCCCTGCCCGGCCGCACAGCCTCTGGACGCTGACCCGGGTTTCTCCTAAAGCTCGAAGGGCCGGGGCCTGTAGCTCAATGGTTAGAGCCGACCGCTCATAACGGTCTGGTTGCAGGTTCGAGTCCTGCCGGGCCCACCATCATTTCCCTCTGTAGAACGCCGTCGGCGCCCCATCCCCAAAACCTACGGGGACAGATATGGGGACAGAAACGCGCCAAAACCCCGCCCGGAAGGCCCTCCGGCGGGGTGGTCGGCGACGCGGGCGCCGACGCGCGGCCGGCCCTTCGAGGCATCACGGAACCAGCCTGCCATCGGCCCCGTGGCCCGTTCTAGGGCACGCGCCCGACGGGTCACGTCAACTCTTGCCGCGCTCCTGGTAGGTCTCGACGAGGAAGGTGGCGACGGCCCCGGCCGCGTTGACCGCGAGGCTGGCGTGCCGCGGCGAAGGACGAACGCGGGGACGCTCGTCCGTCGGCGGGTCGTCGGCGTGCGCGTCGGAGAACCGGTTCCGGAGCGTGCCGAGCCCGTTCACGAGGTGCATGGCCCCGCCGAGGATGGCCTTGATCGGCACGTCTCGGTGCTGGTCCGGGGCCAGCCTCAGCCCGGTGGCGACGGCGCCGTAGAGCTTGGGCAGGTCGTCCTTCGAAGCGTAGCTGATGTCGAGCCCGTCGAGGATGTGCTTGCACACAGCCTCCAGCAGGGTGCGGGCAACCGTGATGGCGCCTTCGGGGTCGGCGGTCCGGCGCGCGAGGGCCTTGGTCCAGACTGCGTGGACCCCCTCGGCGTCGAACGACACAAGCGCGTCCCCCACCACCGCGTCGCCGGGGGCGCGGTTGCGGCCTTCTAGGTGATCCATCACCGGTGCGAAGGCATCGCGGATATACGTCCGCCGCTCCTCGTACCGGTCAAACCGCGGCTTGACGTGGGACCAGAAGGCCCCGAGGTCGCGGCAGGTCCGGACGAACTCCGGCATCAGCGGCTTGAGATCGGCTTCGGCGAGCACCTCGCGGCGCAGGTACTCGTAGGTGTGCCCGTCGGGCGAGCCGCCGGTCGCCCGCGAGATGAGGATGCCCTCCATCATCGCGACCTGCTCCATGCGGGTTTCGGGGATGTCGTCCACGCGTCGTACCTCCGGCTACGCCTAGCACTAGCGAGGTTTAGTTCGCCGGTCCTTGACCACGCCGGTCGGCGGCCTCCTCGTCCTCCAGCATCATGGCGACCCGGAGGGCCTCGGAGACCCGCTCGCGCTCCCTCGTACGCAGTGCGGAAACCTCGGCCTTGACCCGGTCTAGGTCGAGGTCGGGCGCACCTGGGATGGCGGCGATTCCCTTGCACCAGGCCTTGGCCCCGGCATGCGCCACGCGGGCGAGCAGGACCTCGCGGACCAAGTCGCCGGGTAGGTCCGAAGCAACGACAGTCTCACGGTACAGGCGCATGAGCTTCGCCTTGGCCGCCTCCCACCGCTCGAACGCCTCGTCGTACTCGGGCGTCGGGCGGCAGCCGACCGAGCCGTCGGGGAAGCGAACGGTGTTGCCGGGCTGGCGTAGCTCAAGCCGATTGTGGGCATCGGCGACCCGACGCTGGGCTTTCTCCAACAGGAAGGCCCGCTCGGCCGTCGCCAGGTTGGTCATCTCATTCATCGCGCGCCCTCCGCCACCGTCCTTGGGGATGGCGGCGAGGGGTTACCGCCGGATTTCCGGACGCCGGCGCCCAGCCGCCGTCCACAGGGACGGCGGCTGGTGGCTTTCGTGCCTCGGTGGGAGATTCGCTCGTCACCCCGGGAGAGCCCCGTGCGCATCGACGACCGCGACGACCAGGACCCCTTCATCAGCGACATGCTGGATGAGATCTACGCCGACAGCGACGACACGCCCCTGCCGCCCGGCGACTACGAGCCGGACAAGGACCTCACGCCCCCGGTCGATCCCGAGGTCGCATTCGACGAGATGCCGGTTCCGGCCATCGCCTTGCCCGAGGAGGTGCCGGAAGAGCCCGTGCAGTCCGGCGCCGCCGCGGCCGCCGCAGCCCGTCGGCAGGATGCCGCCCGAAAGCGCGTCGAGCGCGCCGCCCGTCGTCGCCAGGGCGTCCCGGACACCCGCACGGTCGACAGCGCCGTCGCTTGGGCGCTCGCTCGGGCGATGCGCGAGGCCGGCGTCCCCGCCCTAGTGCGGCGCGCCGGGACCGTGGAGGGGCTCACCGTCGAGATCGGCCCCGTCCTACGCTACGCGATGGAGGCCCTGCGGGCGCGGGGTGTCGATCCGGTCATGCGGCGCACGGTCATCGCCGGGAAGCTGCTCCCGGAGGCCGCCCAGGCGTAATCGGCTGGCTAAGCGCCGGCCAGCCGGACGGCGTCCAGCCAAGTATCCGTTTCAATCCCTAGAGGTAACGGGGCGCTCCTTTTTGAAGAGGCGCCCTTTATGTTAGCGCGTCCGGCCGAAGTCTTGCGCCCAGGACTTCATTCACCCTGCCCACACGAAACCGGGCGCCGACTCTTGGCACCGATTCGGGGAGCTGCGATCCCTGGGCACACGCAACGACGGAGGCCGCCCTGATGACGCACTATCACACCAGCGCCCACCAGGTCGGCGCGTCCTTCGAGACCGCCGCCTATTCCTTCGCCGGGGCTCTCGGCACCGCTCTCATCACTGCCAAGTTCGCTCGCGCCGAGCGCGACGCCGAGACCGCGGACGAGTGGCGCGCCGTCGCCGCCCGCGTTCGCGCCGGACGTGTTGCAGCGGCCCGTGCCAGGCAAGCGGACGCGTCCCGCGCCGAAGCCGCTCAGCGTGCCGACGACGAGCAGCGCCTGCGCATCCTGGCGCTTCGGGCGCGTGCCGCCGCGGCATGAGCGAATGCCATCGTGGCATCACGGGATGTCAGCCCAGGTGCGCGCAGTAAGAGTCAACCGTCTCAAGCAAGTCATACCGAGCCAAACTGCGTATTTCGAAAATAAATAAGCCCGCCTCGGTCTCCCGGGGCGGGCTTGCTGGTTTCGGGCGGGCGCTCGATCAGGCGGCGGCGAAGGCCGGCGCCGGCCGGTGGGACGCGTCTCGACGTCCGCGCTGCGGCTCGGCGTCCGGACGCGTCCGCGGCTTCGCCGCCGCGGCGAGGCGCCCCTTCTCCTCAGCCTGCCATTCCGCCACTGTGATCGGCCGGGGCAGCGCGGCGAGCGGCCGGTCGCCGAGCAGGTGCGCCCCGACATGGCGGTGCTCCATCGACGCCAACCGGAGGGCCTGCTCCGGTGTCAGCCGGTCGAGGTAGCGCCGCGCCGCATCGTCGAGGCATGCCGTTGCCTCAGAAGCCTGCCCCGGGAGCGGGGCGAGATGGGCGACGGCGGCGCGCCCCCAGGCCTCGTGGACGTCGGCCGGCGCGCCGACGGGCTTGGCCTGCGCCGCCACGTCCTCCTGCGCGGCGGCCTCTATCTCGGCCATCGCCTCGGCCTGGGCATCGGCGACCGCGGGCGGCGGGGCAGTGATGGCCCGGGCGACCCACCGCGCACCGTCCCAGATAAGACGCGGGGCGGCGGCCATGGCCGCGAGGGCGGCCCTCATGGCGAGGGCGAAGAAGCGCATCAGGCGCATGGGTGGTTCCTCCTTCGGAAGTGACCCCGGCAGGGTGCGCCCGCGCGACGAAAGCCACACGGCCCGGGGGGCCTGGCGGGATGCCGCGCGAATCGTACCATTCACCTATGCGGTCGGCCCTGCCGACCGCCCATCCGCCGCACGGGAGACCTCGGCATCATGCGTCCCACCGCCCCCATCCTCTCGCGTCCCGCCCACCACCTCGAACAGGCCGAGCGCGAGCGCATCGCCGACGCGCTCCACGCCGCCGGCGCTACGCCGGTCGTGCATGCCCGCATCGCGGCACCATACGACGAGTACCCGCATCCGGAGCTCGACCTCGTCATCTAGGCCGACTGGCGCAGCACCCGCCCGATCAAGGAGGCCTGGGTCAACTGGGCCCTGGAGAACGACATCGACATCGAGGGGAAGATCGAGGTCCGCCTCTTCTACACGAATGCGCTGCCCGAGGGTCGCAAGCGCCGCGAGCGCGAGGGCCTCAGCGGCTTCCAGGTCGACCTCGCGCAGGTGCTCCTGGAGCGCGACCTCGCGGTCCTCGACGCCGACGACCGCGCCCTCGGCCTGACCATCTGACGGGGGGCACGGACATGAACGACAACAACCTCATCGTCATCCACGACCTCGCCGCCCGCCGCGCGTCCCTGGGCGCTCTGCCCGCCATCCAGGTCCTGCGGGCCGCCCGAACCGAGGCCGATGCCAAGCTCGCCGCGGCCTCCATAGCTGGAGCCTGCACGCGACCGCGCCCGGCCTGGTACCGCGAGGACCGGCCGGGCGACGCCTACCTGGGAACGCTCGCGAGCGGCGAGGTCCTGGCGTGGGCCTGCGGCACGCCCGGCGAGCCCCTGGAGCTCATCGCCTGGATCACGGAGTGGTCTGGCTCGTGCGTCTGGAGGACGGAGGCGTGACGCCCGATCTGCTCGCCGCCGCCGGCGAGGCGTTGTTCGGTTCCGAGTGGCGCCGCCCCCTTGCGTCCGCCCTCGACGTCGACGCACGCCTCATGCAGCGGTGGGCCGCCGGGCAGAGGGGCATCCCAGACACGGTGGCGCCGGCGCTGCTCGCTTTGCTCGAAAGGGAGGCGTCGCCGCTAGAGGCGCGGGCCCTGGCCCTGCGCCGGGCGGCCGCCGCCATCGCGGAAGCGGAATAGAGAAGGGCCCCAGGACGCTCCCCGGGGCCCTTCGCGTTTAGGCCTCCTCGGCCTCCCGCTCTGCCTTCGCGGCTTCCTCCGCGATCCGACGCTCCTCGTCGGTCTCGGGCGTCTCCGCCATGCGCTCGCGGATCTCGGCGAGGGACACTGGGCGGTACCCCCAGGCGTCGACGCCGACGTCGAGGGAGCGGGACGTGCCCGGCAGCTTGCCGTGCGAGTGCCCGTAAACGTGGAGCGCGCCGCGCCACGAGCCGTTCCAGGTCCGCAAGCCATAGTGGCAGAGGACGATGCGGACCCGGTCGACGAAGATCGTCCGCAGGTCGGCAGGCGGGGACGCCCAAGGAAGCTGCACGTGACGGTCGCCGTCGTGGTTGCCGATGATGAGATGCAGCTTCCCGTTGAGCCGCGAAAACAACTCCTGGCAACGCTCGGCGCTGGAGTTCATGGCGAAGTCGCCCAAGTGGAAGACGTCGTGCCCCGGCCGGACACGCGAGTTCCAGGCGTGCACCAGGTCGTCGTCGTGGCGGGCGATGTCGTCCCAGGGGCGGTTCTCCATCTTGAGGATCCCGCGGTGCCCGAAGTGGGTGTCGGCGGTGAACCAGGTGGTCGAACCGGCGAAGTGGTTATGCTTGGTCTTCATGAAGGCAGCCTCCGTAGCGGGGGCTGCCGCGCACGGTCACGCCCCGGGGGTGGTCTCGCTGGTGCGGGGGTGGCGTATGCGTTTCACGGCAGGCCTCGTGGGGCGTCGGTGAGCGAGGGATCGCAGCTCGCGTCGGGGGCGGCAAGCGCCGTCTAAGGGCGTGGTTACGTTTTCCCTGGCCCGATGGCCTGGACACTAGAGCACGCGGATTTCGCCTTGCGTCCTACCCCTGGAACCCACACCTTAGTTCTCTATTTGTTCTCGAAAGGAGAGGAGCAATGTTGAGCTTGGACGACATCGTGGCAGCAGCCGCCGGAGAGGAACGGGACGCATTGCGACGCGCCATGGCCGAGGATCTGGGGTCGTCCGTCGCGGCGCGCCGGGGTGTACCTGGCTTCGTGCGAGCAACGCGTCCGGCCGACGTGGCGCGGGCCCTCGGGCCACGACGCCGGGCGGCCCGCCGGATTTCCGGCGCAGGGTATTAGAACCGACCCGACAGCCCCTGGACTCCCTCACCTTGGCCTGTGAGAACCTCAGGTCTGGGCACGAGTAGAAGGCCGGGCGGGCTTGATCACCCTGGAGCATGCGCAGGAGGCCATCTCAAACGCCTACGTCCATGCCCTCGCCGGCGCGGCCGGGCTGAACCTCGGCGCGCGTACGACCTTCGACTACGGCATCGACGGGACGTTCCATCCGGTCAAGAATGTCGGAGGAAAACTGGTCCAGTCAGCCTTCCCGGTCGAGTTCCAGATGAAGGCCACGACGGTGTGGCGCCACGAGGCCGACCACGTCGTTTACGACCTATCTGCTAGGGCGCACCAGATCCTCACGGACCGGGAAAGGGGTCAGGCAATGGCCATCCTCATCCTGCTCTGCATGCCCCCCGAGGCCGTCGACTGGGTCGTCGGGTCTGAGGAACACCTACACCTCCGGCGATGCTGCTACTGGTACCGTCCGCCGGGGCCGCCGACGACGAATGCGTCGAGCGTTCGCATCCGTATCCCGAGATCTCAGGTTCTCACGGCGGATAGCCTCAGAGAGATCATGGCGACCGCCCGCGCAGAGGCGCTGGCGCTATGACAGCGCCGGTCGACATCATCGAGGGCGTGCCTCTAGGCTCCCTCAAGCGCTACCTGGCCAAAACCGGCTGGAGGCGTTCCGTCCTCCGGGATGGTGCCGTCCTGTTCGCGAAGGGCGATGGGGATCAGGTCGAGATCTTCTTGCCCGCCACCCCGCAGGTCCGTGATCTGCGAGAAAAGCTCACCTCCGCGCTGGTGACCCTCACAGCCATGGAGGAGCGACCGTTCGACGTCGTCGCCGCGGCCATCCGTGCGATCTCCTATGACCTCGTCCGCTCGCGCCTGCCGGTCTCGCCCATTCGGCAGGACACCATCCGGCTCGGCACGGCAGAGGCGTTCATCCGGCGGATGCACGGGACGCTCGAAGCGGTAGCCCATGCCGAGCTGCACGTAGGCCCATTCTACCAGCGCGTCAGCACCGTGGCCCAGCGGTACGCCGACGACTGTCGGTTCGGACATACCTTCCGGGGCAGCTTCGGCTTCACCGTCGAGTCCCCGTGCGGCTCCAGAACGCTCGATGACGGCGAGGTGGAGACACTGGCGCTTGGCGGGGAGCTCGGTGCGCTTCCCCTGGAACGTCGCGCGGTCCAGCGCCTGGCTCGGGGCCTGCGCACGGTCGAGGCAGCCATCGAGCAGGAGGACCCGGCTTTGATCGCGCAAGGCTACCAGACCGGCCTCAACGCTAACGCCGTCGAAGAGCTCACCGCCCTGGTCTCCGAGCCGCAGGTCGCCAAGGTGCACTTCCAGGTGCTATTCTCGCCGGAATGGGGTGTGCCCCCCGACCTTGGTGACGCGCCGGCGGTGACCCTTGGCCAAGCGCGGGGCGTGGCCGTTCTGCAGGAGGCGGCCCGGGTTCTCCGCGCCGTCGACTATGAGCGGCGCAGAACCATCGTCGGGCGGGTGCGGACGCTCCACTCGATGGACACCCCGGCCGACCTCTACAGTATCTCCGGATTGCAGGACGTCATCGTCGAGTGGCAGAGCGAGGAATTCGGCACCCGGAACGTCAGGGTGTCCCTCGGCCCCGAGGAGTACCTGCAGGCTGTGGAGGCGCACACGGAAGGGCGTCTCATCTCGGTCTACGGTGAGCTCGACCGGACGCGGCAGTGGCGGCTCGAAAACGCCCGCGACTTCAGGCTGCTCTAGAGCGCCCGCCCATAGACAGGGGACTACCAGCGCGGCCGCGGCGGGCCCCGGCGGGCGTTGCGCTCGTCTTCCTCGGCCTGCTCACGCAGGAGCTCGTCGAGCGTCGGGGGATGCTCCCGGGCCCGCGCCATAGCGAAGTCGAGGCCGACGACGTTCATCATGCGCAGCACCGCGGAGAACGCCATGTCGGGGTTGCGCCCGTTCTCAAAGGCGACGACCCGGGTCCTGCTGGAGCCGATGGCGACGGCCACCTGGCCCTGCGTCAGGCCTCGGGCGAGACGGGCCTCCTTAATACTTATTCCGAGTTCGACGATATCGATTTGACTCATATAGACGACACCATCTTCGGCGCTCAGAGCGCGGGGGCGAACCGAGGTGTCGTTTAAGACACTCCACCGAGGCCCCAGGATGCCTCGGTCGGTCGAAAGCGACCAATCCCGTTAACCACGTCCACCCTGGTCCCGTGGTATGCCGGGGGGCATGGAGATCTCGCTTCAATACGTGTCGCCGGACCGCTGGCGCCGGCCGAAGACCTGGACCGCCGTCGGGCTCGTCGGCCGCCTCGCGCTGGCATACGACCCCGAGCGCCGCCCTTACCTGATCGGCGAGGGCGAGCCGCAGCCGCTTGACCCGGTCGAGGTCAACGCAGCCTTGGCGGACGCCGTCGACCGCGCGGCGGACCGGCTCTGGCCGGGCGGGTGGACCACGGCATTCGCCGAGGCGTTCGCCATCGACCGCCGGGGCCTGTCCATGAGCCGTCTCGCCCGCCAGGGCCTGCCGCCGTCCGTGCTGCTCGCGCTCGCGCAGACGACGGACTCCCACGCGCCCGAGGCCCTGGGCGGCCTCCTGCTCGCGCTGGCGCGGTACGCGACCAAGGCCGCGGAGGGCTCGCATCCGCGCGCGCAGTTCGAGGAGACCATCGAGACCGCAAGGAATGCCATCGAGATCCTGATGGTCGCCCGGCGGGAAAAGTCGGCTTGGCGGGACGCGGTGACAGGGGTCATTAAGGAATAGGAGCTAGAACCATCGGCTCCGCGCTCGAAGGGGTCCCCCTCGGCGCTGCACGATGGAGCACTCCATGACGACCGACGCCCTCGACGGGGCGGAGGCCTACAGCGCGCACGCGATCATGCGTGGCGTCTGCCCGGCCCCGACACGCGCCGACCCCCACCCCTTCGAACCCCTGGTGCGCTATGTCCTGGCGCGCTGGCCGCGCAGCCCGCGTCGCGACGCCCCGACGGCAGACCTGCACTGGGACGAGGCCCTGCCCGAGCTCGCCGGGTCAGCCTGCACGACGGTCTACGACTTGGTG
>NZ_LABX01000029.1 GCF_001043915.1 Methylobacterium aquaticum | reverse complement strand
ATGACCTCCTGAAGGCTGTAGGTCCGTGGCCTGCCGGTCCCTTGAGCGACCGGTAGGAGGGGTTCCAATTCGCGCCATTCGTCTGGCGTCAGATCACTCGGGTATCTCTGGTTGCGGCGATCGTACCGCGGTCTGTTCTCTTTGGTCCAAGCCACGGCCGAGCCATCAAGCCATTCACGACGTGCTGCCATTCCGCATAACCTTGAAATATACTGATGTCACCCTTTCCGAACGGACTCTCAGCATCTTGGGCCGATGGTATGACACGGCAGGTCGCAGCACCGGGGGAGAAAACATCGCCTCCCCACCCCCCTCATTTCGCCGGATCGACCAGCGTCAGCTTGCCGGTGAACGGCTGGTCCTGCTTCGTCGTCGCCGTGCAGCCATAGGTGTACTCGCCCGGCGCGATGGTGCGCAGGCGGATCTCGCCCTTGCCGTTGGCCTTGACCAGATAGGCGTCGTTGCTCGCCACGTGGACCACGTCGCCGTCGTGGTGCAGCACATTCTTGTTCTGGAAGATCTGCGGCGCGGTGAGCGACACTTGCATGGTCGACTGGTTGGTCACGTGCAGGTCGACGTTGCTCTGGGCCGGCAGGCGCAGCTCGGCGGGGGCGCAGCGTGGCACACCGTTCTCGGCGGTGATCGTCACCTCGACCGGCGGCATCGCGTCGGTCTTCGGCGGCGGCAGGTCGTTGGCGGCATGCGCCCCGCCCGAGACGGAGATGGCGAGAAGAGCGGCAGCCAGGGCGGCGCGGGCGGGGATCGGCATCGGGATGTCCTCTCGTGAGGGGGGAACGAAGTCGAGGCCAGAACGCCAGGTTGCGCCCGATGTTTCCTTGACCGCGACCCGATGCCCGGAGTCGGGCACCGGATCGCCCGTCGAGGTCGCCGCCGCGGCGCAGGCCGCCTATAGCGGTGCTCATCCAGAGGCGGGCGTCAGCCGCCCGGCCGCCGAAAGAGGATCGCTCATGCTCACCCTCGACCATCTCGTCATCGCGGTCGCCGATCTCGACGCCGCCTTCGCGGATTACGCGAGCCTCGGCTTCACGGTGATCCGCGGCGGCGAGCACCAGAACGGGATCACCCACAACGTGCTGGTGGTGCTGGAGGACGGCGCCTATCTCGAACTGATCGCCTTCCGGACACCCGAGCCCGGCAACCGCTGGTCCGAGGTCACTCACCGGGCCGGCGAAGGTTTTCTCGATCACGCGCTCCTGCCCGGCGACATCGACGCCGACGTGGCGGCGGCGCAAAGGCGCGGGCTCGACATCGAGGACCCGGTGCCCGGTGGCCGCTTCCGGCCGGACGGTGCCCGCCTGGACTGGAAGACCGCCCGGGCGCCCGGCTCGGACGTGCCGTTCCTGTGCGGCGACGTCACGCCCCGGAGCCTCCGCGTGCAGGAAGGCGACGTGCGCCGCCACGATAACGGCGTCACCGGGATCCGGTCGCTCACCGTGGCGGTGCGCGACGCCGCGGCGTCCCGCGCCCGCTACGCCGCCCTCCTCGGCACCGGGGCCGATGCGCCGATCGTCGAGGCGGAGATCCTGGGCGAGCCGGCCCGCGCCGTCACCCTGCCGCTCGGGCCCGCCACCACCGTCACCCTGGCGAGCCCGGCAGGCACGGGCGGCGCCTTGTCCGAAGCCCTGGCGGCGCGCGGCGAGGGCCCGGTGGCCGCGGTGTTCCGGGCCAGCCGCGACGCGGGCGAGCTCGACCGGCGGCTGACCCACGGCGCGCGGCTCGCGATCGCGGCGGGCTGATCCGCCCCTGCCCTTCATCGTGCCGCCGTTCCGCGGCGGCACCTGTCATAGCGGAAACCGCGATGCGGCGCCCCGCCGGGACCGCCGCGCGCTCTTGCCCGTGGCAGATCCGTCCACCTCCTCCCTCCCGTGCCTCCCCCGCATGATCCCCATCGCCGATCCGTCCCAGGTCGATTCGATCGCCCACATCATCCAGGTGGCATTGACACCGGTCTTCCTGCTCTCCGGCATCGCGACGCTGCTCAACGTCTTCTCGACCCGGCACGCCCGTGTCGCCGATCAGGTCGAGAAGCTGTCTGACCGCGCCAGCGAGCGGCCCGGCGACCAGGCCCGGCTCCGGGACCTGCGCCGGCGCAGCCTCGCCCTCGACGTGGCGGTGGTGATCGCGGCGCTCGGCGGCGTCGCGATCTGCGGCGCGGTGCTGACGCTGTTCGTCGGCACCCTGCGGGACGCCGCGGTGGCGAGCGTGCTGTTCTGCCTGTTCGGCGCCGCAATCGTCTGCACCCTGGCCTCGCTCGCCGCCTTCGCGGTCGAGATGATGCTGGCGAGCCGCACCGTTCGCACCGAGGTGGCCGAGCAGCAGCAGGAGGACGAGAAGGAAGAGACGGGGCGCTGACGGCGCGGAACCGTCGCGGACGAGGCCGGTTCCCCGAGGAACCCGTCCCTCGATCCCGGAGCCCGCCAATGCCGACCGAACTCCCGCAGAATCGCGTCTCGCCCAACGAGCGCTCCCTCCGCGAGTCCGGCACGATGCAGCTCGACCCGTCTGGCGACGGCCTCGCCCTCGACGAGACCCGCCGGCTGATCGCCTCGAACAAGGTCGAGGGCACCGCCGTCTACGACCGCAAGGGCGAGCATCTCGGCAGCGTCTACAACTTCATGGTCGACAAGGTGACGGGGCAGGTCGCCTACGCGGTCCTGTCCTTCGGCGGGTTCCTGGGCTTCGGCGAGAGCTACCACCCGGTGCCCTGGAAATCCTTGACCTACGACCTGCGCCTCGGCGGCTACGTCATCGACATCGACGCCGACACCATGGCCGGCGCGCCGCGCCACGGCCCGGGCGAGGACCCGTTCACCGATCCGGCCTATGGCGGACGCCTCGACGATTATTATGGCGGGCGCGCCCCGACGGTCTAAAGCTCTGCTCGTCCCACCCGCGCCTCAGAATGAGGTTGCGGGTCGGAGGAGCACCAGAACGACCCAACGGGCTGCGAGGCGGCTGTGACGGAGGCGGCGAGGAACGAGCAAGACCCGCCCGTTGGCGAGGTCGCCCGCGGGGCGGGCTTCGCGGTGGCGCCCGGCACCGCCAAGCGCCCCGGCGTGCTGGTGGCGATGCCGTTCGACCGCGCCTTGCTGGCCCGCTTCAAGGAGAATTTTCCGACCGCCCGCTGGCGGCGCAAGCTGCGGCGCTGGTTCGTGCCCGGCACCACCGCCGAGCAGCGGGCGGACGCCTGGATTGCCCGGGAGATCTCGGCCCTCGACGCCTATGGCGACGACAAGGGCCGTGACGCCTACGCCTTCGAGCCGCTGGACAGCTCCTACCTGACGGCGGAGCCCGAGGCGCTGCTGGTCCGCACGCCCTATTCGCGCACGGTCGTCGAGACCCTGCGCACCATCCCGTTCGCCGCCTGGACGCCGGAGATCCGGGCCTGGCGGGTGCCCTGGCGCTCCTACGAGGCGCTGAAGGAGGCGTGGGCCGTGATCGAGGAGGCCGCGGCCGCTAACGAGCCGGCGGCGCGGCGGGCCCGGCGCGAGGCCGCCCGCGACCCCGCCGCCGAGGCGGAGCGACGGCGCCGCCGCCACCCGGTGCCGCGGGGCGACGCCCCGCCGCTCGGGGCGGCGGTGGAGGTGGCGGGGGCCGGCGTCGTGGTGTTCGAGGCCCTCGACGACGCCCCCATCACGGAGACCGAGGCGCTGGCCCACTATCCGGCGATCACCGCGCCGGGCCCCCTGGTCTGGGGCTGGTGGCGGATCCCGACACCCGCGGAGATCGCCGGGACGATGCCGGCGGCAGCACCCGACGCCCCCGGCCGCGGCTGGTGGCCGGCGACCCGCACCGGCCTGGAGGAGCGCCGACGGCGCCTGCGCGAGACCGCGCGGGCGCAGGCGACCCGAGCCGCGAAAGCGCACGCGAAGGACGCCGCCGCGGAGTCCGGTCCCGCCAGGCCGTGAGCTTTAGAACTTGCCGCCGAGCCCGACCGACCCGCCCGACCCCATGGTGGGCGCCAGGCCGCTGCTGCTGCTGCTCGGACCGCCCTCGCCCTCGATGTCCTCGCGGCGGATGCGCCGGGGCTGGGCGCTCGAAGCGTCGCCGGCGCGGGTGTTGCTCGGAACGTTGAGGCGGCGGGTCGGCTCGGTGGCCGCCTGGGCGAGGTCGCCGCTGCTGCGGGCCGGCAGCTTCACGTCGCCGCGCAGGGAGGGCGGCGGGCCGACATCGCCCGCCGGGAGCACGCCGCCGACCTGGCCGAGGGGATTGTTGATGCAGCCGCCCGCGAGCGCGGCCACGGCCACGACGAGGCAGGCTCTGGACAGGACGGACATCGGCAACTTCCCGGGTTTCCTGAGGGCCGCCCCGCCGGCAGGCGGGGAACGGCGTTGACGAACCTCTAACGGCCGGGGCGCCCGAAGGCCAGCCGCACCGGCCGCAGCCGGGGCGGAACCCCAGCGCTTTGCCGGGCTTTCGTGCTCGGCTGCCACAGACGATTGAGTCCCGCCATGATCCGCAACCTGATCTTCGACATCGACGGGACCCTGCTCGACAGCGTCGACCTCCACGCCGCGGCCTGGGCGGAGGCGTTTCGGAACTTCGGCATCGATGTCGCGCCGGAGGCGGTCCGCGGCCAGATCGGCAAGGGCGGCGACCAGTTGATGCCGGTCTTCGTGCCCAAAGACCGCCTGGAGCGCGAGGGCGAGACAATCGAGACATTCCGCTCGGCGCTGTTCAAGGAGAGATACCTGCCGAAGGTCCGGCCGTTTCCCGGCGTGCGGGCGCTGTTCGAGCGTCTGAAGGCGGAAGGCCACGTCCTGGCGCTCGCCTCCTCGGGCAAGGCCGAGGAGGTGGACCGCTACCAGGAGATCGCCGGCATCCGCGACCTCGTCGACGTGGCTACCCATTCCGACGAGGCCGAACGCTCGAAGCCGCACCCCGACATCTTCGAGGCGGCGCTCGCCCGGCTCGGCCGCCCGGCACGGGGCCAGGCGATCGTGATCGGCGATTCGCCCTACGACGCCGAGGCCGCCGTGCGGGCCGGGCTGCCGGTGATCGGCGTCCTGTGCGGCGGATGTCCCGAGGCGCGCCTGAGCGAGGCCGGCTGCACCGCGATCTACCGCGACCCGCAGGACCTGCTCGACGGCTATGCGGTCTCGCCCCTGCGGCGGGGGCTGCCGTAGGCGGGGCCATCTTGCCGGACGGCACCCGGCATGCGACTCGTGCGGGCGATTCCACGCTGACAGGACTTGCGCCCCTTGCCCGGCCCGCGCCGCCTTGCCGCCCTGCTTCTGGCCGTCGCGCCGCCGACGGCCGTCCTCGCGCAGCAGCCGCCGGCCCCGACCGCCGACGCCTCCGACTTCGCCCGCCTGGAGGCGGCCCAGAACGCCGCCAATGCCGCGCCCGGCCCGCGCACCGTGCCGAACCGGCGCATCCCGGTGCCGGGCACGGTGAGCCCCGAATTCCAGGCGGCGATCGCCGCGCCCTACCGGGTGCCGGCCTGGAACGCCGATCCGGGCAGCGCGGCGGAGTGGAAGGCGCTGGTGGCCAAGCTCGCCGCCCAGACCGCCGCGCCCCTGCCGGCCCTGCGCGAGCGCCTCGGCGTCGTCTCGACCCCGGAGGTGATCGGCGGCGTCAAGGCGTGGATCATCGCCCCGAAGGTGGTGCCCGAGCGCAATCGCCACCGGCTGCTGGTCCACATCCACGGCGGCGGCTACGTCTACAACCCGGGCGAGGCCGGCACGCTTGAAGCGGTGCTGATGGCGGCCTTCGGCGGCTTCACGGTGATCTCGTTCGATTACCGCATGCCTCCGGACGCGCCCTACCCGGCGGCGATGGACGACGCCATGGCGGTGTGGAAGGCGGCGCTGGCCCTTCAGCCGGCCGAGAACATGGCGGTGTTCGGCACCTCGACCGGCGGTGGCATGACGCTCGCCCTGATGCTGCGGGCCAAGCGCGAAGGGGTGCCGCTCCCGGCCGCGATCGCGCCGGGCACGCCCTGGTCCGACCTGACCGAGACCGGCGACAGCTACAAGGCCAACGAGTGGCTGGACAACGTCCTGGTCTCCTATGACGGCGTCCTGACGCATGCGGCCCGGCTCTATGCCGCCGGGCACGACCTGCGCGACCCCCAGCTCTCGCCGATCTACGGCGACCTGCGCGGCCTGCCCCCCACCATCCTGACCACCGGCACCCGCGACCTCTTTCTGTCGAACACCGTGCGGACCCACCGCAAGCTGCGCCAGGCCGGGGTCGAGGCGTCGCTCCAGGTGTTCGAGGGCATGAGCCATGCCCAGTACCTGTTCAACCCGGACGCGCCGGAGACCCGCGAGGTCTTCACCGAGATCGCCGGCTTCCTCGACAAGCATCTGGGCACGGTGGGAAAGACGCCGTAAGCGGGCAACGCCTCATCCGCCGGTCGCCGACTTGCGATAGATCTCCACCAGCGAGCGTCCCGCATGCTCGACATGGATCCGCAGCAGGTTGGCCGCCGCCACGACCTCGCCCGCCTCGCACAAATCGAGGATCGTGGTGTGCTCCATGTCGGCGCGGGCGACGTCGCCGGTAACGGAGAGTTGCAGGCGGGTCGGACGGTCGCAATCCTGGAGCAGGGCCGCGACGATGGCGAGGGAGCGCGGCCGGCCGGCATGGCGCAGCAGGCCGAGATGGAAGCGCCGGTTCAACTCGCCCCAGTTCTCGACCTGGCCGGCCTTGAGGGCGGCGCTGTACTCGTCGCGCAGGGCGCGCAGCTCCGAGACGTCGTCGGGCGTCAGGTGGCGGGCCGAGAGGATCAGCAATTGCGGCTCGAGGGAGACGCGGAGCTGGAAGATGTCCTCGATCTCCTCGACCGAGAGCCCCGAGACCACCGCGCCGCGATGCGGCACGATCTTGACGAGGCCGCCGGCCTCGAGTTGCAGCAGCGCCTCGCGGATCGGGATCCGGCTGATGCCGAACTCCTCCGCCAGGGCGTCCTGGCGCAGCTGGAAGCCCGGCGCCAGGGCCCCCGAGAGGATGCGCTGCCGCAGGGCCTCGGCCACCGCCGCCGAGACCGTGCGGTGGCCGAGGCTCCCAGGGACGGATCGGGCCCCGCCCGCGCGCGCCGTCACCGCCATGCTCTCCACTCCACCGGTTCACTCGAACGCATATTGTATACGATCTGGGATTGGCAAGCGGTTCAGAAGGTCGGCGGCGTGCAGGCGCTCACCACCTCGCAGGGATTCGGGCCGACGCAGCGGAAGCGGTGCGGCCGGCGGCTGGAGAAGTAATAGGCATCGCCCGGCCCGAGCACCCGGCGCTCGTCGTCCACCGTCACTTCGAGCCGGCCCGAGAGCACGATGCCGCCCTCCTCGCCATCATGGACCAGCGGCACGCGGCCGGTATCGGCGCCGGGCTCGTAACGCTCCTTGAGCAGTTGCAGGGCGCGGCCGAACAGCGTGTCGCCGACCTGCCGATAGGAGATCCGGCCCTTGCCGATCTCGACCAGTTCCTCGCTGGCGTAGAACGCCTTCTCGCTCCGCTCCGGCGTCAGGGAAAAGAACTCGGCGAGCCCGATCGGCACCGCGTCGAGGATGCGCTTGAGGGCGCCGACCGACGGGTTGGTCTGGCCCGATTCGATCAGCGAGATCGTGGAATTCACCACCCCGGCGCGCTTGGCCAGTGCCCGCTGCGACAGGCCGTGCAGGATCCGCACATGGCGCAGGCGCGCGCCCACTTCGTCGTTGGTCACGCCGGGTCCCCTGTTGAGGCTGTTGCGGATCAGGCAACACCCTACCGTCACGGCACGGTCCGTCAAAGGGTTGCCGGGAGAGAGAAAAGGACTTGTTGCCGTTGCCGGAACGGTCTTGTCTGGCGCCGACACCGCCCCCGCATGACCCGCAGGAAAACCCCGCCATGAACGCCCATCCGCCGCGCCTCAACCGCCCGAGCCTCGACGCCTACTGGATGCCGTTCACGGCCAACCGCCAGTTCAAGGCGGCGCCGCGCCTCCTCGTCTCGGCCGAGGGCATGCACTACACGGCCGATGACGGGCGCACCGTCCTCGACGGCACCGCCGGACTGTGGTGCGTCAATGCCGGCCACGGCCGGCGCCGCATCGCCGAGGCCGTCGAGCGCCAGCTCTCGACCCTCGACTACGCGCCCTCGTTCCAGATGGGCCACCCGATCGCCTTCGAGTTCGCCGAGCGCCTGGCCGCCATCGCCCCGGGCGGCGCCCTCGACCGGGTGTTCTTCACCGGCTCGGGCTCGGAATCGGTCGATACCGCGCTCAAGATCGCGCTCGCCTACCAGCGCGCCATCGGCCAGGGCACCCGGACCCGGGTGATCGGGCGCGAGCGCGGCTATCACGGCGTCGGCTTCGGCGGCATCTCGGTCGGCGGGCTGGTCAACAACCGCCGGATGTTCCCGCTGCTGCCGGGCGTCGACCACCTGCGCCACACCCACGATCTCGCCCGCAACGCCTTCGTGCAGGGCCAGCCCGAGCACGGCGCCGATCTCGCCGACGACCTCGAGCGGCTGGTGGCGCTGCACGGCGCCGAGACGATCGCGGCGGTGATTGTCGAGCCGGTGGCAGGCTCGACCGGCGTTCTGGTGCCGCCGAAGGGCTACCTGGAGCGCCTGCGGGCGATCGCCACGAAGCACGGCATCCTGCTGATCTTCGACGAGGTCATCACCGGCTTCGGCCGCCTCGGCGCGCCCTTCGCCACCGACTATTTCGGCGTCACCCCCGACCTGATCACCACCGCCAAGGGGCTGACCAACGGCACGATCCCGATGGGCGCGGTCTTCGCCACCCGGGCGGTGCACGACGCGCTGATGCACGGGCCGGAGGGCGCGATCGAGCTGTTCCACGGCTACACCTATTCGGGCCACCCGGTCGCCTGCGCGGCCGGCCTCGCCACCCTGGAGATCTACGCGGAGGAGGATCTTCTCACCCGCACGACTCAGGTCCAGGCGCATTGGCACGACGCGATGCACGCCTTGCGCGACGGCCCGAACGTGATCGACATCCGCACCATCGGCCTCATCGCCGGGATCGAGCTGGAGCCGCGCGCCGGGGCGCCGGGGGCCCGGGCCTACGACGTCTTCACCGACTGCTTCGAGAAGGGCCTCTTGATCCGCGTCACCGGCGACATCATCGCCCTGTCGCCGCCGCTGATCGCGGAGCGCGAGCACATCGACACCATGGCGTCGATGCTGGGCGAGGCCCTGCGGCGGGCGGCGTAACGCCGTCCCCCCGACGACCTGAATACCGACGCTCGTCCTCCCTCGGCATCACTCCGGGCTCCCCCTGCACGGGTCCGGAGTGACGCGGAGGGTGGGGCGAGACGCGCATCGATCCAGAGAACCGGAACCTCAGAACCACCATGACCACCATCGGACACTTCGTCGGCGGCGCCCAGGTCGCGGGCCGCTCCGGCCGCACTGCGCCGGTCTTCAACCCGGCCACCGGCGAGCAATCGGGCACCGTCGCGCTGGCGAGCGCCGACGAGGTCGCGGCGGCCGTCGCCGCCGCCCGCGCCGCCTTCCCGGCCTGGGCCGCCACGCCGCCGCTTCGCCGCGCCCGCATCCTCAACCGTTTCCTGCGCCTCCTCGAGGAGCGCATCGACGAGCTGGCCGCGGTGATCACCGCCGAGCACGGCAAGGTGCTCTCCGACGCCAAGGGCGAGATTCAGCGCGGCATGGAGGTGGTCGAGTTCGCCACCGGCGCGCCCCAGCTCCTCAAGGGCGAGATCACCGAGAATGTCGGCACGCGGGTGGATTCCCACTCCCTGCGCCAGCCGCTCGGGGTGGTGGCCGGCATCACGCCGTTCAACTTCCCCGCCATGGTGCCGATGTGGATGTTCCCGGTCGCGCTGGCCTGCGGCAACTGCTTCGTGCTGAAACCCTCCGAGCGCGACCCCTCCGCCGCCCTGGTGCTGGCCGCGTGGCTCAAGGAAGCCGGCCTGCCCGACGGCGTGTTCCAGGTGATCCAGGGCGACAAGGAGGCGGTCGACGCGCTTCTCCACAACCCCGACATCTCGGCCGTGTCCTTCGTCGGCTCGACCCCGATCGCCAAATACATCTACGAGACCGCGGCGCGGACCGGAAAGCGCGCCCAGTGCCTCGGCGGGGCCAAGAACCACATGGTGGTGATGCCCGATGCCGACATGGACCAGGCGGTCGACGCCCTGATGGGCGCCGCCTACGGCTCGGCCGGCGAGCGCTGCATGGCGATCTCGGTGGCGGTGCCGATCGGCGAGGAGACCGCCGACCGGCTGATCGAGAAGCTGGTCCCGAAGGTCCGCGCCCTCAAGGTCGGGCCCGGCACCGACCCGGAGGCCGAGATGGGCCCGCTGGTCACCGCGCAACACCGCGACAAGGTGAAGGGCTACATCGATCGCGGCGTGGCCGAGGGCGCCGAGCTGGTGGTCGACGGCCGCGGGCTGACGCTGCAAGGCTACGAGAACGGCTACTTCGTCGGCGGCACGCTGTTCGACCGGGTGACCCCGGACATGACGATCTACCGGGAGGAGATCTTCGGGCCGGTTCTGGCGGTGGCGCGCGCGCCCGACTACGCGACCGCGGCGCGGATGATCAACGAGCACGAGTTCGGCAACGGCACGGCGATCTTCACCCGGGACGGCGATGCGGCGCGGGAATTCGCGCACCAGATCCAGGTCGGGATGGTGGGGATCAACGTGCCGATCCCGGTGCCGATGGCGTTCCACTCCTTCGGCGGCTGGAAGGCGTCGCTGTTCGGCGACCATCATATGCACGGCCCGGAGGGTGTGCGGTTCTACACCCGGCTCAAGACCATCACGACCCGTTGGCCCACCGGCATCCGCGCCGGCGCCGAGTTCGTGATGCCGACCATGCGCTGACAGGCCCAAGCGGACTCCGCAACGGCGGTCGCCGGTTTTGCGGCAACGATCCGCGACCGATCCAGAGTCCACGCGGACGCGGCGTTGGCGTGCCAATGCACGTCCGCCGAGAGCCGTTTTCCGACGCAGGGAAACCGGCTCGCCATAGACCATGCGGCACAATCAACACCGTCGAGCAGCGTCCGATGGCGACGCGGTCAGGCGCGGCTCCAGAAAACCACGCCCGGGCGGATCCCCGATCCGCCCGGCGACCGGACCGCAGCGTCCGGTCAAACCGCTCCTTGCGACCGGCGGTCCGGCCGGGGCGACGGCGCCGGGCTCACGGCGAGATCAACCGCAGCCTGGTTGAGCCTTTCCTGGTCACACAGCGCACATTTCTGGCAGCCCCCATTCCCCCAACCACGCCGTATACCTGAGACTCCGAGCATGACGAATTTTGCTTGATATTTATTAATTATGTCGTTCATACCCAGATAAATTGCAACCGCCTGTCGGCTGCACGGCCAGATAACGAGTAAAACGCCGATTTATTCTTGCACGCAATCTTGTCAAGCGATATACCGCTGAGGGAGGGACGACAGTCGACGTGACAGAGGCGGCACCAGGTTCGCGCCTCGCGTGCAGCCTTGGACCACACGGGATGCGCTCGCAGATCGTCCCAATCCGGGGGCCGCGTCGCATGATCTCCGTCGGTATGGTCGTCGATCTCCTGTCGGTGGCCATCGCATCGCAAGCGCTCGTGCCGTTGCGGGATGTCGCGCGGCTGACGCGGGATCCGGCGGTGAAGCGTGGCTGGCACGCGCTGATCGCGGCGGTGATCGCGTGCATGCTGGCGATTACCGTCGGGGCGTTGCGGGACGCGGACGCGCCTCTCGACATCGACGCGGCGATGCATCTCTTCGTGCATGTCGTCGGCATCTCGATCGTGACGGCGCTCGCCCGCCTGGCGCGGCGAACGGCACAAGACGTCATCCGCCTCGCCGCCTTCGAGGCCCAGGCGTTCACCGATGGCCTGACCGGCCTCGGCAACCGCCGCCTGTTCACGGCGCGCCTGGAGGAGGAGACCGCCCGCTCCCGGGAGACCGGCGCGCCCCTGTCCCTGATCATGCTCGACATCGACCACTTCAAGCGGATCAACGACACCTACGGGCACGCGAACGGGGACGTGGTCCTCAGGCGCATCGCGGATGCGGTGATGGCCGGGATGCGCAACGCCGACACGGTTTGCCGGATCGGCGGCGAGGAAATGGCGATCATCATGCCGCGGATCGATCCTGCCCAGGCGGCGGAGATGGCCGACGCGCTGCGCGCCGCGGTCGGCGCGATGGCGGTGCCGATGGGTGACGGCCGCACGATCACCGCCACCGTCAGCCTCGGCTTCGCCACGCGGCAGCCGGAGGAAAGCGGCGACTCGCTGTTTCGACGGGCCGACGCCGCGCTCTACGCCGCCAAGCGCGGCGGCCGCGACAGGCTCAGCCGCGCGGCCTGACGACGGGCAGAAAAAAGGCCGCCCCTTGCGAGGCGGCCCGAAGTCTAGGGAGGAAACGCCCAAGAAGGGCAGCACCGCCGCGACGCCATCGCGGCGGTGCATGAAATCGTTTTCACATACCGCACTGCACAAGGCAAGCCGCGTGATCGACGGGGCGCCATGCACCACCGACATGGCGCGTCGTCCGGGGGCGACTCTCCCCTCACGCCCGGCGCCGCCGCTGCCCCAAGCCCGCGAGGGTCGGCTCGGCGGCGAGCAGGGTGCGGGTATAGTCCTCGCGGGGATGGTCGAGCACCTCGCGCACCGTCCCGGTCTCGACGAGCCGCCCGGCCTGCATCACCCCGACCCGGTCGGCGATCTCGTCGACGACGCCGATATTGTGGGTGATGAACAAGACGGTCAGGCCGTGCCGGTCGCGCAGGGACAGGATCAGGCGCAGGATCTGCGCCTGGATCGACAGGTCGAGGGCCGAAACCGCCTCGTCAGCGACGACGAGTTTCGGGTTCGTGATGAGCGCCCTGGCGATGGCGATGCGCTGGCGCTGGCCGCCGGAGAATTCGTGCGGATAACGCTCGGCGGCGTGTGCCGGCAGCCCGACATCCTCCAGCGCCCGGACGACCAGGGCGGTGCGATCGCGGCCCTTCGGGGCGTCGTCGAGGAGGTGGAGCGGCTCGGCGACGATGCGGCCGACCGAGTGGCGCGGGTTGAGCGAGCCGTAGGGGTCCTGGAAGACCATCTGGACATCGCGGCGCTTGCGCGCGAGCGCCTTGGGCGACAGCGCGAACAGATCGTCCCCGCCGAGCCGCACCGTGCCGCCGGTCGGCCGGTCGAGGGCCATGACGATGCGGGCCAGCGTGGACTTGCCGCAGCCCGATTCGCCCACCACGGCAAAGATGCTGCCCGCCTCGACGGCGAGGCTCACGCCGTCGACGGCGCGCAAGGACCGGGTGGCACCGCCCTTGGCCCGCAGGACGTAGTCGCGGGTCAGGTTCTCGATCGCCAGAAGCGGGCCGGTCATCGGGCGCCTCCGGCGAGAGCGGGGTCCTCGCCCAAGCCCGCCCGGACCCGGCGCGGCAGCGCGGCGATCAGGTCTCGGGTGTAGGGCGCCGCGGGATGGCGCAAAACCCTCTCGGTCGGCCCCTCCTCGATCGCGCGTCCGCGGCACATCACCAGCGTCCGATCGGTGCTGCGGGCGATGACCCCAAGATCGTGGCTGATCAGGATCAGCGACAGGCCGAGATCGGCCACCAGCTCGTCGAGGATGTCCAGGATCTCCTTCTGCACCGTCACGTCGAGGGCCGTGGTCGGCTCGTCGGCGATGAGCAGGTCGGGCTTCAGCGCGAGCGCGATCGCGATGCCGACGCGCTGGCGCTGGCCGCCGGACATCTCGTGCGGGTAGCTGTCGATGCGCCGCGCGGAATCGGGGATCCGCACCCGGTCGAGGAGGCGCAACGCCTCCGCCCGCGCCTCGGCCCGGCCGGTTCCGCGGTGCAGGCGGATGCCTTCCGCGATCTGCTCGCCCGCCGTCATGGCGGGGTTGAGGGCCGTCATCGGCTCCTGGAAGATCATGCCGATGCGCCGGCCGCGCAAGGAGCACAGTTCCCTCTCGCCCATGCCCAGGATGTTCTTGCCGTCGAGCAGGATCTCGCCGGAGGTGCGGGCGCTCTTCGGCAGGAGCCCGATGGTGGCGAGTGACAGCATCGACTTGCCGGAGCCCGACTCGCCGACGATGCCGAGGCTCTCGCCGCGGCCGACCTCGACCGAGACGTCCTCGACGACGCGGGCCTCGGCCCCGGCGCGCGGGAAGGCGATGGAGAGGTGGCGGATCGCGAGCATCAGGTCGCCTGCCGGCGGCGCGGGTCGAGGCGGGCGGCGAGCCCGTCGCCCAGGAGGTTGAGGCCGAGCACCGCGGCCGCGATGGCGAGGCCGGGGGCGAGGGCGAGGTGGGGCGCCTGGAGCAGGTAGGTCTGCGCTTCGGCGAGCATCCGCCCCCAGGTCGGGGCCGGCGGCGGCAGGCCCAGCCCGAGGAAGCTCAGGCCCGCCTCGGTCAGGATCGCCATGGCGAGCTGGATCGTGACCTGGACGATGACTTGGGCCGAGATGTTGGGCAGGACGTGTTCCAGGGTGATCCGTGCCGTGCCCTTGCCGGCCATGCGGGCGGCCATGATGTAGTCCCGCGCCCAGATCTGCATCGCCGCGCCGCGGCTGACCCGGGCGAAGACCGGGATCATGAACACCCCGATGGCGACGATGGCGGTGAGTGCGCCCGGCCCGAGCAGCGCGCCGAGCATGATCGCCGACAGGATCGGCGGCAGGGCGAACAGCGCGTCGCAGATCCGCATCAGCACCGCGTCGAGCGTGTGGTTCGCGGCAGCCGCGACGCCGGCCAGCGTGCCGAGCACCGCCCCCAGGCCCACCGCCGCGAAGGCGGTGGTGAGGGAGTTGAAGGCGCCCCGCATCAGCATCGAGGCGACGTCGCGCCCGAGCTGGTCGGTGCCGAGCAGGCCGGAGACCAGCGGGGCCTTCAGCTTTTGCAGGATCCGCATCCGGGCCGGGTCGGCGGGGGTCCAGACCAGGGAAGTGAGGGCGATCCCGACGAGGAGGGCCGTCAGGATGCCGCCGACGAGGAGCGGGACGCTGCCGGGACGCCAGCCGCGCCGGAGCTTCACGGCGCGGGCCGTCATGCGCGCCTCCTCAGGCGGGGATCGACGACCGTGTAGAGCAGGTCGACCCCGAGATTGACCACGATGACGACGGTGGCGAACACCATCACGACGTTCTGGATCACGATCAGGTCGCGCTGGGCCAAAGCCTGCCAGGCGAGCCGGCCCATCCCGGGCAGGGTGAACACGTTCTCGACCAGCACCGCGCCGCCGATCAGGAACGAGATCTGGAGGCCCAGCATGGTGATGACCGGAACGAGCGCGTTCGGCACCGCATGGCGCCACAGGGCGCGGGAGACCGAGGCCCCCTTGGCCCGGGCGGTGCGGACGAAATCCTCGTTCATCACCTCGACCACCGAGGCCCGGGTGACCCGCGTCAGCACCGCCGATTGCGGGATGGCGAGCGCGAGGGCAGGCAGCACCAGGGCGCGCAGACCCGCCGCGGGATCGCCCCAGCCAGGAAAGCCGCCGGCCGGCAGCCAGCCGAGACCGAGCGCCACCACCATGATGAGCAGGAGCCCGATCCAGAAGTTGGGCACCGCGATGCCGGCCTGCGCGTAGAGGGTGGCGGCGCCGTCCGCCACGCCCCCGGGCCGGGCCGCCGCGGTGACGCCGAGCGGCAGCGCGATGGCGACGGCGACGAGCACCGCCAGCCCGGTGAGCGGCAGCGTCACCGCCAGCCGCTCCCGGATCAGGCCACCCACCGGCACGCCGTAGGTGGTGGACGTCCCCATATCGCCGACGACGAGCCCGCCGAGCCAGCGCAGGTAGCGCAGCACGGCCGGCGCATCGAGGCCCATCTGGGCCCGCAGGGCCGCGAGGGTCTCGGGCGTCGCCGAGGTGCCGAGCATCGCCGAGGCTGGATCCCCCGGCACGATTTCCATCATGCAGAAGACCAGGATCGAGATCAGCAGGAAGGTGACGCCGAAGCCGGCGGCGCGGCGGGTGAAGTGCCTCAGCATGGTGGGAGTCTCGAAGCCGATTCTACCTGTGCGGATTGCGGTGCCCCTGCCGATGCCATCCCACCCGCGGCCTCATCCTGTGATGCTGCCGCGGGCGGCAGCCTCGAAGGAGGCCCCCGGAACTCTCCGCGATCGCTGGAGCCCTCCTTCGAGGCTCCGCGATCTTCGCTCGCTCCGCACCTCAGAATGAGGTCCGATTGGGATCAACCCGGTCGATCAAGTCATACCGACGGCCCAGGATGCTGACGCATCGATTCGATCTCGGGCAGGCCCGAGATCGACAGGGCCGCTGACCCATCTCGAATCGTCGATGCCAAGCGCAGATGTCCCGGACCTTGGCCGTGGCGACAATGCGAGAGGGAACCAAAGGTCGTCTTCTTTCGACCGGTGGTATCAATCAGGCTTTCGATCCTTGCTCCCAAACCCCTCTCTGCCACACCTCGCAGCGATCCCGGGCAAGACCGGAAGCGCCCGGAGAGGGGAGAGCTGCCCCCTACTCCGTCCACCGCACCTCGGTGAGGTCGTTGGACGGCACCGGCTCGTTCTGCCAGAACCCCGTGAGCTTGGCCTTCCAGACGCTCAGCTTCGGCAGCACGAAGAGGAACAGGGCGGGCACGTCCTCGGCCAGGATCGTTTGCGCGTCGCCGTAGCGCGCCAGGCGCGTCGCCTCGTCGGTCGCCTGCGCGGCCTTCGTCACCACGTCGGCGAAGGCCGGGTTCTTGTAGCCGAAGTAATACGGGTCGTTCGCATAGATCGCGATGTCCATCGGCTCGGCATGGGCGATCACCGTCATGTCGAAGCTGCGGTCGCGCATCACCTCCTGCACCCACTTGGCCGGAAATTCGGTCGGCACGATGGTCATCGTGACGCCGATCTCCGAAAACATCGCCTGGAGGATCTCGGCGGTGCGGCTGGCATAGGCCATCTGCGGCGATTTGAAGGTGAAGGTCAGGCCCTTGGCGTAGCCGGCCTCCGCCAGGAGCGCCTTCGCCTTGGCCGGGTCGTAGGGATAGAGGCCGGTCAGGTCCTTGTAGCCCGGATCGTTGGGCGTGTAGTGGCTGCCGATCGGCACGCCGTAGCCGGAATAGGCGCCCTCGATCAGGAGCTTGCGGTCGACCGCCATCATCAGCGCCTGGCGCACGCGCTTGTCGCTGAAGGGCTTGGCGGCGTTGTTCATGCCGGCCACGACCTTCATCTCGGTCAGGCCGGGCACGGCGGTGAACGCCTTGTCCTTCTGGAAGGCGCCGTAGAGTTCGGGGGCCGGCAGCAGCGGGTAGGCGTCAAGGTCGCCGGCGCGGAGCGCCGCCACGGCGGCCTGGGGGTCGCCGATGAAGCGGAACGTCACCTTGTCGAGATGGACCTTGCGGGCAGTGTTCCAGTGGTCGGGGCTGCGCGTCAGCTCGACCCGGTCGCCCTTGCGCCAGGCGGCGAAACGGAACGGCCCGGTGCCGACCGGATTGCTCTTCAGAGTGTCGCGCGACGTCGCATCGACCATCACGGCTGCCGGCAGGCCGAGCCAGAACAACAGGTTGCCGGAGGGCTTCGACAGGGTGAGGACGAGGGTGGCGGGGTCCGGCGCCTTGACGTCGGCGATGACCGCGTAGAGCGCCTTCTGGGGGTTGACCGAGCCCGGCGCCCGGATCGCGTCGAGGGCGAATTTCGCCGTGGTGGCGTCGAACGGCTCGCCATTGTGGAATCGGACGCCGGTCTGGAGCGCGAAGGTGTAGGTCAGGCCGTCGGGCGAGACGGTCCAGCTCTTGGCGAGCTGCGGCTGCACCTGGCCGTCGCGGTCGACGCGGGTCAGGCCCTCGAACACGTTCTGCCACACCACCTGGCCGATCACGGTCGGCGCGGCACTGGTCGGGTCGAGGCCCGGGGGCTCCACCGGCATGCCGAGCACGAGGTCGGTCCGCGGCGCCGCCCAGGCGAACCCCGGCAGTGCGAACCCGGCAAGGAGCGCGCCCGCGAGCAGATGGCGGCGTGAGGAGCGCGTGCGAAGTACCATGGAATCCCCGGTCGTCCGGCCGCCTCTCCCGGGCGGCCTCTTGGCTGAGGCCAGGAGATCAGGATTTTCCGCGCGGCCGCAACAGCGATCTCGCCCCTATCCCGCCCGGGCGCCCGATCGGCTGGTGCCGCGGCACTTTTCCGCGATCGAGGCCGAGGGGCTGCCGCCGGCCTGGGACCACCGGACCGCGGACGATGGCGGCCACGTGTCCTCGTTCTTCTGGCACCCTCTGGCCGTCGATCGCGACGGGCAATGGCATCCGATGTTCCACGATGCCCTGCGGGCGATCCGCCGGCGCCTGCCTTGATCGGTCCGGCGGTCAGCCCGCCTCGACCACCAGCCGCGCCGCCGCATCCCCGGCCGCGCCGAGCGGCGCCGGCCGCCGCGTGTCCTTGGCGAGCAGAACGCAGACCGATTCGGCCTCGCCGGCCACCACCTCGCCGGTGAGGATCCGGTGGCGGAACCCGAGCGAGGTGCGGCCGGTGCGGGCGAGCCAGGTCGCCGTGCGGACCCGGCCCGGATAATGCAGCTCGGCCCGGTAATCGATGACGAAGCGGGCGATGACGAAGAACGTGTCGGGGCCGAGCACCGGGGTCAAGTGGCTGGCGAAAAACTGCACCCGCCCGCTCTCGCAGAAGGCGGCGAAGACCGCGTTGTTGACGTGGCCGTTGGCGTCCGTGTCGCGATAACGCAGCACGTCCTCGCTCCACAGAACGCGCGGATCGCTCTCCAACCCCTCGGTCATCGCCGCCTCCCCCCGTCTGTCTCAGCCGTTCCGCGGCGCGGTGCCGCCGAGATGGAACACCCGGTGCGGCACCAATTCGCCGCGCTCGACGTCACCGACCGCCACCAGCACGCCGCCGCAGGTCGCGTAGGCCTTGCCTTCCGTCGGGGCGTCGCGGCCGCGCAGGATCACCGGCTGGCCGCGCATCAGCCGCATCGCCATGTCGCGGGAGACCGGCACGTGCGGCACCGCCTCGATCAAGGCGGTCTCGACCGGGCGCAGGATCGCCGCGTTGGCCTCGGCATCGGCCGCCTCGAGGGCCGCGACGGTGCAGGACTGGTCCTCCGTGAACGGACCGACGCGGGTGCGGCGCAGGGCCGAGACATGGCCGTAGCAGCCGAGCGCGCGACCGAGATCGCGGGCGATGGCGCGCACATAGGTGCCCTTGCCGCACTCGGCTTCGATCACCGTGCGCTCGGGCGTGTGGGCGACGACCGCCAGCCGGTCGATCTGCACCGGGCGGGCGACGAGTTCGACCACCTCGCCGTCGCGGGCGAGGTCGTAGGCGCGCTCGCCCTGGATCTTGATCGCCGAGTAGCGGGGCGGCACCTGCTCGATCGCGCCGACGAAGCGCGGCAGCACCGCCTCGACCTCACCTTGCGTCGGCCGGCCGTCCGAGGTCGCGACCGGGCGTCCCTCGGCATCGTCGGTATCGGTCTCGACGCCCCAGGTGACCGCGAAGACGTAGGCTTTGCGGCCATCCATCACGAAGGGCACGGTCTTGGTCGCCTCGCCGAGCGCGATCGGCAGGATGCCGGAGGCGAGCGGGTCGAGGGTGCCGGCATGGCCCGCCTTCTTGGCGTTGAGCGCGCGCTTGACCGCCGCGACCGCATGGGTCGAGGTCATGCCGACGCCCTTGTCGAGGATCACCCAGCCGCTGATCTCGCGGCGCTTGGGCCGGTCGCCCGGCGGGCGCCCGCGGCCGCGGGGCCGGTCCTGACGGGGGCGGTCGTGACGCTGACCATCCGGGCGCGGGGCGTCCTCGCGGGCGGGGCGGGTCGCCTGCGGCGCGGGCTCTGCGGGCTGATCCTCGTGCATCGTCATCCTGTGTCCGTTCTCGAACGGCGGTCGCCGCGGGACGTGCCGCCCGCTTGTCGCCCCTGCCGGTCCTGCCTGGTGGTGTCTCTCAAGTCTTCGCCCGTGGGCCGGTTCACCGGCCGGGGCACGTGCAGGCGAGAGGCGCGCTGCGGGATTCCGCTCGACCGGCTTCGCCTCCCGGTCGTCGCCGAATCGGTGACCGATTCGGCCGGCGATGCCTAGCCCTCGGATTCCGGCTCGGAGCCGAGGTCGCGCTGGACCTTGTCGCTGCGCAGGAGCGCATCGATGCGCGCCGCTTCATCGAACGTCTCGTCGCGGCGGAAGCGCAGGTCGGGGGCGAATTTCAGCGCCACCCGGCGGGCCACCTCCTGGCGCAGCACCTTCTTGTTGCGCTCCAGCGCCTCGATCACCGGGCGCTCGTCCTGGCCGCCGAGCGGCATGACATAGGCGGTGGCGAGCTTGAGGTCGGGCGACATCCGCACCTCCGGCACCGTGATCACGTGCTGGCTCAGCACCGGGTCCTGGATGTCGCCGCGGCTCAGCACCTCGGCGAGGGCGTGCCGCACGAGTTCGGCCACGCGCTGCTGGCGCTGCGAGGGGCCTGTGGATTCCTGGGGTTTGCGCACCATCGTCTCTCCGGGCTCGGACCGGGCCGCGGGGCGGCCAACTGGCCGTTCAGGGCCCTCGCGGCTGTCATCCTGAACCGACGAGCCCGGGACGCTGGCGTCCCGGGCTCGCGGTCTTTCGTGGGCCGCCGCCATGACGGCGGACGGCCGATGGCAGCGTGGTGCTCGTCAGAGCGAGCGGCGCTCCTCGTGCACGATGTAGCACTCGATCACGTCGCGCGGACGCATGTCCTGGTAGTTCTCGAAGGCCATGCCGCATTCCTGGCCGGCCGCCACTTCCTTGGCGTCGTCCTTGAACCGCTTGAGCTGCGAGAGCTTGCCCTCGTGCACCACCACGTTGTCGCGGATGAGGCGGACATGGGCGCCACGCTCGACCCGGCCGTCCTCGACCCGGCAACCGGCGATCTTGCCCACCTTCGAGACGTTGAAGATCTCGAGGATGCGCGCCTCGCCCAGGCGCTCCTCGCGGAGCGTCGGCGGCAGCAGGCCCGACATCGCCGCCTTCACGTCATCCACGAGGTCGTAGATGATGTTGTAGTAGCGGATCTCGACGCCCGCCCGCTCGGCGGCCTCGCGGGCCTCCTTGTGGGCGCGGACGTTGAAGCCGACCACGACCGCACCCGAAGCCTGGGCCAGGGTGATGTCCGACTCGGTGATGCCGCCGACACCCGTATGCAGGATGCGGGCCGCCACCTCGTCGTTGCCGAGCTTCTCGAGCGAGCCGGCGATGGCCTCGACCGAGCCCTGCACGTCGCCCTTGACGACGAGCGGGAACTCCTTGCGGCCGGCGCCCTCCTTGAGGTCGCGCATCATGTCCATCAGCGTCCGGCCGGCACCGCTGCCGGTGGCCGCCGCGCGCTCGCGCTTCACGCGGGCGCGGTACTCGGTGACCTCGCGGGCCCGGGCCTCGTTCTCGACCACCGCGACGCGGTCGCCCGCCTCCGGCGTGCCGTTGAAGCCCAGCACCTCGACGGGAACCGAGGGACCCGCCTCCCGGCTGTTGCGGCCGGTATCGTCGACGAGGGCGCGCACGCGGCCCCACTCGGCGCCCGCCACGATGATGTCGCCGGTGTGCAGGGTGCCGCGCTCGACGAGGACGGTCGCCACCGGGCCGCGACCGCGATCGAGCTTGGCCTCGATCACGGTGCCTTCCGCCGACCGGTCGGGGTTGGCGCGCAGGTCCAGGATCTCGGCCTGGAGGGCGAGACCCTCCAGCAGCTCGTCGAGGCCATCCTTGGTCTTGGCCGAGACCTCGAATTCGAGGGTCTCGCCACCCATCGACTCGACCTGGATGTCGTGCTGCAACAGCTCGTTGCGGACCCGCTGCGGGTTCGCGTCGGGCTTGTCGATCTTGTTGATCGCCACGATCAGCGGCACCTCGGCCGCCTTGGCGTGGGAGATCGCCTCGATCGTCTGCGGCATGACGCCGTCATCGGCCGCCACCACCAGCACCACGATGTCCGTCACCTTGGCGCCGCGGGCGCGCATCGAGGTAAAGGCGGCGTGGCCGGGGGTATCGATGAAGGTGATCTTGCCGCCCGACGGCGAGGCCACCTGATAGGCGCCGATATGCTGGGTGATGCCGCCCGCCTCGCCGGAGACGACGTTGGCGTTGCGGATCGCGTCGAGCAGCGAGGTCTTGCCGTGGTCGACGTGGCCCATGATGGTCACGACCGGCGGACGCGGCTGGGTGTCGTCGTCGGTATCGGGCTCGTCGAACAGGCCCTCCTCGACGTCGGACTCCGCGACCCGGCGCACGGTGTGGCCGAGTTCCTCGGCGATGAGCTGGGCCGAATCCGAGTCGATCACGTCGGTGATCTTGTGGATCTGGCCCTGCTTCATCAGCATGCGGATGACGTCGACCGCCCGCTCGCTCATCCGGTTGGCGAGCTCCTGGATGGTGATCGTCTCCGGGATGACCACCTCGCGAGCCAGCTTCTCCTTCTGCTCCACCTGGCGGTGGCCGGTCAGGCGCTGGTTGCGGCGGCGGAACGAGGCGAGCGACCGGGTGCGCTCGTCCTCGCCCGAGGTCGCGGTCGCGATGGTCAGGCGGCCGCGGTTGCGGTCGCCGCCCGGCGATTTCGGCGTCTTGGGCGGGGTGATGACCTTGAGCGGCATGCCGGGACGGCGGATCACCCGCTTGGTCTCGGCCTCCTCCTCCGCCGCAGCCGGACGGGCAGTGGCGGGACGCGCCGTGGCGCCGGCAGCCGCCGGCTTCGCCGCCGCACCGGCAGCAGCGGCAACAGCGGGCGTCTCGGGCTTCGGCTCGGGCTTGGGCTCCGGCTTCGGCGCCGGGCGAGCCATGAAGTTCAGGTCGCGCGGCTTGCGGGAATCGGCCGTCAGCGTGCGGCGCGGCTCGGCCGGGGCACTCGGACGGGTGATCCCGGCGCTCGGGGTTGCCGGACGGGCCCCTGCCGGCGCCGCCGGACGGGCACCCGCCGGAGTGGCCGGACGCGCCCCTGCCGATGCGGCAGGACGCGCGCCTGCCGGAGCGGCGGGGCGACCGGCACCGGCCGGATTGGCCGCACGGCCCCCACCGGCAGCCGTCGCCGGCCGGGCGGCGGCGGGAGCGGCAGCGGACGGACGGGGAGCGGACGGAGCCACTGCAGCCGGACGAGGAGCGGCAGGCGCAGCCGTGACGGGCGCCGGAGCGACGGGAGCGGTCGGGGCAGGAGCCGCTGCGGCGGCCGCGGCCGCGGCACGGGCGGCATCCTCCTGGACGCGGCGCTCGGCCTCCTCGGCGGCGCGGCGCTTGCGCGCCTCTTCCTGGCGGCGGCGCTCCTCCTCCTCGCGCTTGCGGGCCTCTGCGGCCTCCCGCTCGCGGATCTCGGCGGCTTCGCGCTCGGCGCGGCGCTGCGCCTCCTCGATGGCGCGGCGGCGCTCCTCCTCCTCGCGACGCTTGGCGTCGACGAGGGCGGCCATGCGGGCGCTCTGCTCCTGATCGCTCAGGGTGCGCAGCACGACGCCGGACCGCGCGGCGGCCGGGCGATCCTGGCGCGAACCGCCCGGGCGGCCCTGGCCCTGGGGAGCGGAGCGCGCCTGGCTCGGCGCAGCTTCCTTCGGCGCGGCCGGGGCCGGCGCGCCGCCGGGGCGACGTTTCACCGTCTCGACCACGACCGACTTCGAACGGCCATGGGAGAAGCTCTGGCGCACCGTGCCCTGCTCGACGGGACGCTTCATCGACAGCGTCTTGGAGGGACCGGTATGCAACGTCTTGTCGCCCGGATTCTTCGTCTCACTCATTCAGTTCAGATCCTGGGGGTTCTCATCCGTCCCGGGACCCGGCCTCCCGGTGGCCGCCTCCCATCGTGTTCCCGGGAGCGCACCCACCAACTGGGCCGATCCCATTCGATTCACTCAACCACCGGCCTCCGGGGGGCCGGTCCGCAGCGATGTTCCACCATCCTGGACAGCGTCCGGGGACGCCGCGTCGGAGCCTGGTGGCTCCGTTCCGGCACCTCCCGACGTCGCCGTCCCGCCGCGGAAGACGTGGAGCCGACGCCAACGCGCGAGCAAGCCGGCAGTGCCAGCTCCCGCGACGAGGGCAGCGTGTATCACATGATCCCGGCCCAAGGCCATGTCCAATTCTTCACCGGACAGGTCATCGACGACCGGGATCCTCGATATGGCATCGCCATAGCGCCTTCGCAATGCCTGGGCGAGCTTGCGGCGCCCGTCCGGGCTCGCATCGCTGGCATGCACAAGGGCCGCGATCCCCGTCGGGCTGTCCACCGCGCTCTCCACCTTGGTGAAGCCGGTGACCACGCAGCCCGCCTTGTTGGCGAGCGAAAAGCCCTGGCGCAGGTCGTCGCGCAAGCCCGCCTCGATCAGGTCCGCGAGATCGGGCGCCACGCGGGCGTCCTTCTGGCGGAAGGCGCGCTGGAACAGGCGCTTCTTCACCGCCTCCGCCACCGCGGCGCGGGTCGCCGTGACCCAGGCGCCACGGCCGGGGAGCCGGGCGCGCAGGTCCGGCACCACCTGGTTGTCGGGACCGAGGGCGAAGCGGATCATCCGGTCCGGCTGGCCCGCCTGCCGCGTGACCAGACAGGTGCGCTCGGCATGGGCGCGGCCGCGCCCGGCGCCGGCGTCGAGGACGTCCGGCGGCAGCGCATCCGCGTCGTGAGCCGCATCCTGCATGGTCGTGTCCATCGCTCCCGTCTGCCTCAGGTCGGCTGCCGCTCGGCGGTCGCGGCGGCGCCCTCCTCGACCGGCACGGTCTCGGACTCGTCACCCTCGGCGTGCTCCGCCCCGACTTCCCCGACGTCTGCGTCCTGCTCCTGGTCGTCCTGCTCCTCGTCGCCCTCCGGCGTCTCCTCGACCGGAGGCGCCTCGACCCAGCCGGCATGGACGCGGGCGGCCATGATCATCGCCTCGGCCTCGGCACGGGAGACCTCGAACCCGTCGAGGTAGCCGGCATGGCGCACCGCCTCGGGCCCGCGACCCTCGGTATAGCCGACGAGGTCGTCGGTGGCGCAGCCGGCAAGGTCCTCGACGGACTTCACGTCGTTCTCGCCCAACGCCACCATCATCGGCGTGGTGATGCCGTCGATGTCGCGCAGCTCGTCGGCCACACCGAGTTCGATGCGGCGGGCATCGTTCTCGGCCTCGATGCGGTTGAGGTAGTCGAGGGCGCGGGCCTGGATCTCGGCGCCGGTCTCCTCGTCGAGGCCCTGGATGTTGGCCAGTTCCGTCGCCTCGACATAGGCGATCTCCTCGACCGAGCGGAAGCCTTCCGCGGCGAGGAGCTGGCCCACCGTCTCGTCGACGTCGAGGGCCTGCATGAAGGTGTTGGTGCGCTCGACGAACTCCTTCTGCCGGCGCTCCGATTCCTCGGCCTCGGTCAGGATGTCGATGTCCCAGCCGGTGAGCTGGGAGGCGAGCCGCACGTTCTGGCCGCGCCGGCCGATGGCGAGCGACAGCTGGTCGTCGGGCACCACCACCTCGATGCGGTCGGCCTCCTCGTCGAGCACCACCTTGACGACCTCGGCCGGCTGGAGCGCGTTGACGATGAAGGTCGCCTGGTCGGGCGACCACGGGATGATGTCGATCTTCTCGCCCTGCAACTCGCCGACCACCGCCTGGACGCGGGAGCCGCGCATGCCCACGCAGGCGCCGACCGGGTCGATCGAGGAATCGCGCGAGATCACCGCGATCTTGGCGCGCGAGCCGGGATCGCGGGCGACCGCCTTCACCTCGACGATGCCGTCGTAGATTTCCGGCACTTCCTGGCCGAACAGCTTGGCCATGAATTGCGGATGCGAGCGCGAGAGGAAGATCTGCGGCCCGCGCACCTCGCGGCGGACATCGAACAGGTAGGCGCGGATGCGGTCGCCGGGGCGGAAGGTCTCGCGCGGGATCGACTCGTCGCGGCGCACGATGCCCTCGCCGCGGCCGAGATCGACGATGACGTTGCCGTACTCGACGCGCTTGACCAGGCCATTGACGACCTCGCCGATGCGGTCCTTGTACTCGTCGTACTGGCGGTCGCGCTCGGCGTCGCGGACCTTCTGGACGATCACCTGCTTGGCCGATTGGGCGGCGACGCGGCCGAAATCGAAGGGCGGCAGGGTGTCGGAGATCACGTCGCCGACCTGGGCGGCCGGGTTGTGGCGGCGGGCCGAGGGCAGGTCGATCTCGCGGGAATCGTTCTCGACCTCCTCGACGACGAGGAGATGGCGCGACAGGCGCAGTGCTCCCGTGCGGGGATCGATCTCGGCATGGACGTCGGTCTCGGCGCCGTAGCGCGAGCGGGCGGCCTTGGCGATCGCCTCTTCCATGGCGCCGAGCACGATCGAGCGGTCGATCACCTTCTCGCGGGCGACCGCCTCGGCGATCTGGAGGAGTTCGAGCCTGTTGGCGCTGACGACGGCCATCGGATCAGTCCTTCCTGGTTGTTGGTTCGTTAACGGTCTGGGGCGGTGTTCAGTGGGTGGCGGCGGGGCTCGCGCCCTCGTCCTCGTCATCCTCCTCGTCGTCCTGCGGCGGGGCCGAGCCGCGCCGCAGGGATTCGCGCACCAGGGCGTCGGTGAGGACAAGATGGGCCTCGCCGATGTCGCGCAAGGTCAGGTCGTAGGAGGACGGGGTGCCCTCCTTGGCATCGGGCAGGTCGATGCGGACGGTGTCGCCCACCGGGGCCCGGATGATGCCGCGGAAGCGCTTGCGGCCATCGAGCGGCGTCGCCAGCTCGACCTTGGCCTCGTAGCCGGCCCAGCGGGCGAAGTCGCCTGCCCGGACCAGCGGCCGGTCGATCCCCGGCGAGGAGATCTCAAGGTAATAGGCGCCGCCGATCGGATCGTCGACGTCGAGGATCGGCGAGATCGTGCGGCTGACGGTCTCGCACTCGTCGACCGACATCGTGCCGTCCGGCCGCTCGACCATGATCTGCACCGTGCAGCCGTTCTGGCTGGAGACCTTCACCCGCACGAGACGGAAGCCGAGGCCCTCGATCGCAGGCTCGATGATCTGCGCGACGCGAGCGGCGATGCCGGTCTCGGTGATGAGGCGCTTCTCGGCCGGGTTGTGGTCTGGGGCGTCGGTCATGGCGTTCGCAGCTTCGGGTCGGGGCCGTGGCGCAGTCCCGGAAAGGGGACGCTGCCCGGGGGGAGCACTCTGGCGTTCGGCTCGCGCCCTGAGAGGCGTTGCGGCAATAAAAAAGAGCGGGCCCCGGGGGACCCACTCCCGCACCGCAGCCTCACCAGCCACGAACAGAACTGTTGGCGAACAGATAATCCCGCGGGCGCCGGAACGCAAGGCGGTGCTGCGCTGTGCGGTCCACGCCCCCGGCGCCCGCCGGCCCGCTCCCGACGGGGCTGACGCTACGGCTTTCTTAAAGCGCGGCGCGGCATTGTCCCGCCCGGTCGAGGTCCGGATCGGATCCAAGTCCGGATCTGACCGGGCCGTGATGGGAGACGCGGATGCTGCAACGCCATCGCATGGTCGCGATGCTCCTCGCGCTGGTTGGATTGACGCGATCCTGGGTCGGATTGGCCGCCGCCGAAGAGGCGAAGCCGGTCGTGATCCCGTCCGGCCTGCGCTACGAGTTCCTGGCGCGCTGGGACGTCGAGCGGCTCAACCGCATTCTGATCCAGGACATGCCGCGCTTCAGCGGCGTCTCCGTCGCCTACAGCCCGGCCCGCACCGCCGTGCGACTCTACCGCGTGACCTATCCGTCGGTGGTCCCCGAGCAGGGCAACCGGCCGACGCTGGCGAGCGGCCTCGTGGCGGTGCCGGACGACGCCACGACCGCCCTGCCGCTGGTCTCCTACCAGCACGGCACCGTCTACGGGAAACGGGAAGTGCCATCCTTCCCCGAGGAATCGCCCGAGACGCAGGTGATGATCGCCCAGTTCGCCGGCCAGGGCTACGCCCTGATCGGCGCCGACTATTTCGGCCTCGGCGCCTCGCCCGAGCCGGAGGGCTACATGGTCAAGCAGAGCCACCAGCAGGCCACGGCGGACATGCTGGCGGCGGGCCGCGCCGTGCTCGCCGACCTGAAGCGGATCCCGACCGGCCTGTTCCTGGCCGGCTGGTCGCAGGGCGGGTTCGTCACGATGGCGATGCTGGAGCGGCTGGAGGCGACCGGGATCCCGGTCGCGGCGGCGGCGACCGCGAGCGCGCCAGTGGACGTGTTCGTGCCGCTCAACGGCTTCCTGAACTTCCCGCGCAAGAACGACGCGGTCTGGGTCAACAGCCTGTTCATCCTCTCGGCCTTCGCCTTCGAGAATTATTACGGCGTCCCGGGCCTCGCCCGCTCGGTCCTGACGGACGACAGCTACGCGCTGGCCAAGGCCGCCTACGAGCGCAAGGCCGCGGACCCGACCCGGATCCCGACCGATCTCCACGCCCTGATCCGGCCCGACTATTTCGATCCCCAGTTCTTCGCCACTTCGGCCTATGGCCGCCTGGTGGCGCAGACGCAGGCCTATCGCTGGGTGATCCGCTCGCCGGTGCGCAACTTCTACGGCGAGACCGACGAGGCGATCACCCCGGGGCTGGGGCAGCTCGCGGCGACCTACCAGCGGGCCTTCGGCAACACCCGGGTCGAGGCGGTCTCGACCGGCGACACCTCGCATCGCGGCACCTTCGCCAAGGCGGTGCCGCAATGGAAGGCGTGGTTCGACTCGCTGGCGCGGTGAGGAGAGCCGGGCGGCGGGGTCGGGCGATCGGTTCAGCGCGTGAAATACGCCGACACGGCGTCGACCAGCGCCTCCTCGAAATCCGGGGTGCCGACGCGCCCGCCCCCGAAGAGCACGTCGGAGCGGATCGCCCCGACGACGCCCCGCAGCATGATGAACTCGGCCTCGGGCGTCGGCCGGCGCGGCGCGTCGAGGGCCTTGGCGGCGACGGCCTCGACGAGAGCGCGGCTGATCCGCGTCACCATCCGCTCGTAACGCAGCCCGAGTTCCGGGCTGTCGAACGCCGCCTTCAGGAGTGCCCGCCGCACGGCCGGGCGGCCCTCGAAGGGCCGCAAGGTCGGCCGGATGGCGAGCCGCACGATGTCGCCGACCCGGTCGGCCCGGGTCCCGGCCAGGGCCGCGCAGATCTCGCGCTCGTGACGGTCCATCTCGTGGATCGCCATCGCCTTGAACAACGCCGACTTGCCCGAGAAGTAGCGATAGAGCGTGCCGATCGAGAAACCTGCCCGCTCGGCGATGTGATTGGTGGTGACGGCGCCGTGATCCGCACGCTCCAGAAGCTGAGCGGTCGCCTCGAACAGGATCGCCACCGTCTGCCGCGCCCGCGCCTGCCTCGGGGATGTCCTTTCAGGATCAAGGAGATCCGGCATGCTCAGCGGTGCCCCCTCCCTGGCCGCGAAAGCGAGTAGCGCCGTGCCGGCACGAGGGCGATCCTGTCGGCCGAAATTCGTCGGACGCCGACGAGATCGCTCATCGACGGAGCCCGATCAAGCATGGAAAAGCCCCGCCTCGCCAGCCTCTGCCGCGCCGGCCTCCTCGTCCCGGCCCTGCTCCTCTCCGCCCCCGCCCTTGCCGCTCCCCTTGCCGGTGAGGCGGGCGGCAGCCGCAGCGGCCTGTTCAACCGCCGCTATTGCGAGATCATCAGCGTCAGCCGCAGCGGCCTGCGGGCGGTGGCGACCGTCTACAACACCATCGGCTTCAACGATTGCCCGGCCGCCGCCTGGACCGGCATCGACAAGAAGGCCGCCACGACCCAGCTCGGCGCCGACGGGATCGACCTGAACGGCCCGCGCTACTGGCTGATCGACGGCATCGCGGGCAAGGGCATCTCGGCCACCGGCAAGACGATCGCCGTCAACGGGATCACGATGGCCGAGCGCGCCACGCTCGACCTGTCCCTGACACAGGTGATGGGCGGCAAGCCGCTCTACACACCGACCGAGGTGAAGCGCGATACCGTCTTCACCTTCCGGGCCGGCAAGCCGGTCTTCGAACTCACCGACCCGGACGGCCACGTCTACCGCATGCAGTCGTATTCCCAGATCGTCAACACGACACAAACCCTGGACGACCTCGCGGGCCTCGGCACGAGGCTGAAGCTGCCGCGCGGTTGGACCTATGCGACCCATGTGCTCAGCAAGGACGAGGATCTCGTCGCGACAGGGGTCGCGCATGTCTTGCAGGACGATTTTCTCAATACCTATCAGCGCCTGCCGGCAAAGCAGTGAGAGTCAGGTCGCGTCCGACATGGTAATGACGATCGGATGTCATCAAGGGTGCTCCCACCCTCTCATCTCATCCTGAGGTGCGTGATACCAACGGTCGTTGGAAACGACCTTTGGTTCCGTTCGCGAATTTTCGTCAAGCCTCTGGCTTGGCATCGAAAATTTGAGATGGTTCATCGGCCCGATGCGTCAGCATCTTGGGCCGATGGTATGAGTCGGATGTGCCGCCAGCCCTTGAGTGATCGTGATCGATCGCAGACGCCAACGTCAGAGGCGGATGTCGCAATCATGAGCGCCGGCCTCACACCGACAGCCAGCGCCTGACCTGCGCCTCGACCATGCCGGAGCGCGGCCCCGCCTCGACCACCTGGCCGCGATCCATCACCGCGTAAGTGTCGCAGAGATCGCGGGCCCATTCGAAATACTGCTCGACCAGCACGATCGCCATGTCGCCCTTGCCCCTGAGGTAATCGATCGCGCGGCCGATATCCTTGATGATCGAGGGCTGGATGCCTTCCGTCGGCTCGTCGAGGACGAGGACACGAGGGCGGGTCACCAGGGCGCGGCCGATGGCGAGCTGCTGCTGCTGGCCGCCCGAGAGATCGCCGCCGCGCCGGCCCAGCATGTCCTTGAGGACCGGGAAGAGGTCGTAGATCTCGTTCGGTACGTAGCGGTCGCGGCGCTTCAACGGCGCGAAGCCGGTCTCCAGGTTTTCCTTGACGGTGAGGAGCGGGAAGATCTCCCGGCCCTGCGGCACGAAGGCGATGCCCTGGCGGGCGCGGTCGTAGGGCGCGAGCCGGCTGATGTCGCGCCCGTCGAGCTTGACCGCGCCCTTCGACACCGGCTGCTGGCCGACGATGGCGCGCATCAGCGAGGTCTTGCCGACGCCGTTGCGGCCGAGCACCGCGGTGACCTTGCCGGGTTCGGCCTGGAGCGAGACGCCGCGCAGGGCCTGCGCCGCGCCGTAATGGAGATCGATGGTCTCGACGGAGAGCATATCCGACAACAATCCTCAGCGGCCGAGATAGACTTCGACCACCCGCGGGTCGGCCGAGACGGAATCGATCGAGCCTTCCGCCAGCACCGCGCCCTCGTGCAGGCAGGTGACGCGGCACTGGAGGGCGCGCACGAAGTGCATGTCATGCTCGACCACGATCACCGCGTGGTCTTTCGCGATGCGGCGGAGCAGGGTCGCTGTCGCCTCGGTCTCGGCGTCGGTCATGCCGGCCACCGGCTCGTCGACGAGGAGGAGCTTGGGATCCTGCGCGAGCAGCATGCCGATCTCCAGCCACTGCTTCTGGCCGTGCGAGAGGTCCGCCGCCGGCCGGATGCGGTGGGCGCTTAAGCCCACGGTCTCCAGGATGGCGTCGATCTGCGCCCGCTCGACCCGGTTGCGCCAGCCAAACAGCGAGGCGGTCGCGGCGCGCGGGCCCTTGAGCGCCAAGAGGATGTTGTCGGCGACGGACTGGCTCTCGAACACCGTCGGCTTCTGAAACTTGCGGCCGATGCCGAGTTCGGCGATCGCCGCCTCGTCCATCCGGGTCAGGTCGTGCACGCCGTCATAGATCACCTGGCCGGTATCGGGCCGGGTCTTACCGGTGATGCAGTCCATCATCGTGGTCTTGCCGGCACCGTTCGGACCGATGATCGCCCGCATCTCGCCGGGCATCAGGGTCAGGGACAGGCCGCGCAGGGCCCGGTAGCCGTCGAACGTGACCTTGATGTCGTCGACATAGAGCAGGGCCTGGGTGAGGCGCTTCTCGTGAACCGGGTCGGCGGTGGGCAGGGCGACCGCTGCGCTCATGATCCGCGGCCCTCCTCGGCCAGGGCGGGGGGAACGTCCGTGCTCACCTTGGGCCGGCGGGCGCCGAGGCGCTCGGACAGAGTGCCGAGGATGCCCTTGGGCATGAACAGGGTGACGACGACGAAGAGGGCGCCCAGCGCAAACAGCCAGGCATCCGGCATGGCGCCGGTGAGCAGCGTCTTGGCATAGTTGACCAGCACCGCGCCGAGGGCCGCGCCGACGAGCGTGCCACGGCCGCCGACCGCGACCCAGATCACCGCCTCGATCGAGTTGGCGGGGGCGAACTCGGACGGGTTGATGATGCCGACCTGCGGCACGTAGAGGGCGCCGGCGACGCCCGCCATCATGGCGGAGACCGTGAAGGCCAGCACCTTGAAGTGCGCCGTGCGGTAGCCGAGGAAGCGGGTGCGCGATTCCGCATCGCGGATCGCGATCAGCACCTTGCCGAAGGCCGAGGTCGTCATGAAGCGGGCGACGAGATAGGCCAGCCCAAGCGCCAAAGCCGTCAGGACGAACAGGACCACGCGGGTGCCTTGCGCCTGCACGTTGAAGCCGAGGATGTCCTTGAAGTCGGTGAGCCCGTTATTGCCCCCGAGCCCCATGTCGTTGCGGAAGAAGGCGAGCATCAGCGCGAAGGTCATCGCCTGGGTGATGATCGACAGGTAGACGCCGGTCACCCGCGAGCGGAAGGCGAGCCAGCCGAAGACGAAGGCGAGGAGGCCCGGCACCAAGAGCACCATCACGGCCGCGAAGGGAAACCAGTCGAAGCCGTGCCAGTACCAGGGCAGCGCCTTGTAGTTCAGGAAGACCATGAAGTCGGGCAGGACGGGATTGCCGTAGACGCCGCGCGGCCCGATCTGGCGCATCAGGTACATGCCCATCGCGTAGCCGCCGAGCGCGAAGAACGCGCCGTGGCCGAGCGAGAGGATGCCGCAATAGCCCCAGACGAGATCGAGGCTGAGCGCCAGGATCGCGTAGGCGAGGTACTTGCCCATCAGCGAGACGGCGTAGGTCGGCACGTGGAAGGCCGAACCCGGCGCGGTCAGCAGATTGAGGGCCGGCACCACGATGCAGGCGGCGGCCAGCACGCCGAGGAAGATCCAGCCGGCCTTGTCGATGCGGGAGAGGAGCATGGTCACGCCTCCACCGCCCGGCCCTTGAGCGCGAACAGGCCGCGCGGCCGCTTCTGGATGAACAGGATGATGAACACGAGGAGCAGGATCTTTCCGAGCACCGCGCCCGCATAGGGCTCGAGGAACTTGTTGGCGACGCCGAGGGTCAGGGCCGCCACCAGCGTGCCCCACAGGTTGCCGACGCCGCCGAAGACCACGACCAGGAACGAGTCGATGATGTAGCCCTGGCCCAAGTTCGGCGAGACGTTGTCGATCTGCGACAGGGCCACCCCGGCGACGCCGGCGATGCCCGAGCCGAGGCCGAAGGTGAAGGCGTCGATCCAGGGCGTGCGGATGCCCATGGCGGCGGCCATGCGGCGGTTCTGGGTGACGGCGCGGGTCTTCAGGCCGAACGAGGTCGCCTTCAGGATCAGGTTGAGGGCGACGAAGACGGCCATCGCGAAGACCACGATCCAGAGCCGGCCCCAGGTGATCGAGAGGCCGAACACCTCGAAGGCGCCCGACATGTAGGAGGGCGCACCGACCTCGCGGTTGGTCGGGCCGAAGGCCGAGCGCACCGCCTGCTGGAGGATCAGGCTGATGCCCCAGGTGGCGAGCAGCGTTTCCAGCGGGCGACCGTAGAGGTGGCGGATGACGGTCCGCTCGATCAGGATGCCGACGGCGCCGGCAGCCAGGAAGGCGAGCGGGATCGCGATCGGCAGCGACCAGTCGAACAGGAAGGGGGCCTTCTGGCGGATCAGTTCCTGCACCAGGTAGGTGGTGTAGGCGCCGAGCATCACCATCTCGCCATGGGCCATGTTGATGATGCCCATCACCCCGAAGGTGATGGCAAGGCCGATGGCCGCGAGCAGCAGGACCGAGCCGAGGGACACGCCGTACCAGGCGTTCTGGACGTTCGCCATCAGGGCCTGGCGGGTCTCGATGCCCGAGACGCCGCGGGCGGCGGCGTCGCGCACGCTCTGGGCGGGATCGGCCGACAGGCCGCGCAGGATGGCGAGCGCCTCCGAATCGCCGCGGGCCTGGATCGTGTCGATGGCCGAGAGCCGCTCGATCTCGGGGGCGCCCGGCCTGGCGAGGAGCGCCGCGGCACGGGCTTCCTGCATGGTTCGCTTCACGACCGCGTCGGTCTCGCGGGCGAGCGCGGCGTCGAGCGCCGGAAGCGCGGCGGCATCGCGGGCCTTGAACACCGCATCGGCGGCGTTGCGGCGCGTGGCGGCGTCGGGGGCAAGCAGGTTCAGGGTGCCGAGGGCCGCATCGATCGCGCGCCGCACCCGATTGTTGACCCGCACGGGCTTCAGGCCCTCCGGGTTCACGGCGGCACCGGTGCGGGCGTCGGTGACCGTGGCGCCGTCCTTGATGGCGAGCGCCTTGTCGTCCGGGCGGTAAAGCAGGCGGTTGTCGGTCAGCGCCCGCAAGACAGGCCCGGCCTTCGGATCGCCGCTCACGACCAAAGCCGCGATGCCGGCCTCGATGTCGGAATAGCTGTCACTGGCGAGCCGCGCATAGGCGGTGTCAGCGCCTGTCTGCGCGGCAGCAGGCAGGACCCAGGCGGTGCACCAGGCGACGAGGAGAAGGACGAGGCAGCGGCGCATACAGTGGGTGTCCGAGGGGCAGGGTGCCAAGGGGCAGGGTGCCAAGACTCCCCTCTCCCGTGCGGGAGAGGGGTTATGGGTGAGGGTGGGACGGTCCTGAGCCCAAGCGGCGAGCGTTGTGCTGCCAGCACACAGGTTCATGCCTTGTGCGGAAGCGTGGTCACCCTCACGCGGGATCGTCGATTCCCCATCCCCTTTCGCACACCGGAGAGGGGAGATTGTGCTATGCGCTCACGCGCCGCCGCACTTCTTCGTCTTTGTGTTGTAGTTGCCGCAGTTCAGCTTGACCCAGTCGGCCTCGAGATCCTTCGAGCCGTCGAGCTGCTTCGACCACGCCTCGCCGGGGATCAGGCCGTCGGTCTTCCACACCACGTCGAACTGGCCGTTATCCTTGATCTCGCCGATGAAGACCGGCTTCGTGATGTGGTGGTTGGCCAGCATCTCCGAGGTGCCGCCGGTCAGGTTGTCCTGCTTGATGCCCGGCAGCGTCGCGATCACCTTGTCGGGATCGGTGGTGCCGGCCTTCTCGACCGCCTTCACCCACATGTTGAAGCCGATATAGTGGGCCTCCATCGGGTCGTTGGTGACGCGCTTCGGGTTCTTGGTGTAGGCGTGCCACTTCTCGATGAACGCCTTGTTGGCCGGCGTGTCGATCGACATGAAGTAGTTCCACGCGGCCAGGTGGCCGAGCAGCGGCTTGGTGTCGATGCCGGCCAGTTCCTCCTCGCCGACCGAGAAGGCGACGACCGGGATGTCGGTCGCCTTGATGCCCTGGTTCGCCAGCTCCTTGTAGAACGGCACGTTGGCATCGCCGTTGATGGTCGAGACGACCGCGGTCTTCTTGCCGGCCGAGCCGAAGCTCTTGATCGCGGCGACGCGGGTCTGCCAGTCGGACTGACCGAACGGGGTGTAGTTGATCGAGATGTCCTCGGGCTTCACGCCCTTGGCCTTCAGGTAGGCTTCGAGGATCTTGTTGGTGGTGCGGGGATAGACGTAGTCCGTGCCCTCCAGCACCCAGCGCTCGACCTTCTCCTCCTTCATCAGGTAGTCGACGGCCGGGATCGCCTGCTGGTTCGGGGCGGCGCCGGTGTAGAACACATTGCGCTCGCTCTCCTCGCCCTCGTACTGGACGGGGTAGAACAGGATCGAGTTCAGCTCCTTGAAGACCGGCAGCACGGACTTGCGAGACACGCTGGTCCAGCAGCCGAACACCGCCGAGACCTTGTCCTTGGCGATCAGCTCACGCGCCTTCTCGGCGAAGAGCGGCCAGTTCGAGGCCGGATCGACCACGACGGCTTCGAGCTTCTTGCCGAGAACGCCGCCCTTCTTGTTCTGCTCCTCGATGAGCATCAGCATGACGTCTTTGAGCGTCGTCTCGGAGATCGCCATCGTGCCCGAGAGCGAATGCAGGATGCCGACCTTGATGGTCTCCTGCGCCGAGGCGACCGTGCTCGCCAGCGTGCCGAGCGCCAACCCGCCCGCGACCGCAGCGCGCGAGAGCCAACCCTTCCACGTCATCGTTATCGTCTCCCTTGGCCGATGCGGCCGGACAGCGATCCGCAAAGCTCGTGCCAAGGATTGTCCGCAAAGGTTCCCGCGTGCCCGGGCTCAAATTGTGGGCATGCGCCGGATTTCGGAGCCGCCCGCCCGGCGTCTCGCCACCTCATCTGCCCGCCCTGGCACCATTTTGCCCAATTTCACGCCACACCTACGCGCGGGACGCACCTGCCCTAGTTGTCCGGTGCAGCCACAACCGACGAGGCGCGAGGAGAACCGGGGTGATCGAGGACCTCTGGTACAAGAACGCCGTGATCTACTGCCTCTCGGTCGGCTCCTTCATGGATGCCAACGGCGACGGCATCGGCGATTTCGAGGGGCTGGAGCGGCGCCTCGATTATCTGCTCGGCCTCGGGGTGACGGCGCTCTGGCTGCACCCATTCCAGCCCTCGCCGGGGCGCGACCACGGCTACGACGTCGCCGATCATTATGGCGTCGATCCGCGCTACGGCACGCTCGGCGACTTCGTCGCCTTCACGCACGCCGCCAAGCAACGCGGCATGCGGGTGCTGATCGACCTCGTGGTCAACCACACCTCGGACCAGCATCCGTGGTTCCAGGCCGCCCGCCGGGACCCCAACGCCCGCACCCGCGACTGGTACGTCTGGTCGAAGACCAAGCCGGCGTATGCCGACGAGGGCATGGTGTTCCCGGGGGTGCAGAAGAGCACCTGGAGCTACGACAAGGAAGCCAAGGCCTGGTACTTCCACCGCTTCTACGACTTCCAGCCCGACCTCAACACCGCCAACCCGCATGTCCAGGCCGAGATCCTGAAGATCATGGGGTTCTGGATCCAGCTCGGTGTGTCGGGCTTCCGGATGGATGCGGTGCCGTTCGTGATCGCCGAGAAGGGACCGGAGGTCTCCGGGGAACCGCGCGAGCAGTTCGAGCTTCTGCGGCTGTTCCGCGAGTTCCTGCAATGGCGCCAGGGCGACGCGATCATCCTGGCCGAGGCCAACATCCTGCCGCGCCAGGACCTCGACTATTTCGGCGACGATGCCGACCGCATGCACATGATGTTCAACTTCCAGGTCAACCAGGCGCTGTTCTACGGGCTCGCCTCGGCCGATTCGCGGCCGCTGGTGAAGGCGCTGCACAAGACCTGGAACCGGCCGCCCTCCGCCCAGTGGGCGATCTTCCTGCGCAACCACGACGAGCTGGATCTCGGCCGCCTGACCGAGAAGCAGCGCCAGACCGTCTTCCAGGCGTTCGGACCCGAGCCGGACATGCAGCTCTACGGCCGCGGCATCCGCCGGCGCCTCGCGCCGATGCTCGGCGGCGACCGGCGCCGGATCGAACTCGCCTACAGCCTGATGTTCACCCTGCCGGGCACGCCGGTCCTGCGCTACGGCGACGAAATCGGCATGGGCGACGACCTGTCGCTGCCAGAGCGCGACTGCGCCCGCACGCCGATGCAATGGTCGCACGAGCCGCAGGGCGGGTTCACGCTGAGCAACACGCCCGAGTCGCCGCCGATCCACGAGGGGCCCTATGCCTATTCCCACGTCAACGCAGCGACGCAACGCTGCGCGCCGGACTCGCTCCTGAACTGGATGGAGCGGGTCATCCGCATGCGCAAGGAGGTGCCGGAGATCGGCTGGGGCGACGTCACCGCCCTCGATATCGGCGACCCGGCCATCCTCGCCCTGCGCTACGACTGGCGCAACAACGCGGTGCTGTGCCTGCACAACCTCGCCGCCGAGCCGAAGGAGATCAGCTTCGCCACCGGCCTCGACGGCGACGGCCGCCATCTGATCGATCTCCTCACCGGCCAGCGCAGCCTCGCCGACGACGATGGCCGCCACTGCGTGCTCCTGGAGGGGTACGGCTACCGCTGGTTCCGGGTCGGCGGGCTGGATTACCTGTTGCGGCGGAGCGAGATCTGAGGCGCCGGTTTGTCGCTCCGGAGCGTCACGCCCCCTCGTGCAGGGCGCTGGACGCGCCCTGCCGGCCTTGCATCCGAGGCCGAGGAGATCCGGGGACGGACCTCGCACGCCGCCGGCCGAGCCGGTGCGAGGGGAGGATGCCGTCAGGCGGCGGGGGCGGCGTGCGGGATCGTGCCGCGCTGCGCGGCGTAGCTGGTCATGAGGTTGCGGTAATCGGGAATGTGGTCGCCGAGCAACGTCGCCAGGCCCTCGACGTCCCGGCGCCAGTCGCGGTGCAGCTCGCAGGCGACCGCAAACCAGTTCACCAGTTGCACGCCGGCCGCCGACATCCGGTTCCAGGCGCCCTCGCGCACCACCGGGTTGAAGGTGCCGGACGCGTCCGTGACGGCGAACACCTCGTAGCCCTCTGCGATGGCCGACAGGGCCACGAAGGCGACGCAGACCTCGGTGACGACGCCCGCGATGACGAGCTGCTTGCGCCCTGTGGCCTTCACGGCAGCAACGAAATCAGGGTTGTCCCAGGCATTGATCTGACCGGGCCGGGCGATGAACGGCGCGTCCGGGAACTTGGCCTTCAGCTCCGGCATGATCGGGCCGTTCGGGCCGTCCTCGAAGCTGGTGGTCAGGATGGTCGGGAGCTTGAAGTAGGCCGCAAGATCGGCGACGGCCAGCACGTTGTTCTTGAAGCGATCCGGATCGAAATCCCGCACCAGGGACATCAGGCCGGCTTGATGGTCGACCAGCAGAACGACGGCTTGGTCGAGGTCGAGGCGGTTATACGGCTTGGTCATCGTCGTCTCCATCGAGGCAGCCGGGGCGGCGCGGTGTCGATGGAGGAAGTATGTCTGGAGCATTTCCATCCGAAAATAGAAACGATGGAAAACGATCGTTTCCGATATGGCGATCCTGGCTCCGGATGATCGCGCCCGCCCGGATACGATCGCAGAACGGGTGCGCGCGGCGGCGGCTCACCTCCTGAGACCGGGAAGCTCCAGCCGCCGCACCGGCAACGCCGTGAGGCGCCTCACACCGCGACGGGGACGTGAACGTCGACGACGGTGCCCGGCCGGTCGGGGGCGAAGCGGCCGTCATAGAGTTCGAAGTCCGGACCGTCGGCGACATTCAGCCCCGAGGCGGGCACGAGGTTTCCCCAGATCGTCGCCATGGCGGCTTTCATCTGCGGGTGCAGGGCCGTTCCGTCCAGGGTGACGCGGAAGACCGCGTAGGTCGCCGCCGGGATCGTCTTCCTCACGAAACCGGCGGGCAGGCTCCCCTCCGGCCGCACGCCCACGCCGGCCATGTAGTCGAAGCTGCCCTCCTCCGTGTCGGCGCTCCAGACGACGCCGTAGGTGGCCCAGCTCGGGACCTGGGCGTCGAACGGGAGGGCCCGGATCAGGGTCGACCAGAGGTCCGGGATGGTGGACGCGGTCGCCTCGTCGACGCGTCGCGCCGGGCCGGCGACCGTGAAGGCGTCGAGGGTCACGAGATCGGGCAGGCGTGCAACGGCGCGGGAGGTTTCGGCAGGGGCCGGCATCGGAGGATCTCCTTCGGGTGGCAGGGGCGAGAGGCCGCGGCGGAAGCGGCCGGGGGTGACGCCGAAGCGGCGCCCGAACGCGCGGGTGAAGGCTTCCTGGGAGTCGAAGCCGGATTCGAGGGCGAGATCGACGAGCCGCAGCTCGGGCTCGGCGACGAGGCGACGCGCTGCCAGCACGAGCCGGCGCCTGCGGACATGCGCCATCGGCCCCTGCCCCATCCGGGCGGTGAACAGGCGTGAGAAATGATGGGGCGACAAGCCGGCGCGGTCGGCGAGGCGGGTGAGCGTCAGGGGCTCGTCGAGGCGCGTCTCGATCCAGGCGAGGATGTCGGCGATGCGGTCGGGGGCGGGTGGTCGATCCATGCCGTCATGATGACGCAGGGGAGCGCGGGGCGTCCTGACCGGTCTTGCTGTGGCGGGATCGTTCCGGGCTTCTCTCGACGGAGTTGACCGCCTCCTGGTCGGTCCGGGGCCGCGCAGCGGAGCCCGGAATGACCAGGAGGGTGTCAGCAGCGCCCCGGCAAACGCGCGATCATACCATCGGCCCAAGATGCCGACGCATCGGGCCGATGAACCATCTCAGATTTTCAAGACTGATACCAAAGATCGTTTTCTTTCGACCGTTGGTATCAGATCCACCGCTTGCGCCGCTTGAAGCTTTTCAGATTGCGAAAGCTCTTGCGCTGGTCGCCGGCGCCGCCGAGGTAGAATTCCTTCACGTCCTCGTTGGTGCGCAGCTCCTCGACGGTGCCGTCGAGCACCACCTTGCCCTGCTCCATGATGTAGCCGCGATCCGCCACCGACAGGGCGGCGCGGGCATTCTGCTCGACGAGCAGGATGGTGACGCCGAGATCCTGGTTGATCTGGCGGATGATCGAAAAAACCTCCTTCACCAGGAGGGGCGAGAGGCCCATCGAGGGTTCGTCCATCAGGATCAGGCGGGGTCGGGCCATCAGGGCGCGGCCGATCGCCAGCATCTGCTGCTCGCCCCCCGAAAGATAGCCGGCAGCGCCGGTGCGCTCCTTCAGGCGCGGGAAGTAGGTCAGCACCCGTTCGAGATCCTGGCCGATCTCACGGTCGCGGCGCGAGAAGGCGCCGAGGCGCAGGTTCTCCATCGGCGTCATGTCGGCGACGATGCGCCGGCCCTCCATCACCTGGAAGATGCCGCGGCGCACGATTTTGTCCGGCTCGATGCCGTCGATGCGGGCGCCGTCGAACACGATCTCACCGCGGGTGACCTCGCCGTCCTCCGAGCGCAGCAGACCTGAGATGGCCTTGAGCGTCGTCGACTTGCCGGCGCCATTGGCGCCGAGCAACGCCGTGATCGAGCCGGCCGGCACGTCGAGGCTCAGGCCGCGCAGGACCAGGATCACGTCGTCGTAGACCACCTCGACGTTGCGCAGGGAGAGGAGCGGGGCCTGAATGGCCTCCTGGGTCGGGCGTTCGAGGGTCGTGACCTGCGACATCGGATGGCTCCAGGGGTGAGATGCGAGGTCGAACCCTCCCCCCTCTGCGGAGCAGGCCGGGAGAGGGGCGGCGCGACACTGATCCAGAGGGCGCCCTCATCAAGGGCGCGACCTTTCCGGAAGCGTGGTTCCCCTCTCCCGCCCCACTCCGTGGGGCACCCTCCCCCGCAGAGGGGGGAGGGTTGAGGGCTGCGGGTCACCCGTGAGCGGCGGCCCTCACCACCCCTGCCACTCGCTCTTCCGCGGCAGCGTCACGGTCTTGACCGGTTCGAGCTTGATCGTGCCGGCCTTGATCAGGTCGGGCAGCGCCCCGTCGGTCGGGCCCGAGACCTTGGCGCGGTAGAGGTGCACCTCCATCATCCCGCGATGGTCGGTGGGCGACCAGGTCGAGGGGACGCAGACGCCCTCCATCCCGGCCGGCACCCAGTCCTTCTTCTGGTAGAAGCCCTTGCGGACGTTGGGGCCGGCGAGGCCGCCATTGTCCTTGGCCCAGGCGAGCGCCTCGGTCATGTAGAGGGCGGCGCAGATGCCGGCGTAGTAATGCACCGGACGGTACGCGGTGCCGGCGGAGTCCGACACCTTCGAGATCTCGGCCGCCATCGCCATGCCGGGCGCCGTGCTGCCGCTCACCGCGGCGGTGCGGACCGGGAAGACGACGCCGTTCGCCGCATCGCCCGCCGCCTTGGCGGCGTTCTCGTCCATGCCCCAGACATTGCCCATGAACTGGATGTCGGTGCCGACCGACTTGCAGGACTTGAGCAGCGAGATGTTCGAGCCGCCGGTATTGCCGAGATAGGCGTAGTTCGCCCCGGCATTCTTGGCGGTGAGGCATTGCGCCGTGTAATCACCGGGCGCCAGCGCGAAGACGATCGCCGGCAGCACCTCGAAACCGAGGTCCTTGGCCATCGCCTCGCCCGCTTCCTTGGGCGAGTTCGGGTAGGGGTGGTTGCCGCCCATATGGACGTATTTCGGCTTGCCGGTCTTGCCCTTGGCCTTCCAGTCGTCGGCGGCCCACATCAGCATGGCGCGCAGTGCGTCCGAGTAGGACGGCCCGTAGAAGAAGTTGTAGGGCGCAGCCTTGGCCTTGCCGCTGGCGCCGGTCGGATCGCTGACCTGGGCGGCATAGCTCCCGGAGATGTACGGCACCTCGTCCTTGGTGACGAAGGCCGAGAGCGCCTCGGTGTCGGCGGTGCCCCAGCCCTGGATCGCCGCGACCTTGTCGCGCCCGCCGGTCCACTTCTTGTAGAGGGCGACGGCGCGGGGCACCTGGTAGCCGTAATCGACTGTCTCGACGTTCATCGTCTCGCCCTTGATGCCGCCCTTGCGGTTCACATAGGCGAGGGCATCGGCCACCCCTTGAGCGTAGGGCACGCCGACATCCGAGGTGGCGCCGCTCTGGTCGGCGAGGTGGCCGATCGGGATCTCGGCGGCGAGGGCTGGCACACTGAGCGCGAGGGCGGCGGCCGAGGCGAGGGACAGGCCAAAGGGCAGGCCAAGGGACAGGCGAAGCATGGGTCTGGTTTCCTCCGGTGGGTGGGCTGGCTTTCCCAGTCTCCGATGAGTGTCAGTGCGAGAACGGGTAGAGCTTCCAGTACGCCTTGATCTGGCGCCAGCGATGGGCGAGCCCGTCGGGCTCGAACATCAGGAAGAGCACGATCACGAGGCCGATCGCCATCTCGCGCAGGAAGGACAGGTTGTCCTTGAGCGACAGCGCCCGGTCGAGGGCGGAGCCGCGGACCGCGTCGGTGATCCAGCCCATGGCTTCCGGCACCAGCACCATGAAGGCGGTGCCCATCAGCGTGCCCATGATCGAGCCGAGGCCCCCGATGATGATCATGCCGAGGAACTGGATCGAGAGCAGGATCCCGAAACCCTCGACCGAGACGAATTGCAGGTAATGCGCGTAGAGAGCGCCGCCGATGCCGGCGAAGAAGGCCGAGAGGCCGAAGGACAGGGTGCGGTAGCGGGTGAGGTTGATCCCCATCATCTCCGCCGAGAGGTAGTGGTCGCGCAAAGCCACCAGTGCCCGGCCGTCGCGGGAGCGCATCAGGTTGGTGGCGAGGACGAAGGTCAGCACCAGATAGGCCAGCACGACGTAGAAGTAGCGGTGGTCGGTGTCGAACGCGAAGCCGAAGATCGAGAAGGCGTCGGCCGCCGTGCCGGCGACGCCGCCGGTGAACCAGTTTGCCCGGGCAAAGAAATCCTGAAGGATGTACTGCGCGGCGAGCGTCGCGATGGCGAGATAGAGACCTTTGAGCCGGGCCGCCGGCAGGCCGAAGATGAGCCCCACCGCCGTCGTCATCACGCCGGCGAGCGGGATCGCGAAGAAGACCGGGATGCCGTAATTGTTCGACAGCCAGGCCGACGCGAAGGCGCCGAAGCCGAAGAAGGCGGCGTGCCCAATCGAGATCTGGCCGGTGAAGCCGACCAGGATGTTGAGGCCCAGAGCCGCGACCGCGAAATAGCCGATCTGGATCAGCAGGCTCAGCCAGTAGCGGTCGAGGACGAGGGGGGCGAGGCAGAGCAAAGCCAGTCCCGCCCAGACCGCGTAGCGGCTGCCGGCGGTCGGGAAGATGGTGGTGTCGGCGGCATACGTGGTGCGGTAGTCGCCGGCGGGGATCAGGCTCTGGGTCGCCATCAGACGCGCTCGATGTCGCGGGTGCCGAACAGGCCGTAGGGCTTGATCATCAGGATCACCACCAGGACGTAGAAGGGAACGATCTCGTACAGGTTGCCCCAATGCAGGTACTGGCCGTCGACATATTGCGCGACGTTCTCCAGCACCCCGATGACGAGGCCGCCGATGACGGCGCCGACGACCGAGTCGAGCCCGCCGAGGATCACCGCCGGAAACACCTTGATGCCGTAGAGCGAAAGGGCCGACGAGACGCCGTTGACGATGCCGACCACGATGCCGGCGACCGACGACACCACGGCGGAGATCGCCCAGGCCATCGCGAAGACGTTGCGGACCGAGATGCCGAGCGACTGCGCGACCTGCTGGTTGAAGGCGGTGGCCCGCATCGCCAGCCCATGCTTCGAATACTGGAAGAACCAGGCGAAGCCCGCCATCATGGCGACCGAGATGCCGAGGCTCATGAGATAGACGGTCTGGATCTCGAGCCCGAGGATCTGCACCGACTGGGTCTGGAAGATCGGCGGGAAGGGCTGGGCGAAGACGCCGAACAGCCACTTGCACAGGGCCTGGAAGAAGATCGAGAGGCCGATCGTCACCATGATGACCGAGATGATCGGCTCGCCGATCAGGGGTCTCAGCACCACCACCTGCAAGGCGATGCCGAAGACCAGCATGAACGCGAAGGTGACCGCCATGCCGACCAGGAAGGGCAGCTGGTAGGTGGTGAGCAGCCACCAGCACACCCAGGCGCCGATCAGCAGGAACTCACCCTGCGCGAAGTTCACGACCTGGCTCGCCTTGTAGATCAGGACGAAGCTCATCGCGACTACCCCGTAGAGGGCGCCGACGATCAGCCCGTTGACGACGAGCTGGAGCAGCAGATGGGTGTTCATGGCCTCAAGGCCCCTATTCGGCGGCGGCGGCGAGGGTGGCGGGGGACGCCGTGAGGTCGATCACCGGCAGGGTGGTGCGGATGCGCTGGGTGGTGCCGTCCTGGAACCGGATCACCGTGTCGACCCGGTAGCTCGGCGCGCCGGCATAGATCGTGTCGATCAAGTCGCCGTATTTCTCGTTGATCACGCCGCGGCGGACCTTGCGGGTGCGGGTCAATTCGCCGTCATCGGCGTCGAGTTCCTTGTAGAGGAGCACGAACTTGGCGACGCGCTGCACGTCGGTCAGCCCGGCATTGACCCGCTCGACTTCCCGGCGGATCAGGTCGATCACCGCCGGCTTCGCGACGAGGTCGGAATAGGTGGTGAAGGCGATGCGGTTCTTCTCGGCCCATTTCGCCACCACCGCGTAGCGGATGCAGATCAGGGAGGCCAGGTACTCGCGCCCGGCGCCGAGGATCACCGCCTCCGCCACATAGGGCGAGAACTTCAGCTTGTTCTCGATGTATTGCGGCGAAAAACGCTCGCCATGGCTGTTGACCGCGAGGTCCTTGATCCGGTCGATGACGACCAGCTCGCCCTTCTTGTCGACGTAGCCGGCGTCCCCGGTGTGCATCCAGCCGTCGCGCACGTCGCTCGGGGCGTTCGGATCGGCCTTGTAATAGCCGTGGAACATGTTGGCGTGGCGCGCCAGCACCTCGCCGATGCCGTTGCGGTCGGGGTCGAGGACCCGGATCTCGATGCTGTCGTCGAAGGGCACGCCGACCGTGTCGAAATCGACCGTCTCGCCCCGGTGCAGGGTATAGGCGCCGAGCGTCTCGGTCTGGCCGTAGAGCTGGCGCAAGGGAACGCCCATGGCGCGGAAGAACCGGAACGTGTCGGGACCGAGCGCCGCCCCGCCGGTCGCCGCGGAGGTCAGCCGCGTGAAGCCGAGCCGGTCGCGCAGGGCCCGGAACAACAGGATATCGGCGGCCGTCGAGCGCGTCCCCTTGTCGAGGGCCGAGAGCCCCATCTTCATGCCGCGCTCGTAGAGGGCGCGCTTGAGGGGCGAGGCGTCCATCATCCGGGCGCGCACGTCGGCGGCCACCGCCTCCCAGACCCGGGGGGCGAACAGCACGAAGGTCGGGGCGATCTCCCGGAAATCGTGCATGAGCGTGTCGGCATCCTCGACGAAGTTGACCTTCATGCGAGAGAGCAGCGCCTGGCCGAGCGCATAGACCTGCTCCATGATCCAGGGCAGCGGCAGCACCGAGACGTAGTCGTCCTCCGGCCCCTTCGGGTCGGCGGCGAGGTAGCGGGCGCAGTGGCGCAGGACCCGGCCGCCGCTCAGCATCGCCAGCTTCGGTCGGGCCGTGGTGCCGGAGGTGGTGCACAGGATCGCCACCGCCTCCGCGTCGGTCGCATCGACCATCCGGTCGTAGAGGCTGGGATCGGCGGCGTGCAGGGCCTCGCCCTTGGCGGCCAGGGCCTCGGCCGAGATCAGCCGCGGATCGTCGTATTTGCGCATCCCACGGGGATCGCAATAGACGATGTGGCGCAAGGACGGCACGCCGTCGGCGAGGTTGAGGAGCTTGTCGACCTGCTCCTCGTCCTCGGCGATCACCGCCTTCACCCCGGCGAAGGCCAGGAGATACTGGACCTCGTCCTCCAGCGCGTCGCGGTAGAGGCCGAGCGACAGGGCGCCGAGAGCATGGGCGGCGATCTCGCCGGCCACCCAGTCGGGCCGGTTGTCGCCGATGAGCCCGACCACGTCGCCGCCGTCGATCCCGAGATCCGAGAGCCCGAGCGCGAAGGCGCGGGTGCGGGCATGGTACTCGCCCCAGGTCGTCGGGCGCCACAGCCCGAAGATCTTCTCGCGCAAAGCCACGTCGTGCGGGTGCTCGGCGGCGTTGCGGCGCAGGAGCTTCGGGAAGGTGTCGGCCTCGCGGGCGATGGCAGAGAAATCGGTCGTCACGACGCGGCCCTCGCCGGTTCGGAAGCGACCGGCTCCTCGTCGTCCTCGCCGAGATAGGCTTTTCGCACGTGGGGATCGGCGAGCACCGCCTCTGGCCGACCGAGTGCGATGCGGCGGCCGAAATCGAGCACCATCACCCGATGCGAGATGTCCATGACCACGCCCATGTCGTGCTCGATCATCACGACGGTCATGCCGAACTCCTCGTTGAGATCGACGATGGAGCGGGCCATGTCCTCCTTCTCCTCGAGGTTCATGCCGGCCATCGGCTCGTCGAGGAGGATCAGCTTCGGCTCCAACGCCATGGCGCGGGCCAGCTCCACCCGCTTGCGCAAGCCGTAGGAGAGGGTGCCGGCGGGCGCTTTCCGGTAGGGCTGGAGGTCGAGGAAGTCGATGATCTCCTCGACGCGGCGGCGATGCGCCAATTCTTCGCTCTGCACCCCCGGCAGCCAGTAGAGCGAGCCGGTAACGAAGTTGTTGCGCATCAGATGGTGGCGCCCGACCAGGATGTTGTCGAGCACGCTCATGTGGTGGAACAGTGCGAGGTTCTGGAAGGTCCGGCCGATGCCGAGCTTCGGGCGCTGATTCGGCGTCGCCTTGGTGATGTCGCGGCCGTCGAACAGGATCTGGCCCTCGGACGGCCGGTAGCGGCCCGAGATGCAGTTGATCATCGAGGTCTTGCCGGCGCCGTTGGGACCGATGATCGAGAACAGCTCGCCCGTCTCGACCGCGAAGCTGACATCCGTCAGCGCCTTGACGCCGCCGAAGCGCAACGAGATCTGGCGAACCGCAAGGGTTTCCGCCACGCCTGACCCTCCCTGGGATGGCGGCCGCGCTCGTGTCCGGCGCCGCTCTGCCTGCGGCGGATGCCCGGTATGCGTCCGGGTCATCCGCCTTGGAAATACGTTCGACTGTTTTTTTCCGAGCGTCAAGTGCTACACTGGCGCGACGAAAGTCGAGGGGCGGAGAGCCCCATGAGGGCAGGGTTCAGGGGCAACATGGCGCGTATCGCAGGCTCGTCGGGACCGCGGACCGAGGAGGCCATCCGGCGGGCGGGGCTTAAGCTCATCGCCACCCACGGTTATGCCGCGATGAGCCTGCGCCAGCTCGCGGCCGAGGTCGGCATCCAGCAGGGCTCGCTCTACAACTATTTTCGCAATAAGCAGGAATTCCTGTTCGACCTCATCCGCGGCCACATGCTCGACCTGCATGCGGCCCTCGACGCGGCGCTCTTGGCCGAAGGCAGTGCCGAGGCGCGGCTGGCCCGGTTCACGGAATTCCACGTCGCCTACCACGTCGAGCGGCCGCAGGAGGTGTTCATCTGCTACTCGGAGCTGCGCAGCCTCGAGTCGGACAACCTCGCCACCGTGGTGGCGATGCGGCGCGACTACGAGCGCAAGCTCGGCGCCATCCTCGACCACGGCCGCGCCACCGGCGAGTTCCACCTGGCCGATACCCGGATGGCGACGCTCGCCATCCTGGCGATGCTGTCGGGCATCTGCACCTGGTACAAGCCGGGCGGCCGGCTCTCGACGGACGGATTGCAGCAGATCTTCACCGGCATGGTGCTGGCGCTCGCCCGGGGCGAGACGCAGCCGCTCGCCCGGGACGAGACGCAGCCGCTCGCCCGCGATGAGGTCGCGGTGCCGCCGCGGCGGCGCGGGGGGCTACGGGCCGGGATCGGATAGGCGCCGGTATCGGCAACCGGCCGCGCGAGGACCTCTCGCGCCAGATCTCGACGGCGATCCGTCTGCCGACCGATGGTCCTCGGCCGACGATTTCCGCTCGTGATGCTTCCGAGTGCCGTGCGTCCGCTGCCGCAGCGGCACGGTCGGCGAATTCGCCCCCGATCCTTGATTGTTTCGTGCTCGATCTCGCCACAATTTCGCGTCTTTTTCTTTCTTCTTCCGTGATGATTTGTTGAGTGGTGCGCCGAAAACCTGATCCGCCAGAAGCTTTGTCGATCGAATAACATATACCGTTCGTTCACGCTTTTTCGTCTATTTCGACAGGCAGTCCGGCGAGACCCGGAACCGGAGCGGCCTTTCGATGTTCGTGCTCACCCTCCCCCGCAAGTTCGCGCTCCTGATCGCGCTCGCCGGCTTGAGTCTGATCGCCCTCGGTGGGATCGCGCTCACCTACCAGTACGACGCGATGGTGGCGCAGCGCATCGATCGGCTGTCGGTCATGACCGAGGCGGCAGCCAATATCGTCGAGCGCTACCGGCAGAAGGCGGCGACGGGCGAGATGACCGAGGCGGCGGCTCGCGAGGCGGCGCTCGCCGATATCGGAGCGATGCGGCATGGACGCGACAACTACGTCTACGTCAACGATGCCGCCGGCACGGTGATCGCCCATCCCTCCGCGAAGGTGGTCGGCCGCAACCTGATGGGCATGGCCGATCCCACCGGCTTCCGCTTCGTCGCCGACGTCATGCCCCGCGCCAAGCGCGACGGCGTGGCGACGTTCCGCTACGTCTGGGCGCAGGAGGGCCAGGCGGCGCCGGTGCCGAAGATCGGGCTCTTCCGCTACTACGCGCCGTGGGACGTCTATGTCGGCGTCAGCGAGTATGTCAGCGACCTGCGGGCGATGATCGTCGAGCAGGTCCAGCGCCTCGCCGTGGCGGGCCTTGTCATCATGCTGGTCCTCGGCGGCGTCTCGCTGCTGATCGTCCGCTCCGTGGTGCGGCCGATGGCGCGCCTGCGCGCCACGATGGGGACCCTCGCCGAGGGGCGCACCGATCTCGCGGTGCCGGAAGCCGGGCGGCGCGACGAGGTCGGGGCGATGGCCCGCGCCGTCCTCGTCTTCCGCGACAACGCCGTCGAGCGCGAGCGCCTGCGCGGCGAGAGCGAGGCCGAGGAGATGCGCCGGATGCGCCGCGCCGCTTCGCTCAACGAGCTGATCCAGGGCTTCGAAGCCTCGATCACCGGCGTGGTGGCGGGCGTCGCCGCCGCCTCCGGCGAGTTGCGCGGCACCGCCCAGGCCATGACCGCGACGGCCACCCAGACCGCGTCCCAGTCCACCACCGTGGCGGCCGCCGCCGAGCAGGCGTCCTCCAACGTCGAGACCGTCGCGGTCGCGGCCGAGGAACTCGGCGCCTCGGTCCAGGAGATCGGCCGCCAGGTCGACGGCTCGGCGCAACTCGCCAAGTCCGCGGTCGCGGAAGCCGGGCAGACCGCCCGCCAGGTCCAGGCGCTCACCGAGGCCACCGCCCGCATCGGCGACGTGGTCGGGCTGATCTCGTCGATCGCCGCACAGACCAACCTCTTGGCGCTCAATGCCACGATCGAGGCGGCCCGCGCGGGAGCCGCCGGCCGCGGCTTCGCCGTGGTGGCGGCGGAGGTGAAGGAGCTGGCCGGCCAGACCGCGAAGGCGACCGAGGAGATCACCAGCCAGATCGCCACGATCCAGGCTTCGACCGGTCAGGCGGCGGGCGCGATCGGCCAGATCACCGCGCGCATCGAGGAGATCTCGACGGTGGCGACCTCGATTGCCGTGGCGGTGGAGGAGCAGGGCGCGGCGACCCAGGAGATCGTCCGCAACGTCGCGCAAGCCGCCGCCGGCACCGGCGAGGT
>NZ_LABX01000289.1 GCF_001043915.1 Methylobacterium aquaticum | reverse complement strand
ACCCTCGACCCCGACCTCGCCCGCCGGATGGAGCCCCGCGCTCCGCGGCCCGAGAAACGCCTGGCCGCGATCCGCGCGCTGACAGCGGCGGGCGTGCCCGCGATGGTGCTGGTGGCGCCGCTGATCCCCGGCCTCAACGACCACGAGATTGAGACCGTTCTGACACGCGCCCGCGAGGCGGGTGCCAGCGAGGCCGGCGGCGTGCTTCTGCGCCTGCCGCACGAACTCGCCGACCTGATGCGCGACTGGTTTTCCGAGCATTTTCCCGATCGGGCCAGGCGGACCTTCTCACTCCTTGCGCAGAGCCGCGGGGGAAAGGTCTACGATGCGGCCTATGGGCGGCGCTTCACCGGGACCGGGCCCTACGCGGATCTCCTGGACCAGCGGATGCGCGTGGCGATGTCCCGGCTCGGCTATCCGCCGGAACGGGTGCGGCTGAGGACAGACCTGTTCCGGGTGCCGGTGCGGGTGGGCGGGCAGTATAGCTTGTTTTGAGGCGGCAAGGACTATGAGTTTCCGCCCAGGAAAGGCGGTGTGCGGGTGACGGGTGGACCTCCCCGCTTCCCAAGCGTCTCATCGTGCAGAATCAGCCGCGGACAGGGTGGCCACAGCTGGAAAACAACCGCGCTTCGATGCATTCTGGCTGCATGAACGGTCGAAATTGCGTCCTGCTGCTCGGTGGAGCGATCGTGATCACGCCGATGACCCTCGTCGCCGGGCTTGCGATGGTGCTGCATCCGTCAAGGCAGGACCTGCCGAGACCGGCCCTCGTGCGCGGGCTGCCTGCTCGCTTTGCGGACGCCGATTCTGCTTTCAGGGCTCGCGTGGCCGAAGCCTTCCCGCTCGGCTCTTCGGAGGAGATCCTGATCCGGCGTCTTCGCGGGGAGGGCTTCGATGTCCATGCCCTCGACCGTCGGGGGTCGGATCGGAGCGAGGCGCGCGGGGCGAGCGTGTCGCTGCCGAGTTCCGCCTGCACGCTGACATGGCGCGTGCGATGGCGCGCGCAGGCGGGAACGATTGTCTCTGCTTCAGGGGATTATGGTGGGACCTGCCTGTGAGCGACGGACGACCCGATGCAACGACGCGATGGGCGATCATCGCCGTGACAGCCGCGCTCGCAGCCATCTTGGTTTTGCGGCTTCGGGATCCGACGCCGCCGAGCCGGACCAGCCCTGGTTTCCATCTCGGCGTAAGACGATGATGATTGGCGCGGCTCGCATCACGGTGGGGCTCACCGTCGTGTGTCGGCTCTGGCCGATGCTCGCGCTCCCCAGCCTCGCTTTCGCCGGCTCGGCCAGCGACATGCTGACACTGGCCATTTCGTCGGCCGAAGCGGTCGTGGACGAACGATACCGGACCAGACCCCAGATCGTCGTCCGGCTCGACGACGCGGGCCGGCGAGGCTTTGGAGATTTCACGGCACGGCACGTGACACAATGTGCGGTGTTTCTGGTCGACGGAAGGGCGGCCTCGGTACCATCGCGTATCCTGACGCCGATCACGGGCGGTTACGCCGTTTTCTATCCCGTTGCCGCAGACCGCGCGGCGCAGATCGCGCAGCTCCTTTCACGGCACGCCGCCACGCTGGCGGTCGAGGTCGCACCGTGCGACGTGTCCGCGCCCACGCCCCCGGATGACGATCGGCCGTCCCGGGCGGGAAATGGTGCGGAGAGCAGGAGTCGCGGCGGGGACGATGGGCGACTGACGCGCAACGACTCGAATCGACGTCCGATCCAGCAGCCATGACCGGCCAGCCGCCTCCCACCCTCGACACCCCGCGCCTCCACCTGCGCCCCGTCGGCCCGGAGGATGCCGAGGCCACCGGCGCCCTGATGACGCCGGCGGTGAGCCGCTGGCTCGCGTCCTGGCCGCTGCCCTTCACCGTCGCGATGGCGCGGGAGCGGATCGCCCTGTCGCGATCCCTGGCCGAGGCGGAACAGGCGCTCTCCGTCGCGGTGACCGCCCGCGGCACGGGAGACCTCCTCGGCTGGATCATGCTGCACCGGACCCGCGACGATCCGAGGGTTGCCACTCTCGGCTACTGGCTCGGCGAGGCGCATCAGCGCCGGGGCCTCCTGCGCGAGGCGGCCACGGCTCTGCTCCCGGTCGCCGCCGCGTGGCTCGATGTCGACCGGATCGAGGCCAGCGCGCACCCGGACAATGACGGTTCCTTCGCGGTCATGCGGGCCTGCGGCATGACCTTCCGGCGCGAGACGGTGATCCACGCCCCGGCGCGCAACCGGGACGAAACCGTCCACATCTATGCGATCGAGCGCGACGCTCTCACGCCGCCGTCAGGCACAGCTCGAAGGTGATGCAGGCGGCGTTGGCGCCGCGCCGCAGCACCCCCTCGTGGATGGCGCCCGCCACATCCACCACCGCGATGTCGAGATGCGCGATCCGTCCCCCGTCCGGCCCTGCCAGCACGGAACCGTCGCGGATCAGCACCTCGCTGGCATCGGTGGGGATCACGCGGCCATCGGCGAAGGCCGGCCGCACGATGCTGCCGATGCCGCGCACCCGCGCCGCCGTCAGGCGATGCGCCCGGGCCGCCGCCTCGATCGCCGCATGGATCTCTTCGTTGGGCTGGATCTTCACGAGCAGGCAACCCGCCTCCGACCCCGACAGAGAGGCCGGGGTGAAGAGCGGGAAGTTGGTCTCGGCATCCGGTTCGACCCGCCAGGCCGCCTCCGCCGTGCCCCAGGCTTCGGCCCGGACGCTGTCTGCCACCACCACCTCCGCCGGCAGCAGGTGGCCGGCGCGGCGGCGCCCGTCGGGCTCGATCCAGGTGCCGTGGACGTGCAGGAAGGGCGCGCCGTCGCGCTCGCCGAAGGTGGCGCTCGCCCGCTCCAACCGGGTCTCGCCCGCCGGCCGGTAGGTCTCGCTGTAATAGGCGGCAAAACGCGGATCGGCCGAGAGCGCGGGCATCACGTAACAGAAGGGCGAGAAGCTCCCGCCCGTCAGCTGCACCACGCCGCCCCGCATCCCGGCGAGCGGCCCGGCGACGGCGTCGAGGAGCGTGCACCCGAGCGCCAGGTCGAAGGCCCGGTGGAGGAGGGGCCCGCCTGTGGCGAGCCAGCGCTCCGGCCGCGCGGGGCCGGGCTGGGCGAGGGTGGCGAAGGGCGGCGTCGGATTCGCGCTCACCCTCAGGCCCTCTCACCGAGGAGGCCCGCCGCCTCCAGCTCGTGCCGCACCATCGTCTTGGTGATCTTGCCGTAGCCGGATTTCGGCAGCGACTCGCGCAGGATGACCCGGCGGGGCAGCTTGTAGCGCGCGACCTTGTCGAACAGGAACGTCATGACGTCCTCCTCGGTGAGCGCCATGCCCTCCCGGGGAACACAGACCGCGATGCCGATCTCGCCCCAGGTCGGGTCCGGCACGCCGAGCACCGCCGTCTCGGCCACCGCCGGGTGGGCCAGGATCTTCTCCTCGATCTCCCGCGGGTAGATGTTCGAGCCGCCCGAGATGTACATGTCGGAGGCGCGGCCCGTGATGTACAGGAAGCGGTGCTCGTCGAGGGTGCCGAGATCGCCGGTGCGGAACCAGCCGTCGCGAAACGCCTCGGCATTGGCCTTCGGGTTGTCCCAGTAGCCGGCGAAGACCGCCGGGCCGCAGACACAGATCTCGCCGGTCTCGCCCGGCCCGACCTCGCGGCCCTCCGGGTCCTGGATCTGCACCTGCATGCCGGTGCGCTCGAAGCCGCAGGTGCCGATCTTCACGCCTGGCCCGTCCTCGGCCTCGTGCAGCGCGGGGGGCAGAACCGTGATGTTGCCGGTGACCTCGCCGAGGCCGAAATACTGCACGATGACCTTGCCGAGAGTGCGCAGGGCCCGCTTCTGGTCCTCCCGGTACATCGGAGCACCGGCATAGATGATGGTGCGCAGCGAGGAATGGTCGTTGGCCTCGACCGCCGGATGCTCGACCATCATCTTCAGGATCGTCGGTACGGTGAACATGTTGGTGATCCGGTGGCGCGCCACCAGGCCCCAGACCTCCGCCGCGTCGAAGCGCTCCGAGGCCGGCAGCACCGAGGTGACGGCGCGGGCGATCTGCGTCACCGCATGCACCCCGGCCCCGTGCGAGAGTGGGGCCACCACCAGGGAGGCATCGGCCTCGGCCGTCGTCCCGGGCATCAGGTCGCAGAGGTGGTTGGTGACGACGAAGGCCATCTGGCCGTGGGTCAGCACCGCGGCCTTCGGCTTGCCGGTGGTGCCGGAGGTGTAGAAGAACCAGCACGGATCGTCGTACTCGACCGCGGCGTTCGCGACGGTCTGGCCCGCTCCCTCGGCCACCACGTCCTCGTAGGCCACGCCCTCGGCGGGGCCCGCGCCGATCACGACGATGCGGGTCAGGTCCGGGCAGGCGCCCCGCACGGCGGCGACATGGTCGGGATAATCGGCGTGGCACAGGAAGGCGGCCGCGCCCGATTGCTGCGCCAGATAGGCGACGTCGCCCGGCATCAGCCGGAAATTCGTCGGCACGAACACCGCGCCGAGCCGGAACGCCGCATACATCGTTTCCAGAATGGCGTTGCCGTTGCGGGCATGGACCAGCAGGCGGTCGCCCTTGACGATCCCGCGCTGGCTGAGCGCCGCGGCCAGCGCCGAGACCCTGGCGTCGAACGCGCGCCAGCTCCAGCTCCGCTCGCCCCAGACGATCGCCGCCCGGTCCGGATGGCGCGCGGCGGCCTGGGTGAGGGCATGGGCGAGGTTCATCACCCGGCGCGTCATCGGGGTCATCATCGGGCCGCCCTCCGGCTCTGAGTGCTCACGTCGTCGTCCTCCCTTCGGGGTCCAGGCCATTCGGCTCGTTCGCGCGTCGCCGGAAGCTTACGCTGCTCCGGGCGGAAAGCGGAAGCGGTGGCGTGCATGCACCGCCTCACCCGGTGCGGGACTTGAAGCTCAGCCGATGGTGCCGGGTCAGGCCGAGGCTCGCCATCGCGGCCCGGTGCGCCGCGGTGCCGTAGCCGACATTGCGCTCCCAGGCATAGGCCGGGTGGCGCCGGGCCAGCGCCCGCATCAGCCGGTCCCGCGCCACCTTGGCGACGATCGAACTCGCGGCGATCTGCGGCACCAGCCGGTCGCCGCCGACGACGGCCCGGCAGGGCAGGGGCAGGCCGGACGGCACGTCGCGCCCGTCCACCGCCACCTCGGCCGCGATGCCGAGGCGCACGACCGCGCGGCGCATGGCGTCGAGGGTGGCGGCGCGCACGTTGATCCGGTCGATCAGGTCGCGGGACGCGCCGGCGAGCGCCACCCGCCCGGCTGCCGCAATTCGCGGCGCCAGCCGCTCGCGGGCAGCGGCGTCGAGGCGCTTGCTGTCGTCGAGGGCTTCCAGCAGGTCGCCCGGCAGGGCGGCGGGGTCGAAATGCACCGCAGCCACGATCACCGGCCCGCACAGCGCGCCGCGGCCGACCTCGTCGCAGCCGATGAGGACGGGGTAGTCGGCGGCGTGGCGGGCATCGAACGGGCGCATCACGAGAGATGTGCAGCCGGTCGGGTTTCGAAATCCCTGCCCGCATGATCGCGTGATGTGTCGCTGTGGGCCGCGCGGCGCGAGGATGGGCGTCGATGCGCCGGACCGCGGAAGGAGGCGCGCGTCGAGGGGACTGCGTGCCGATGACGCGCCCGCGCCCGGCACGCGGCCTTTGGCACGCGGCATGCGGCGCCCGTCCTTCCGGCCCGGTTCGGCCGGATCTCGCCGCTGGAGGTACGCCGCCCATGAAGGTCGCCCTCGCCGTCGCCGCGCTCTCCCTCGTCCAGCCGACGCATTCCTGGTACCCCTTCGAGTGCTGCTCGGACCAGGATTGCGAGCCGATCTCCGACGCTGTCGAGGTGCCGGGCGGCTACCGGACGCACGGGGTCTTCGTGCCGATGGCGAAGGTGCGGCCAAGCCAGGACGGGCGCTACCACTGGTGCCACCGCGGCGACACCGTGTTCTGCTTCTTCGCGCCGCTCGCGGGCTGAGAGGTTTGGGAGCGAAGGCGCCTCAGCCTGTCTCGGCCGCCGTCATCTGGCAGGTCAACTTGATGGCCAAGCCCACTTGGTGGCCAAGCCCCACGCGATGGCTCCGCCCACGCGATGCCTACGCCCACTTGGCGGACAGGCGGCTTGCTGGCACCTCTGGGCGGCGGGTGCGTTCCCGGACGGCAAGGCCCGCGAAGAGGAGGAATCATGACCACGCCGCCGCGGCAGAACCCCTACCTGGCGCTCGCCCTGCCCGTCGCCCTCCTGGCCGGGGCCTTGACGATCGGGTTCTGGACCCTCGACCACATCCGGGTCACCCGCGCCCGCGCGCTCGCCGCCCAGATGTGGATGCAGCCGTGAGGCGCCGGCTCAAAAAAGGGACCGCGCTCCGAGGAGGCGGCCCTGAAGTCATTGGGTCTCGAAACCTCGGAGGTGGCCCGGCCCGCCGGCATCGCGGGGGCTGGGGGGCTGGGAACCGGAGCGGCCGACGAGCCGGGCCATGAGGTCGTCCTGATTCCTGCGCGCGCATCAAGGCCGGCGCGCGGCGTGATTGTGGCGTATTATGGGCGACGACCCGCGTTTCCATGTATTTCTGCCTGTGCCGGTGAGTTGCCGGTGCGATGTCTCCCGGGTGCAACCCTTGCGGGGCTGTCGGCGCCATCCCATCATGATCCCCGGCGGGTCGTTCGCCGGCTCGTCATCCCGCGCCCGGTCCCCGGGTGCGACTCACCCCGGCAGGCAGGAGACACGATGAGCGAGGGAGAGACGGCCGAAAGCTGGAGCGCTGGCGCTCAGGTGGTATCTTTCCCAGGGGCGTCCCAGCGCACCGCACCGCAGGTCTCGTTCCATCGCGACGAGCTGCGCATCATCCTGAACCTCTACGGACGGATGGTCGCCGAGGGCGAGTGGCGGGACTACACGATCGACTTCACCCGCGAGAAGGCGGTGTTCGCGATCCACCGCCGCACCTCGGAGCGGCCGCTTTACCGCATCGAGAAGGATCCCCGCCTCGCCCGCCGCCAGGGGGCCTACGCGGTGATCGCCGAGACCGGCCGCATCCTGAAGCGCGGGCACGACCTGGCGCAGGTGCTGCGGGTGCTGGAGAAGCCGCTGCGGGTGGTGTGAGGCCGACGGCCGAGAGAAAACGACCGTTGGGTCCGCTCTCGAATGATTGCCAAGCCCAAGGTTCCGGACTTTTGGGCTTGATGTCGACAATTCGAGGTGGGTCAACGGCGCCGTCGATCTCGGGCCTGCCCGAGGTCGAATCGATGCGTCAGCATCGTGGGCCGTTGGAATCAGGCGCTGCCGATTGGTCAGGGCCCGGACGCATGGCGGATGCCGTCATACACGGGACACCGGGAACCACCCGGACCACCGCCTGCCGTGGCACGCGGCGCGGCCGCCTCATACTCTCACCCAGCCATGAACGCCGCATGCGCTCACGCGCTCTTCGAGACCCATGCGCTCACGCGCTCTTTGAGACCCATGCGCTCACGCGCTCTTGGAGAACGGCACCACCGTGCCGTCATCGGCCGGGCTGGCCTCGGTGCCCTGCATCACGTGGGCGATCATTCTTGCCAGCGTCGCCTGGTCGTAGGGCTTGGCGAGCCTTGGCAGGCCGGCGGCTTCCTCGGGGGTCAGGTCGGCATAGCCGGTCGCAAGGATCAGCCGGAGGCCCGGCCGCTCGGCCGCGAGGCGGGCGGCGAGCTGGAGCCCGGTCATCTCCGGCATGGCGTGGTCGGTCAGCACCAGGTCGAGGGTGCGGGCGCGGCGCACCAGGTCCAGGGCTTCCCGGCCGGAGCGGGCTTCGATCACCCGGTGGCCGAGGTCCTCCAGCATCGCGGCGGTGTTCTCGAGCACCAGGGGATCGTCGTCGACGACGAGGACCACCTGGGACGGCAGGAGGCGGCCGGAAGACGGCCGGCGGGCTGCCTCCTCGGACCCGGTCGCCGGCGCGGTGACCGGCGCCGCCACCGGCAGCCAGATCTCGGCAGTGGTGCCGGTCCCAGGCCGGCTGCGCAGGACCAGGCGGCCTCGGGACTGGGCCGCCACGCCGTGCACCATCGAGAGGCCGAGGCCGGTGCCGCGGCCGACGCCCTTGGTGGTGAAGAACGGCTCCTGCGCCCGGGCGAGGGTCGCCTCGTCCATGCCGATGCCGGTATCGGTGACGGCCAGGCAGAGCGTCGGGGCGGCCTCCCCGGCCGGCTCTCCGTGCTCCAGCCGCGCCGCGATCGTGACGAGGCCGCCTTCCGGCATCGCGTCGCGGGCATTGACCACCAGGTTGAGGAGCGCGAGTTCGAGCTGGTGGGCATCGACCAGGGCCGGCGGCAGCCCGACGGGGAATCGCGTCTCGATCCGGACGCCCGGACCGATCGAGCGCTGGAGCAGGTCGGTCATGTTGCGCACGAGACGCGCGAGGTCGACCGGCTCGGGTTTCAGCTCCTGGCGCCGGGCGAAGGCGAGCATGCGCTGGGTGAGCGCCGCGCCGCGCTCGGCGCCCTGGACGGCATTGTCGAGCAGGCGCAGCAGCCGGGGATCCTCGGGCAGGCGCTTGCGCAGCAATTCCAGGCTGCCCAGAACCGCCATCAGCAGGTTGTTGAAGTCGTGGGCGACGCCGCCGGTCAGCTGGCCCAATGCCTCCATCTTCTGCGCCTGGGCGAGCGCGGCTTGCGCCTGCTCCAGGGCGGCTTGGGCGCGCAGGCGCTCGGTGATGTCGCGGGTGACCTTGGCGAAGCCGACGAGCCGGCCGTCGTCGCCCATGATCGCGTCGATGACGACGCTGGCCCAGAACCGCGTACCGTCCCGCCGCACCCGCCAGCCCTCGGCCTCGAACTTGCCGTTCTCGGCCGCTGTGGCGAGCGCCCGGGCCGGCGCGCCCTCGGCCCGGTCCTCCGCGGTGTAGAAGCGCGAGAAATGGGCGCCGACGATCTCCTCGGCCTCGTAGCCCTTGATCCGGCGGGCGCCGGCATTCCAGTTTGCCACCACGCCGTCGCGGTCGAGCATGAAGATGGCGTAATCGGTCACGCTCTGGAGAAGCAGGCGGTAGCGCTCCTCGCTGGCGCGGAGCGCCGCGGCCTCGCGGGCGGCGCGCTGGGAGACGCGACGGTCGACCGCGGCAGCGGCGAGCGCCAGGGTGAGGACCAGGAAGGTTACCGCCGTGACGCCGGCGGCGAGCCGGACCTGACCGATCCCCGCCCCGATCGCCGCATGGTCGGCCGCGCCGGCCTGCATCACGTGGAGCCCCTGCATGGCAGCGTAATGCATGCCCGCGATGGCGAGCCCCATCGCCCCGGAGGCCGCGATCCGCAGGGCGAGACCGCTCTCGCGGAGCGTCAGCCGGATCGCCACGGTGGCGGCCCCGACCGCGATCAGCACCGAGGCGGCGACCCAGGCCGGATCGTAGTGGAGGGCGGCCGGCAGACGCATCGCCGCCATGCCGGTATAGTGCATCGAGACGATGCCGAGCCCGGTCACCAGCCCCGCCGCGACGATCGCGCCCGGCCCGGCTTTGCGCCTCTGGGCGACGGCGAGGCCGAACGCCGTCACGGCGACCGGCAGCGCGAGGGACAGGAGCGTGAGGCCGAGATCGTAGGTGATCTCCAGGCCCGGCAGGCGGAAGGCCAGCATCGCCACGAAGTGCATCGACCAGACGCCGCCGCCGAGCACCAGGGCGGCGACCGTGAGCCAGGCCCGCCGGGCAAAGCCCGTTGCAGCCTTCATCCGGCCGGCGAGATCCAGCGCCACGAAGGACGCCAGCATGGCGATCGCGATCGACAGGCAGACGAGGACGGGATCGTGGACGCCGGCATGCGCCATCGGGCACCTTGAGTCGCACGGACGGTCTGCGGAGCGGACGCATCCAGCCCCGGCTCGGCCGAGCCGGGGGATTTGAACCTCAGATCATACCGCAGCTCGCTATCCCACGCGATGCTCAAATCGGGAGTTGCGCAATCGCATAGGATCAGCCGTCAATTGTAATTCTACCACGTGGTCGGCTTCGGGTTGCGCTCGTCGAAGCCCTTCTGGTGCCAGTAGGGATAGATCGGCGTCTCCTGGCTCGCCGCATCGAGGCGGGCGATCTGAGCGGGATCGAGGGTCCAGCCGACGGCGCCAAGGTTCTGCTTCAACTGCTCCTCGTTGCGGGCACCGACCACGATGTTGGCCACCGTCGGGCGGCTGAGCAGCCAGTTGAGCGCCACCTGCGCCACGCTTCGCCCGGTCTCGGCGGCGAGGTCGTCGAGGACCTCGACGACCCGGAACAGCGCCTCGTCGGCGACCGGCGGACCGCCCTCGGCGCCGCCCGCCGCGATGCGCCCGCTGGCATTGGCGCCGCGGCGGATCTTGCCGGTGAGACGGCCCCAGCCGAGCGGGCTCCACACCATCAGGGCGACGCCCTGGTCGAGGCCGAGCGGCATCAGCTCCCACTCGTAGTGGCGGCCGACCAGGGAGTAATAGCCCTGATAGGCGACGTAGCGGGCGAGCCCGTAGCGCTCGGAGGTGCCGAGCGCCTTCATCAGCTGCCAGCCCGAGAAGTTCGAGGCGCCGATATAGCCGATCTTGCCCGCCCGCACGAGGTCGTCGAGGGCCCGCAGGGTCTCGTCGACGGGGGTGAGCGCGTCAAAGCCGTGCATGAAATAGACGTCGATATGGTCGGTGCCGAGCCGGCGCAGGCTCGCCTCGCAGGCGCGCACCAGGTGGTAGCGCGACGAGCCCTTGTCGTTCGGCCCCTCGCCCATCGGGAAGGTCGCCTTGGTGGAGATCAGAGCCCGGTCGCGCTTGCCCTTGAGCGCCTGGCCCAGGATCTCCTCGGAGGCACCCTGCGAGTAGATGTCGGCGGTGTCGAAGAAGGTGACCCCGGCCTCGAGGCACAGGTCGACCATCCGGCTCGCCTCGGCGACGTCGGTCTGCCCCCACCGCTCGAAGAAGGCGTTGCTGCCCCCGAAGGTGCCGGTGCCGAGACTCAAGACCGGAACCTTGAGGCCGGACCGCCCGAACTGACGATATTCCATGGGGTGAGCCCTCGTCCGGCCCCGGGCGCCGCGCCCGGGACTCGTCGGATGGGGGGTGTCTTAGGGGCGGGACAAGCGACGACAAGCCGGGCGGCTGCGGAGGGGACGTGCGCCGGGAGAGTGACGCGGTGCGCCGCCGCCTCACGCCACCTGCCGCAGCTCCGGCCCGGCGAGCACCACCCGGTCGCGGCCCTGCGCCTTGGCCTGGTACAGGGCCCGGTCGGCGAGGCCGAGAAGGGATTCGAACTCGCTCGCGCTCCCGGTGCCGCCGCCCCTGGCGACGCCGACGCTGACCGTGACGGCGAGGCTCGGCACCAGATCGGGGCGCATCGTCGCCACGGCGAGGCGCACGGTCTCGGCGATGCGGGCCGCCTCGCCGGTGCCCGCAGTCGGCAGGAGGCAGGCGAATTCCTCGCCGCCGAGGCGCCCGAACGCGGTACCGGCGGGCAGGACCTGACGGGCGACGGTGCAGAAGCCGACCAGCACCGCATCGCCGACCGCGTGCCCGAAGGTGTCGTTGACGCGCTTGAAATGGTCGAGGTCGAACAGCAGCACGGCGGCGGGTCCGGTGGCCAGCGCACGGCGGGCCTCGCTCGCCAGGGCCCGGCGGTTGGCGATGCCGGTGAGCGGGTCGGTCTCGGCGGCGCGGCGCTGCTCGGCCTCGAGGCGCTCCTTGGCGAGCGCCATGAACAGCACCGAGACCGCCACCGTGTAGAGCAGGCCGACGAAGCTGAGGACCGCGACCCAGAAGGTCTGGCCCGGGATGCCGGTCGGCGGCGTCGGCAGGATCAGGGTGGCGGGAATCCGCGCCCAGATCAGCAAAGCCTCGCTGGCGAGCAGGATCGACGCCGGGGCCCGCGACGGCAGCCTCTCGCCGCCAGGGTGCCAGAGGGTGCGGGCGGTGACCGCGCAATACAGCCCGGCAAGGGCCGAGCACAGGATCACCCGGGCACCGAGCGAGGCATAGAACGGCGGCACCAGGCAGGCGGCGAGCCAGATGACCGGGCCGGCCGCGAGCCAGAGGAGCGGGACGCGCCGTCCCTCGAACGAGCGGGCCCCCGACCAGATCAGCCCATTGGCCCCGAGCATCACCGCATTGGCGACCCCGATCGAGAGCCAGTCCGGGACGAGGCCGCGCAGGCCGAACAGCGTGACGGCGGCGGCGCCGACCAGCTGTGCCGCACCGAGGAAGCCGAGGGCGCGGGTCTGCCGGGCCTGGCTCCAGGACAGGAGAGTGAGCGCTCCCATCACGACCATCACGAAGACCGTCACGGTCACCATGGTCGGTGCGTCCAGCTTCATCCCGTGGTTCCCGCCCGCCACCGACTCGACAACCCCATGTAGCACGCCCATGTAGCACGGGCGCTGGCCCGACGACGGATCATTCGCGTGCGAACGGGCTTTCGGCAGAGAAGGGTTCAGGAACAATTCGGCATCGCGCCGATGGCGGCCGCGCCAGCCGGCTCAGCCGGTGAGACGGCGGAAGCGCCAGGCCACCTGAACCCCGTCCGTGACCGTGAGGTGGAGCACGATCTGCTCGGTGCGGCGGGCCCCGTTGAAGGCGGCGAAGTACACGCTCTCCTCGATCACCGGGTCGACCTCGTCGGTCTCGAACAGCCAGGGCGCACCGGCCGCGACGAGCCGCACGCCCCGCCCGATCCGGCTCGCCCGCACGCTCGGGTGGAGGTGGAAGCGGATCGCCGCCTCGACCGGGCCGCTCCGTCCGCCTGCGTCGCGCACGAAGCCGTCATGGCCTTCCAGCAGGGCGCCGTCCGGGTGGAGGCGCCAGCGCCGCTCGTGGAGCAGGCCGAGTGTCGGGGCGTAGCCGTCGTGACGGGCGGCGAGCACGCCGGCACCCACGGCGTCGGTGCCGCGCTCGACCACGACCTCGGCCGGCCCGCGCACGATGATCGGCCCCAACCGGCGCTTCAGCCAGGCGGCGAGCGGATGGGCCAGGCCGGGCTGCGGCAGAGCGAGGAAGCGGCACGAGGAGGAATCGGCCAGGCACGCGGTGGAATGGGCCGCCGTGGTGCGGGCAAGCTCCCGCATCTCCTCGCCGGTGGCCGGCATGCCGCAATTCACCACCAGCCGCTGCGGCCCGCAGGACAGCTCGAAGGACAGGCAGCCGGCCCCCGCCACGGCCGAGTGGGCCGGCGGAGGAGCCGCCCCGATATCGGCCACCACCAGGGTGCCGCCCCCGCCCTCGAGGCGGGCGTAACCGGAATGCGGCGCGTGCATCAGGGGCTTGGCCAGAGCGCCGTCATAGACCAGCAGAGTGGCGAGCTGGTCGGCAGCAGTCGCCCCCATGCCGTTGTGGTGGCCGAGCGAGGCGTCACCGTGGCGCAGCAGGCGCAAGAGCGGCAGCATCCGGTCGATGGCGTTGAGGAGGGAGTCCGGCGGGGCGATGTCGCGGCTGAGGAAGCTTTGCCGCAGGGGCAGCAGGTCGAGGAGCAGGTCCTTGGCGAAGCCCGGATCGCGGCTGCGATGGCCGCCATCGGGCAGGATCTGGCGGGTCAGCTCCCGGTCCAGGAGCCGCGTGCCACGGCGCAGCACCGGGTCGAACCCCTCGCAGCACAGGCCCGCATAGGCGAGCGCCACCGCGGCGACGAGCCGGTCGCGGGGGGGGATGCCGCGGCGCAGGGCCCGGTCGAGGGTGCGGGTCGAGCGCCCGATCAGCTTCAGGAAGGCTTGGTAGAAGGCATGGTCCGCCCCTTCCAGAACCAGGGGCGACTGGCACAGGAGCGAGATCAGCCGTCGTGCCGTCACGGCCGGTCGCTGGGCCAGGGACTGGTCGCCGCGGCCGTTCATGAAGTCCTGCACGAAGGTGCGGGCATTGGCGCGCGCCAGCGCGCTCTCGGCGGCGCGCAGGTGGCGCAGCCAGCCGAAGCCGTAGAGTTCCTGGCCCCATTGGCTCGAGGGCGCCGCGAAGTCGAACGGCGACCGCCCGCCGGTCGCGAGCGCCCGGCCGGCGAAGACGAACAGACCGGCATAGATATCGGCCGCGATGGTCGCGTCGCTGGTGCGCAGGTCCTGCGGCGCGATCACGAGGCCGGTCGGGCGCAGGCGGGCCAGCACCGAGGGGCGCGAGGTCGCGCGCACCGCGGCGCCCCGCAGGACGCGCCCCGCCTCGTGCCCGACGAGCCGGTAGAACCGCCAGCGGTCAGGCCCCCAACCCACGCCACCTCCCGCCGAACAGGTTTCGCCGCGCTCGCCGCTGGTTCCACGATGAAAACCTGCGGTCCGACAAAGGCTTCAGCCGGCGCAACGGTGGTGCGCCACCGCAGGTCCGCCGAAGCGGCCCGCATCGGTCGGCCACTCTCGTCAAGGAATGGTCAAGGATCACCGCGGGGTCAAACCGTCCCGACGCCCCGTGAACAGATTCCTCACGCCAGGCGGCGCTCCAGGCGCACCGCGTAGAAGCCGTCGAGGCCGCCGCGCCCTGCCTCGGTCCAGTGGGAGGGCAGGGTGCGCAGGTCGCCCGCCGCGGTCACCAGGGCGGGGTCGCCGACCTCCCCGGGCGCGATCGGCCGGCGGGCGAAGCCCGGATGGCGCCTCAGGAAAGCCTCGGCTTGCGCCTCGCCTTCCTCCGGCTCCAGCGAGCAGGTGCAGTAGACGAGCCGTCCGCCCGGGCGGGTGAGCCGCGCCGCCTTGTCGAGGAGCCTCGCCTGGAGCGCGGTGAGGCGGGGCAGGTCGCTCTCGTGCTTCGACCAGGCGACGTCCGGGTGGCGCCGGAGCGTGCCGGTGGCGCTGCACGGCGCATCGAGCAGCACGGCGTCGAAGGGGGGCTCCTCCGGCAGCGCCAGCGCGTCGAGGGCCCGCACCTCCGCCGCGAGGCCGAGCCGGGCGAGATTCGCCTCCAGCCGGCGCAGGCGCGGGGCCGAGCGGTCGACCGCCAGCACTGCGGCGCCGGCAGCGGCGAGCTGGGCGGTCTTGCCGCCGGGCGCCGCGCAGAGATCGGCGACCCGCTCGCCGGGCCTGACCCCGAGGAGATGCGCCGGCAGGGCCGCCGCGGCGTCCTGCACCCACCACGCCCCGGTCTCGAAGCCGGGCAGGTCCGGCACCGGCGTGCGGGCATCGTCGAGGCGCAGGCTCACCCCGCCCGGCAGGCGCCGCCCGTCGAGCCCGTCGGGGAGTGGGGCGCCAGGGCGCAGGGTGAGGTCGAGCCCCGCCCCGCGGGCATGGGCGGCCGCGATGGCCCGGGCCGTCTCCTCGCCATAGGCCGCGACCCAGCGCTGCGCGAGCCAGTCGGGCGTGTTGAGGCGCAACGGCTCGGCGTCGCCCTCCTGCCGGATCGCGTCGCGCTCGCGGGCGATCCGGCGCAGGACTGCGTTGGCGAGGCCGGCGAGGTGTTGCAGGCCCGGCTCGGCCTTGGCGAGGCGGACCGCCAGGTCGACGGCGGCATGGTCCTGGACGTTGAGGTAGAGGATCTGCGCCGCCCCGGTGGCGAGCAGCGCGACGAGCCCCGGCTGGTCCTCCGGCAGGCCCTTGGCCAGGCGCTGCCGCAGGGCGTGGAGGATCACCCCGAGATGGCGGAAGGTCGTGGTGGCGATGGCGCGGGCGAGCCCCGCATCCTGCGGCGGCAGCGCGGCCCGGTGGGCCGCCGGCTCCATCGCGTCCTCGAGCGCCGTGCCGCGGTTCTTGCCGAGGAGGTCCGCCACGATCCCCCAGGCGAGGCGCCGCGCCGGCAGGCCGGCGACCTCAGGTCCCGCAGCCGCCAGCCCCGCACCACCGTTTTGCTGTCCGTCCATCCTCACTCCACCGCGGCCCCTCGCGCGCGCCTCGCACGGATTGCACGCGCGGACTGTCACAGGCCCACGCGGATCCTGTCCCGGTCCCGGGCCCGACCTTGACGCTGCCGCCCGCGCCCTCCACCTCGAAGGGACCGGCGGCGTTGCGCCCGGGGTGGCATCCGGCCGCCCGAGATGCAAGCGCCGCGACGCGGACAGGCGCGACGTGTCACGAGCGAGGATCGACCGATGAGCGAGACCGAGGCCCTTTCCCGCAAGCCCCTGTCGCCGGCCGCGCAGCGCGCGCTCGCCGAGGCGGAGGCGCGGCGGGCCGAGATCGACGCAAGGGCGGAGGAGATTCGGCGCGAGCGCGAGATCAACGGGCGCGGTGGCCTGGAGCCGGTGCGCTACGACGATTGGGAAGTAAAGGGACTGGCGACCGACTTCTGAGGAGACGACGATGGGCTTGCTCGACGGGCTGCTCGGCCATGGCAGCGACGCGGCGCCGGAGGCGGTGGCGCAGGAACTCGACGGGATGCTGGTGCCGGGGGAGACCGTGCAGGTGGCGTTCCGGGTGATCCGCGACCTGATGGTCTTCACCGACCGGCGGATGATCCTGGTCGACAAGCAGGGCGTGACCGGCCGCAAGGTCTCCTACCTCACGGTGCCCTACCGGGCGATCACCTCGTTCTCGATCGAGAATGCAGGCAATTTCGACCTCGATTCGGAACTGACGATCTGGATCTCGGGCCGCCCCGACCCGATCAGCCGCACCCTCAAGCGCGGGGCCGACATCCGCGGCATCCAGCGGGCGATCGCCGCGACCTTGCGCTGATCCGGGCCCCGGAACGCGCGCCTTCCGCTCCCGCCGGGGCCGCGAAGCCCCGACGGGAGCAGGACCAGGGGAGGGCGTGAGCGTCAGCGCGTCACCACCACGGTGGTGCCGACCTGGACGCGGCCGTAGAGATCGGCCACGTCCTGGTTGTACATGCGGATGCAGCCATAGGACGCGAAGGTGCCGATCGAGCCCGGCCGGTTGGTGCCGTGGATCGCGTATTCGCCCCGGTCGAGGGTGAGGGCCGCCACGCCCATCGGGTTGCTGGGCGAGCCGCCGGCGATCACGTCCGGCAGGCGGGGATTGTCCCGCTTCACCTCGTCGGGCGGCGACCAGGCCGGCCGGAGATACTTCCCGTCGATGCGGGCGTAGCCGGTCCATTGCTTGCCGGCCTTGCCGACCGCCACCGGATAGCGGATCGCCGTCCCGTCACCGTTGACGAAGTACAGCCGCCGTTCGGCCGTGCGGACCACCACCGTGCCGGCTTCCGCCGCCGCGTCGAAGGCGACCAGTTCCCGCGCGGCGGCCGGTCCGGCCGCCATCGTCGCCGCGACGATCGTCGCCGCGGCCCATCCACTCTGCTTGTGCATCCCTGCGGTCCTCGAACGTGACCTTTTGAGCAGAGCGATAATCCGCGGCCAAACCTCTCGTTCCGGTTGGCAAAGATGCTTGCCGGGCGGTGAAGGGCGGGGCGCGCGTCGGAAACGTTAAGCGGTGGTTGCGCGTCCCGACGCTGCCGGTGACGACGATCCGATCCCCGTGCCGGGAGGCGTAGCGGGGTTCACGCCGCCGGCAGCTTCCGGGCCTTCGCCTCCCGCAGGAGCGCCAGCCCCTCGGGCCCGAGATCGAGCGTGAGGCGCAGCACCTCGTCGGCATAAGCCTGCGGCGTGGTGCCGGCCTGCTTGGCCGCCCGCGCGAGGCGCAGGCCCAAGGCGCCGTCGACCGGGATCGCGGTGCCGCGCGGGGCCGGTTCCGCCGGCGGGGCCGCGGGCGCTGCGGCGGCCGGGGAGGGCGCCGGCATCCGGGCCGGCGCGATGTCCGTGCGCGGCGCCAGCCCGAGGGCCTGCCGGCGGCCTTGTGCCGCCAGCCGGTCGGCGCGCTCGTTGCCGGCCTCGCCGGCATGGCCCTTCACCCAGACCCAGCGCACGTCGCGCCGGGCCGCCAGCTCGTCCAGGCGCTGCATCAGCTCGACGTTCTTCACCGGGCCGGTGGTTGTGCGCCAGCCCTTCAGCTTCCAGCCGCGGATCCACTCGGTGACCGACTTCACCACGTACTGGCTGTCGCAGCGCATCTCGATCGCCGCGCCCTCGGGGAAATGCTCCAGCGCCCGGATCGCCGCGGTCAGCTCCATGCGGTTGTTGGTGCTCTGCGGGTCGCCGCCGCACAATTCGACGGGGCCCTCCGGCGCCTGGATCACCACGCCCCAGCCGCCCGGGCCGGGATTGGGATCGCAGCCGCCGTCGGCGTAGACGATGGTTCGCATGGCTGCCTGTGCTCGTAGGTCGCGACGGGACGCGGCCGTCCCTCCGCGAGGGCTGCCGGCCGCATGGGCACTCTCGGCCCGGAATGGTGAACAAATACCCAGAGGCGCCTCCCGGCAAGCCTGCCGCCCTCCCACAACCCCGGCGCAGCTTGGCATGGTGCTTGCGGTTTGGCCGCCATGCGCGATGATGAGGCTCCGGCACGGCGCAGCGGCATCGCAGTCGGTCCGCTCGCGCGTGCCCGCATTCCTCAAGACGAGACGTGCCCCATGCCAGTCGAGCCCGCCGACGCCGTCGAGGAGATGTTGCCGCCGGCCCGCCTCGTGCCGCTCGCGGTGCAGCACGTGCTGGTGATGTATGCCGGCGCCGTCGCGGTGCCGCTGATCATCGGCCGGGCCCTCGGCTTGAGGCCGGAGGAGGTCGCCTTCCTCATCAGCGCCGATCTGTTCGCCTGCGGCGTCGCGACCCTGATCCAGTCGGCGGGATTTCCGGGCGTCGGCATCCGCCTGCCGGTGATGATGGGCGTGACCTTCGCGGCAGTCGGCCCGATGCTGTCGATGGCGGCGGCGCCCGAGGTCGGTCTCCTCGGCATCTACGGCTCGGTGATCGCCGCGGGCATCTTCGGCCTCCTGGTCGCCCCCTTCGTCAGCCGCCTGCTGCCGCTCTTCCCGCCGGTCGTCACCGGCACGATCATCCTGGTCATCGGCATCTCGCTGATGCGGGTCGGCATCAACTGGGCCGGCGGGGGCCAGCCGACGCTGACGAAGATGATCGACGGCGTCCCCGCCGCCGTGCCGAACCCGAACTACGCGCAAGTCGGCGGCCTCGGCATCGCCCTCCTGGTGCTGCTGACGATCCTCGGCCTGATCCGCTGGGGCAAGGGCTTCGTCGCCAACGTCGCGGTGCTCCTCGGCATCGTCGCCGGCTCGGTCGTGGCGGCCTCCCTCGGCCTCATGCATTTCGACAAGGTGGCGGCGGCCCCCTGGTTCGCCCCCGTCCTCCCGTTCCACTTCGGCTGGCCGCAATTCCATCTGGTGCCGATCGCCACGATGTGCGTCGTGATGATCGTGGTGATGATCGAATCGACCGGGATGTTCCTGGCGCTCGGCGAGATCACCGGCCGGCCGGTCTCGCAAACCGATCTCGCCCGCGGCCTGCGGGCCGACGGGCTCGGCACGCTGCTGGGCGGCCTGTTCAACACCTTCCCCTACACCTCGTTCTCGCAGAATGTCGGCCTCGTCGGGGTGACGGGGGTGCGCTCGCGCCATGTGACCGTGGCGGGTGGGGTCGTCATGCTGGCCCTCGGCCTGCTGCCGAAGATGGCCGCCCTCGTCGAGGCGGTGCCCCAGGTGGTGCTGGGCGGGGCCGGGCTCGTGATGTTCGGCATGGTGGCCGCCACCGGCGCACGCATCCTCACGGCGGTGGATTTCCGGGGCCGGCCGAAGAACCAGTTCGTGGTGGCGATCGCGGTCGGCTTCGGCATGATCCCGCTGGTGGCGCCCACCTTCTTCCGCAACCTGCCGCACGCGCTGCATCCGCTGCTCGAATCGGGCATCCTGCTCGCCTCGATCGCCGCGGTCCTGCTCAATGCCTTCTTCAATGGCATCGGCAGCACGGAGCAGGCGGGGCGGGACGCCTCCGCGGCGGCGGCGGCCGAGCACGTCTGATCCAAGATCCTGTTGATCCAAGATCCTATCGCACGAGGAACCCATGACCCTGCTGCACAAGACCTATGGCAAGGGCCGGGTGCGGGTGATGCGCGTCCACCGCGACGGCGACCGGCACGAGGTGCGCGAGCTGACCGTCAAGGCGATGCTGACCGGCGCCTTCGACCGCACCTTCACGCATGCCGACAACAGCCCGACCGTCTCGACCGACACCGTCAAGAACGTGGTCTACATCGTCGCCCGCGAGAGTCCGACCCTGCCGGCGGAGGCGTTCTGCCGCGCGGTGGCGCAACGCCTGCTCGACAGCTATCCGCAGATGGAGACCGCCACCGTCACCGGCCACGAGACCCGCTGGAACCGCCTCGCGGTGGAGGGCGCCCCCCATCCCCACGCCTTCACCCTGGACGGCAACGGCCAGCCCTTCGCCCGGGTGGTGCTGTCCCGCAGCGGCGCGGCGGTGGAATCCGGCCTGTCGGGCTTCACCTTCCTGAAGAGCACGGAATCGGGCTGGGCCCACTACGTCAAGGATCCCTACACGACGATCCCCGAGACGCATGACCGCATCGCCGCCACCAGCATGGAGGCGTCCTGGGCCTGGACCTCCGAGCCGGCCGATTACGACGCCGCCAATGCCCGCATCCTCGACACGCTGCTGCGGGTCTTTGCCGGCAGCTACAGCCACAGCCTCCAGGACAGCCTCTACCGCATGGGCATGGCGGCCCTGGAGGCGGTGCCGGAGATCGGGACGATCACGCTCGCCTGCCCGAACAAGCATTACCTGCTGGCGAACCTGACGCCGTTCGGTCTCGACAATCCGAACCAGGTGTTCGTGGCCACCGACGAGCCGCATGGGCAGATCGAGTGCACTGTGGGGCGGTGAGGGTGGCGTGAGGTCCGGCTTGGCCGACGCCGCTGCCATCCCATCCTTGACACCTCAGGATGAGGGTCGAGGATGGGACAGGCGTTCGGATCTCGCGCCCCTCAATGCCGCGTCGGGTTCGCCCCCACCGTCTCGGCCGTGAGCCAGTCGACCACCTCCGCCAGGGCCTCCCGCGGCGGCAGGCCGCGCCCCTGCGCCTCGGTGAACAGGGCGAGCTGGCGGTCGGCGCTGGTGCCGCGGGCGACGATCCAGCGGGCGAGGTCCAGCTCGGCCTCGCAATCCAGCGCCCGGGCATCCTCGGCGACCAGCGCCAGGGTCTCGGCGAGCACCGTCGCCACCGGCCGCGCCGTCCGCGTCGCTTCGCAGACGAAGCTGCCGTGGATGCCGTAGCGCTGCGCCCGCCAGCAATTCTCGGCCGCGATCGCCTGCGAGGCGCCGGTGAAGTCGCGGTGACGCGCCGGCTCGTGGGCGAGGCGGCGCACCAGGCAGCGATACAGCGCCGCGATGGCCAGCGCATCGTCGAGGCGGGTGCAGCTGTCGGCGATGCGCAGGTCGAGGCCGGGGCCGGTGGGCGAGGGGCAGATCACCCACCAGACGTGGCGCGGGTCGTCGACGGCCCCGGCGGTCACCACCGTGTCGAGGTAGCGGGCGTAATCGGCATCGTCGCAGAAGAGCGGCGGCAGGAAGCTGCGCGGCAGCTCCCGCGCGGCGGCGAGGCGGTAGCCGAGGAGCCCGGTGCGTTGCGCCTGCCAGAACGGCGACGAGGTCGAGAGGGCGAGCAGCAGGGCGAGGTAGGGCTGCATCCGGTTCATCAGGTCGACCCGCGACACGCCCTCCGGCACGCCGACCCCGACGCTGAGGCCACACACGACGGTCCGGCTGCCGACCATCTGGAGGTCGCGCAGCACCCGGCCGCGGGCGGCCTGCTCGCACGGGCGGACCCGGCTCCAGCGGGCGAGCGGGTGGGTGCCCGCAGCCATCAGGGCGAGGCCGCGGGCGGAGGCGAGCGCACCGAGCCCGCTGCGCAAGGCCGCGAGGGCCTGCCGCGCCGCGCCGAGGCCGTCCACCGGGCCGGTCGACCAGACGAGCTGCGGCTCCATCAGCTCGGCGCGCACCTGCGGGTGGGCGGCCCGGCAGGCGGCCAGAAAATCGCGGGTACGGGCCCGGGCGGCATCGCGCTTCCCCGCATCGTTGATGAACGCTTCCTCCTCAAGGCAGACCTCGAAATCCGCTCGCATCGGCAACACCTCCGGCAATAGCGGGCCGCGACGCGCCGACGGCCGGAGGCCGCGAATCGGCCTCCGCCGCAGGCGGCTCGGTCATGTGAATTTGGAATGCGGCGCGAGCCCGGTCGCCCGCCGCCGCGGAACGGGGTGGATCAGGCTTCCGTCGGTCCGTTGGAGCGCCCGTCGCCGAGCACGGCCTGGACCAGGGCCAGCACCGCCACCGCGGCGGTGTCGGCCCGCAGGATGCGCGGGCCGAGGGACAGGCGGACGGTGTTGGGACGGTCTCCGATCAGGGTGCGCTCCTCCGGCGTGAACCCCCCCTCCGGCCCGATCACAACGGCCAGCGGAACCGGGCCGTTCCCGGGCGCGCCCGTCGCGGCGGCCTGCCGCAGGGCCGCGACCGGATCGGCCACCGGCGCGTCCTCGTCGCAGAACACCAGCAGGCGCTCCGGCGCGAGCCCGGCCAGGGCCTCCGCAAGCGGCGCCGCGTCGCGGATCTCCGGCAGGCTCAGGATGCCGCATTGCTCGGCGGCCTCGATCGCGTTGGCGCGCAACTTGTCGAGCTTGATCCGGTCGCCCTGCGTGCGCCGGGTCACCACCGGCTGGATCAGGCTCGCGCCCATCTCCACCGCCTTCTGGGCGACGTAGTCGAGGCGGGCGGCCTTGAGCGGGGCGAACAGGTAGTGCAGGTCGCCCGGCGGCGTCTGCGGCCGGGTCTGCGCCCGCAGCACCAGATCCGCCGCCTTGCGGCCGGTGGGCGCGATCTCGGCCCGCCACTCGCCGTCGCGGCCGTTGAACACCAGCACCGGCTCGCCCGCGTCGCGCCGCAGCACCGACAGCAGGTAGTTCGCCTGCGCCCGGTCGAGGGTATGCCGCGCCCCCTCGTGCATCGGGATGTCGAGGAAGAGCCGGGGAGCGTTGAAATCGTAGGCCGCCATGGCCGTTCTGCTCGCCGAGATCGGGGCCGCCTGTCAATCGGCGGCGAGGGTGCACCCGACCTGTTGCACGTGCGCAACAAAGATCGGCGACGATGGCCGGAGCGGGGGCCTCGGGCCGGTGGCTGCGCACGATAGCGCCACATTCCTGTGCAGAAAGCAGAGAGAGGCCGGGAGCGGCACGGAATTCTTCACTATGCCGGGGGCGCCGACGAGATGACGGCCGGACCGGCGAGAGGCCAGAGAAGTCGGGGCCGGAAGCTTTGGGGGGTGGGAGATGACTCGCATGCGTGTGACCGTGGCGGCGCTGGCTGGAAGCCTGCTCGGCGCGACGCTTCTCGGCGGGGCCGCCCGGGCCCAGGGCGCCGATTGCTCGGCGATCCAGAAGACCCTGACCGAGCGCAAGGACATCGTCGGCAAGGTCAATGCCGCCTCCCAGGGCAAGAAGGCCAAGATCACCGCCGCCGCCGCCTGCACCCTGTTCAGCAGGCTCCAGGCCAACGGCAACGAGGGCCTGAAGTGGATCACCGCCAACAAGGATTGGTGCTCGATCCCGGATTCGTTCGTCGAGGGCTTCAAGGCCGATCACGGCCGGGTCTCGACCCTGCGCACCAAGGTCTGCAACGCGGCCGTGCAGCAGGCGGCGATGGAGAAGAAGGCCCGCGCCATGGCGGCGCAGCAGCAGCAGCAGGGCGGCGGCGGCGGCGGCCTCCTCGGCGGGCCCGGCCTGACCGGCAGCTTCCGGGTGCCTCAGGGCGCGCTGTGAGAGGGCGCATTGTGAGCCGCGCAGGGATGACGATCGCGGCCGGCCGCAGGCAGGCATGAGCCCGGCCCCCGATCGCCCGGTCGCCGACGCGGTCACCGGGCACTGGGTCGACAGGCACGCCCCCGAGGTGGTGCGCCCCTATTTGCGCCTTGCCCGCATCGAGCGGCCGATCGGCTGGTGGCTCCTGCTGCTGCCCTGCTGGTGGTCGGCGGCGCTCGCCGCCATCGCGGCGGGGCAGCCGGGTCCGAATTTGTGGCACCTCGCCCTGTTCCTGATCGGCGCCGTCGCCATGCGGGGGGCGGGCTCGACCTATAATGACATCGCCGACCGCGACCTCGACGCCCGCGTCGAGCGCACCCGCCTGCGGCCGCTGCCCTCCGGGCGGCTGCGCGTGCGCCACGCGCTGATCTTTCTGGTGGTGCAGGCCCTCGTCGGGCTCGCGGTGCTGTTGCAGTTCAACAGGACGGCGATCCTCGTCGGCATCGCCTCGCTCGCGCCCGTCGCCATCTACCCGTTCATGAAGCGGGTGATGCCGGTGCCGCAGGCCGTGCTCGGCCTCGCCTTCGCCTGGGGGGCGCTGATGGGCTGGGTCGCCCTGTTCGGCCGCCTCGACGCCCCGGCTTACTGGCTCTATGCCGGCGCCATCGCGTGGGTCATCGGCTACGACACCATCTATGCGGTGCAGGACATCGAGGACGACGAGATCGCCGGCATCAAGTCCTCGGCCCGCTTCTTCGGCACCCGGGTGCGGCTCGCGGTGGCGGGCTGCTTCCTGGTTTGCGTCCTGTTCATCGGCCTCGCCCTGTCCGGGGCCGGGGCCGGGCCGATCGGTCTCGCCGGTCTCGCGCTGTTCGCCGGCCACCTCGCCTGGCAGGTCGGGCGGCTCGATCCGCGCGACGGCGCGGAGGCGTTGCGGCTGTTTCGCGCCAACCGCGATGCGGGGCTGATCCTGTTTTGCGGCCTCGCCCTCGACGCGATCTGGCAAGGGTTGATGTAATCCCGGGGAGCTTTCAGTTGCTCCCGCCCTCGGTCATCAGCGCCTCGTCGCGGTAGACGAGGGGGCGCAGCGGCAGGCGGCCGGTCTTGCGGCGGGTGAGGAAGCGCGGCCGGCGGTGGTTCAGGAGCCCGTGCCGGCGGCGGATCCGCACCGCGCCGAGCTTCACCCGGCCGAGCTGCGCGCCCATCGGGGCGACCGCGCCATCCTCCTGGATCACCACCAGGGGCAGGCCGGATTCGGCGCCGAGCCGGCGCCACACCGCCACCACCTCGTCGTCACCCCAGATGCCGAGCCGCATCAGCGGGTCGCCGCTGCGGTCGAGCACCATCACGGCGAAGCGGTCCTCGCCAGCGGCGTCGCTGGCCTCGCCGTCGAGGCAGAGCGCCAGGCTGCCGGCGGCGCTGCCGCCGGGCATCGGGGCGACCAACGGCAGCGCCGTCGGCTCGGCCTGGACCGGGCCGCGGTGGATGACAGGGAGCCCGACATCGCGACGGGCGGCCTGGCGGTTCGAAGAGGGGAATCTGGTGACCATGGATCTGCTCGACGCCCTGTCCGCGAGAGGCGGCGACCTCTGTCGTGTCGTCCGCTGTTGTCACGACGTTGGACCCGCTCCGGCTCAGAACGCCTTAAAAGGCAGCGTTAAGCGATGGTTGTAACGGTCCCGATGCGCCGAATGCTCAACGGATCCTTGTTTCAGATCGATTCATTTATCGTTCACCGCCAGTACATGGCGTGATCGCGGCGTGACACGCTTCGCTAAGACGATGCGGCATTGCCGCTGCCGCCGGTGAAGCCGGAGGCTCCAGACGCCGGAGCGACGTCGAGATCCGCCTCGCGCGCGATCCCGTCGCGATCGCCCGACGAGCACGATCGGATGTCGTCCGAGGTTCGGATGTCGTCCCGAGTGACGAATCCTTGTGGCGCCCGGGGCCGGGGCCTACAACGGAGAGAATCCTGCTCCGGCTCAACCCGTGCCCGCCGCGGGGCCGCCGGGCACTCCCCTCGAAACCTCTGGCGGCTCCCCATGCCTCTCCCCGACGACTTGCGCCCGCGGCTGCCCGAGACTCTGCTGCCTCAGGTCCGGGCGATCATCCGCGAGGCGGCGTTGCTGGCGCTGCCCTACTTCCGGCAGGGCGAGCGCACCAGCGCCCGGGTCTGGAGCAAGGCCGGGGGCTCGCCGGTGACGGAAGCCGACGTGACGGTGGACACCTTCCTGAAGGTGCGCCTGAGCGAGCTGATTCCCGGTGCCGCCTGGCTCTCGGAGGAGACCCGGGACGATCCGGTTCGCCTCGCCCACGACCTCGTCTGGATCGTCGATCCGATCGACGGCACCCGCGCCTTCCTGTCGGGCGATCCCGACTGGTCGATCGCCGTCGCGTTGCTCGCCCGTGGCGAGCCGGTGCTCGGCCACGTCGCCGCGCCGGTCACCGCGACGCTCTACGAGGCCGTGGCCGGGGAAGGGGCGACGAAGGACGGGGTGCCGATCCGGGTCTCGCCGCAGACCAGCATGGCGGGAGCCCGGGTCACCGGCCCGAAGCCGATGGCCGACCGGCTGGAGCGGACGCTCGGCCTCGGCGGGACCCCGGGCGCGCTGGAGCACCTGCCGCGGATCCCCTCCCTCGCCCTGCGCCTGGTGCGGGTGGCGGAAGGTCTGGTCGATGTCGGGCTGGTCTCGTCGGATGCCCGCGACTGGGACCTCGCCGGTGCCGACCTGATCCTGCGCGAGGCCGGTGGCGCCGTGCTCGGCCTCGACGGCCGCGCCCCGGTCTACAACCGGCGCGAGCCGGTCCACGGCGAGCTGGTCGCCCTGCCGCAGGCGTTGCGGGAGGCGGTGCTGGCGGGATTTCGCTGAGCCGGGCCGGGACCCGGTCCGTCACGGCTTGACCACCGCGAGAACCGCAATCGCGAGCACGGCCGGGATGACGAGGGCCGGGAGCGGCAGGGGCGCGATGCGCCGCTCCGTGGCGATGCGCCGGATCTGGCCGGATTGCAGGCCGTGGAGGGCGGACAGAAGAACGACGACGACCAGCTTCGCCTGAAGCCATCCCGAGGCGAACCAGCCGTCCGAGACGGCGAGCCCGATGCCGCAGGCCCACACGCCCAGCATCGCCGGCACCGTCACGGCGCGATCCCATCGCCCCAGGATCGGGGCCAGGGGAGCGATCCGGTCTGCCGCCGCACGTCCGGCGACCAGGATCAAGCCGTTCGCAACGAGTCCGGCGATGAACAGGAAGGCACTGGCGACATGCAGCGCCTTGAGCCACGGATAGGTTTCCATCGGCACCGTCACGGCCTGTCCCCCGGACCCGGCTGCGACGCGCGGCCGCCGAGGGAGCGGGCCGTCAGGAAGCCAGCGCCTGGAACGAATGCCGCCACGGCGAGCCGCATCGCTTCGTCGCGCGACACGAGACCGGCGCTCAGGGACCGCAGGACCATCCAGACATAGGCGAGGAAGGCGAAGCCGTGGACCGGCCCGAGAACGCGGACCGCGCCGGGCCAGTCGCCCAGGTGCTTCAACGGAACCGCGATTCCGACGAGCAGCAGCAGCGTCGCCGCCTCCGTCACGGCGGCCATCCTCAAGGGTTGCAGTGGCCTTCGGTCGAAGGGGAGGGTCTCGACGGTCGCCGCCTCCGGTCCCGCTCCGCCGGGTCCGTGAGACCCACCCTCCTGCCGATGATCCATGGTCACGATCTGCCTCCGCGTCCGATCCCGAACGAGGGCGTAACCGACGGCCGCGCCTCGGCGTGAGTGGCAGGAACGACGTCGACCGATCGATTTCTGCCAATTCTTCCATCGTGTAAGCTACGGCCACGAAGGGGAGGGCATCGGCAGCATGGCTCACGTCGTCGGCGTTCTGGCCTTGGATGGGGTCGTTCCGGTCGACCTTGCGATTCCCTGCGAGGTTTTCGATCGCGCACGCGGAGCCGACGGTGCGCCGTTCTACGAGGTCCGGGTCTGCGGTGAGATGCCGGATGTGCGCGCGCGGCCGTTCGGGTTGCGGGTGCCCCATGGGCTGGACGCGCTGCGGGCCGTCGATACCCTCGTGATCCCGGGCATCGACGATCCGACCGCGGGCGTCGCAACGGCCGCGCTGGCGGCGATCGTGCAGGCCTGGGAGGCGGGTGCGCGGATCGCGTCGATCTGCTCGGGCGCCTTCGTGCTCGCGGCGACCGGCTTGCTGGCTGGACGACGCGCCACCACCCACTGGCTCGCGGCGCCGTACCTGGCGGAACGCTACCCCGCCATCGCTGTCGATCCCAATGCCCTCTTCGTCGACGAGGGACGCATCGTCACGTCGGCCGGTGCCTCGGCGGGCCTCGACATGTGCCTGCATCTCGTCCGGCGGGATCTCGGGCAGGCCGCCGCCGCGCGCTCGGCCCGCTTGGCGGTCGCCCCGCTCGACCGCGATGGCGGACAGGCACAATTCATCCGCTACGAGCCGCCGCGCTGCCATGCCAGCCTCGCGCCCGTGCTGGAATGGATGCGCGCGAATGTCGATCGGCCGCTGACCGTCGCGGTCCTGGCGGCCCGTGCGGGCATGAGCGCCCGCACCTTCGCGCGGCGCTTCCACGAGCAGACCGGCACCACGCCGATGCAATGGTTGCTCCTGGCCCGGATCAGGCGCGGCCAGGAGCTGCTCGAAAGCTGCGATGCATCGATCGACCAGGTGGCCTCCGCCAGCGGCTTCGCCGCGTCGGTGACGTTCAGGTCGCGCTTTCGCCAGGTGACCGGGGTCAGCCCGGCGGCCTACCGGGCCCGCTTCAACGCCGAGCGGTGATGTCGGCCCTGCCCGGGACGTTGGACCCGCCTACCGCGCCTCGCGCTTCTCCAACGCCGTCTTCACCTGCTTCAGCTGGTCGAACACCGCGCTCGGCGTGGTGCCGAAGAAGGCAAAGCCCGCATTGACCGACCAGTAGCAGGCGAACAGGATCAGCGGCACCAGGATCCAGCCTAAGATCTCCTCGCCGATCTTGCGGCGGCGGCGGCGTTGCCGGCGCTTCTCGCGCCGGGTCAGCTTCGGGGAGG
>NZ_LABX01000288.1 GCF_001043915.1 Methylobacterium aquaticum | reverse complement strand
TGTCCCAGGACGCCACCTGGCTTCCCTGTGTTCGCCCCACCCCCGATGCGCCGCACATGCCTCATCGGGCGATGATCGGCATAATCGAGACGCAGGTCAACCGCGCCGGCCGGATCGAACACGAGCGCCGCTCCTATCTCTCTCCAGCGAGGCTCGCCGCCAAGCCCTCCGCCGCCGCCGTGCGGGCGCCCTGGCAGACCGAGAACCGCCTGCACTGGGTGCTCGACGTCGTCTTCCACGACGACCTCGTGCGGCTGCGGACCGGATCAGGCCCGCAGAACATGGCAGTCGTGCGCCACATGGCCATCAACCTCGTGCGCGCACCACACGATCGCCACAGCCTCAAGGCCCGCAGAAAGCTCGCCAATCTCAATCCCGACTACCTCGAAGCCCTTCTCCGACACACACCAGCAGACCCTTCAAAAAGCTGAAGCGATTCCCCTGCGTCGATGCGTGGGCGGGGGCAGTCCGGGGCGCGCCCCGTCCTCGTGCAGGGGAAGCCCGTCGGGAAACCATGGTTCCGCGATGCCCGCTCGTGACGCAGAGGCCGAAGATCCGGGATGAAGTGTCGATTCCGGACGTCGCTCTCGGCTCGGCGCGTCTTGAACGGGAACGCCCTCGTCGACGACGGCTCTGCCCGCTTCGACGCCTTGCTTCCCATCGTGAGATGCGCAGAACGCCGGCCCCTCGCGGGGCCGGCGCTTCATCGCATGCGCGAAGGATCAACCGTTCTTGGATTGCAGGCCGATCGCCACGAAGCGGGTGCCCTTGTCGTTCCTGATCCGCATCAGCACCGCCTTGCGGCCGTCGCTCTCGGCGGCGCGGATGCGGGAGGCGACGTCGGACAGGGTCGAGACCGGCTGGCCGCCGACATCGAGGATGACGTCGCCCTCCTGGATGCCCTTGGCTGCCGCCGGGCCGTCCGGGTCGACGGCCACCACCGCGACGCCCTCCTGGCCGGCGCCGATCTGACCCGCCGGGGCGAGGCTCAGGCCGAGCCGCGGCTGGCTGTCGCCCTGGCGCCCGCCGCGATCGTCGGCACTCGCCACCTTGATGTCGTTCGGCAGCGTGCCGAGGGTCACCTGGGCAGTCTCGGTCTTGCCCCCGCGCAGATAGGTCAGCTCCACCTTGGTGCCGGGCTTCAGCGAGGCGATCTTGCGCGACAATTCGCGGGCATCGGTCACCGCCTCGCCGTTCACCGCCTGAACCACGTCGCCGGATTTCAGCCCGGCCTTGGCGGCGGGCGTGCCGTCCTGGGCGCTGGTCACCAGGGCGCCCTTGGCCTTGTCGAGGCCGAGGCTGTCGGCGATGTCCTTCGTCACCGGCTGGATCTGGAGGCCGAGATAGCCGCGGGCGACCTTGCCGTCGGCGCGCAGCTGGTCGACCACCGCCTGCACCGTCTCGGACGGGATCGCGAAGGCCAGGCCGACATTGCCGCCGGACGGCGAGGCGATCGCGGTGTTCACGCCCACCACCTCGCCGGAGACGTTGAAGGTCGGCCCGCCCGAGTTGCCCTTGTTGATCGGCGCGTCGATCTGCAGGAAGTCGTCGTAGGGGCCGGCGCCGATGTCGCGGCCGCGGGCCGAGACGATGCCGGCGGTGACGGTACCCCCGAGGCCGAACGGGTTGCCGATCGCCACCACCCAGTCGCCGACCTGCGGCGCGCCGTGGGCGAGCTTCACGTAGGGGAACGGCGCGCCGTCGGTGACCTTGAGCAGCGCCAGATCGGTCTTCGGATCGGTGCCGATGATCTTGGCCGGCAGGGTGCGGCCGTCGTCGAGGGTGACCTCGACCGACTTGGCGTTGGTCACCACGTGGTTGTTGGTCACCACGTAGCCGTCGGCCGAGATGAAGAAGCCCGAGCCTTGCGCCGCGCCGCCGCCGTGGCGCTGCGGGCGCGCCATGCCGCCCATCCCACCACCCTGGCCGCCCTCGCCGAAGCGGCGGAAGAAGTCGCGCAGCTGCGGCGGCACGTTCTGGAGGTTCTGGCCGCCAGCCTCCTCGTCGTCCGAGGCGTCGTCCTTCAGCTTCACCTTCACCGAGACCACGCCCGGCTTCACCCGGTTGACGATCGGCGCGAAGCTGCCCGGCGGGTGCTCGGCGGTGGTGATCGGGGTCTGCGGCAGGGCCTGGGCAAAGGCCGCGGTGCTGGGCGGCAGGACGGCGGTGCCGAGCGCCCCGGTGGCCACCAGGGTGACGGCCGCCACGGAGGCGAGGGCCTTGCGGTGGAAGCGGCGGGGCTCGTGGGAGGTCGCGGTCTTCTGGGTCATCGGGGTCTCAAGGCTCCGTCTGGCGAGGGCCGCGCTCGCGGCCGGTCGATGGAGCCATTATGGTCGGCGGGCCTGACGGCGCCGTGGCCCGTGGATTACGGTTTGGTCAGGCGCTCCCGGGCCTCGCGGGACCGTCGGCCGGGAGGGCCGGAACGGCGGGCCGCGCCCCGGCTTGACGGACGGGCCCAGGCCGGTCCCTCCCCCCTCGTCAGGACAGGAATTCCGCCATGGACATCGTCGTCTCGGTCATCTCCCTGCTGCTGGTGCTGGTGCTGATCGCCCGGGGCGTGCCGGGCCGCAACCTGCTGGTCACGCTCGCGGTGGCCCTCGTCGTGGTGGTGCTGATCGTGGGGATCGAGCGGGCCGGCCTGTGGCCCGAATCGTTCCACACCCGCTAAGAAGCCCGATGACCGCCCTCCCCCTGGTGCTCTATCCGGACCCGCGCCTGCGCCGAGCCACGCCTCCGGTCACCGCCTTCGACGACGCCCTGCGGGCCTTCGCGGGCGACCTGCGCGACACGCTGCTATCCGTCTCGGCCCTCGGCCTCACCGGCCCGCATGTCGGCGCGCCGGTGCGGCTGACGATCATCCGGGCCGGGCTCGACCTCGCGCCGCGCAGTTACGTCAACCCGGAGCTGGTCTGGGCCTCGCCCGAGACCGCCCGCCACCGCGAGGGCAGCGTCTCGATGCCCGGCATCGACGAGGAGGTCGAGCGCCCGGCCCGGGTGCGGCTGCGCTTCCACGACCTCGACGGCACGGCGCACGAGGCCGAGGAGGAGGGTTTTGCCGCCGCCTGCCTGCAACACGAGATCGACCAGCTCGACGGCCTGTTCTGGATCGAGCGATTGTCGCGCCTCAAGCGCGACCGGGTGCTCAAGCGCTACGCCAAGCTGCGGCGGGGGTGATGCCGGGACGCCGCGACCGAAGCCTTAACCGGACCGGCCGCAGGGTCGCGTCTCCCTGCTCCGCCGGAACGCCGGGCCCAGCCTGGCCGTTATCCCGGCAACCGGGGCCGTCACCGGCCCTCTCCCTCTCGGACGACCTGCCCCTCGGAAAGGATGCCGATGCGCCCCCTCCGGACCCTCCTGATCCCCGCCGCCCTGCTGGCGACGACCCTCGCGGCCACCGCCCAGCCCGGCCCGGCCTACCGCTATGGCCCGCGCGACATCGACGCCACCGGCACCGTCGGCGGCCGCGCGCCCTGGTCCGCGCCCTGGGTCTACGATACCGGCGGCGACAACGACCGCCGCCCCGAACTGCCCGCCTACCAGCAGGGCGGCGGCCAGCAGACCGGCGGCCCGGCCCGCAACCTGCTGCCGGATGACGGGCTGCACATCGTCCCGCGCTGACCGGGATCCTACTCCATGCCGGCGGCGGGGTCGCCCGTCCCCGGCCCGGCCGCCCTCCGCCTGACGCTCGCCCGTTCGCCGGCCTCCGCGGCGCATTTGTCGGCGTGGATCGCCCGGTTGACGACCTGGAGGTTCGGCAGGCCCCAATAGCCGAGAAGCTCGGGCCAGGGCCGCGCCCGCTCCTCGCGCCAGATCCGGTAGAGCGGCACCCGGTGGTCGACCTCGGCCGTCTTCAACAGGCGCTTGCCGGACTGGGCGCAGCGATGCCCCTGGCGGCGCTTCAGCTCCTTCACGTGGTCGGCCGGCGCGATCCAGAATTTCCAGGCGATGACGCAGGCCGCATGCCACGCGGCCTTGCGGTTGGGTGCGCCCGTCCCCCACAGGTCGCGGTGCCAGCCGAAGCGGTAGACCGGCTGGCCGCAGATGCAGCAATGCCCCTTGCCCCGGTCGTAGGGCGCCTCGCGGAACGGCGCCGGCGGCACCCGGAAGCTGAAGGCGAGGCCCTTCTCGGCAAGCGCCGTCTCGGACAGGTTCTCCTCGGTCAAGTCCTCAGCCTTGCCGCGGCGGCGTGCGTCGGGAGGAGTCCCTGTGCCGAGACGCCAGGTCCAGCCCTCGGGCTGGCCGGAGGCGGCGGCGAGCGCCCGGGCCAGCCGGTCGGCCCGCAGGATGTGGTGGCGCCAGTAGCTCTCGACGGCGAGCCGCGGCGTCGGCGGCACCAGGGGCCGCGACAGGGCGTGGCGGAGCACCGGAAGCGGGAACACCACCGGCAGGGATCGTTCCAGCCGCGCCCGGGCGGCGGCGTTGCGCGCCTCCCGCCACAGGGAGGCCGCCGAGGGCGGCTTGCCCACCGGTCCGCTCTCCGGCACCGATGCGGGCACCCTCTCCGCCAGGGTCGGCTTGGCCGAACCGGTCCCGGCGGCCTTCGTCCGCGCCCTCCTCTCCCCGACCGCCGCCTCGGCCGTTCCCTCGGGCGTTCTCTTCGCTGGTCTGCCGGCCGCTCGCTTCGCCATGCCTGTCCCGCACCGGCCCGCACCGGCCGCCGCCAGGCCATAACGCCGAAGCGGCGCGGCACCAAATGCCGGATGCGCGTGCCGCCCCGGTCGGAACCCGCCGCGCGACGGCGCACACCGGGCCGACATCGGCAATCATTAACCATCCTTCAAAAGACCAAAGCTAACCTCGAGGTAACGGCAAGGAGATGGCCTCCAGTGAAGACGGGTATTCGCACGCGCCTCTATGGCGGGTTCGGGGTGCTGATGGCGCTCTCCGCCGGCCTTGGCGCCTATGCGTTGAGCAGCAGCAGCGGCACCGCGGCGCGCTACGAGGAGCGCGCGACGCTGGAGCGCGTGGCCCTCCGGGTGTTCTCGGTCGACGGGTTCTCCCACCAGCTCGCTGGCCAGGCGACGCATTACCGCTTCACCCAGGATCCGGAGAGCCTCGCGGCGATGCACCGGACCATCGCCCGGATCGACGCGATCGGCACCGAGTTCGAGAGCGCGACCGTCGATCCGGAGCGCAAGGCGCTCTACGCCACCATCCTGGCGAATGCGCGCAGCCTCAAGGCCGACACCGCCCGCCTCGGCGAGCTGGGCGCCCAGATCCGCGACAATCGGACAAAGCTGATCGCCGGCGGCGACGTCCTCGCCAAGGCGTCCGCCGCCCTCATGGCCGCGGTCAAGGCGGATGGCACCAGCGCCGACGTGGGCCGCGCCACCGCGATCGAGACCGCCGCCCTGCTGGCGCGGATCGCGAGCTGGCGCTTCCTCGCGACGACGGATGCGGCCAGGCCGGCGACCGTCGAGGCGCATCTCCGCACCGCCGAAGCCGCCCTGAAGGTGCTGGCCGATCAGGACGTGCTGGGCTCCTTCACCCAGCCGGTCGCCGTCCTGCGCCAGGCGCTCGGCCGCTACAAGGACCAGTTCGAGGCGACCGCCTCGGCGCTCACCGCCAGCGCCGCGCTCTACGAGCAGGGCTTCCAGCCGAAGATGGCGGCGATCGAGAAGGCCGGCGACGCCGCCCGGGGCTCGATCGAGGCCACCATCGAGACGATCGCGACCGCGACCACCGCCGCCGCGACCGCCGCGCACAGGCTCCTGGTCGGGCTCATCGCCGCCGTGATCGCCCTCGGCCTTGGCCTGGCGCTGGTCATCGCCCGCAGCATCCTGCGGCCGATCCGCGGCATGACCGGGGCGATGACCCGGCTGGCGGAGGGCGACCTCGCGATCGAGGTGCCCTCCCGCGACGCCGTCGACGAGATGGGCGACATGGCGAAGGCCGTCGACGTGTTCCGCGCCAACGCGGTGGCGCGCCGGGAGATGGAGGCGCGGGCGCTGGCCGACCAGTCGGACCGCGACCGGCGCGTCGCCGTCCTCGACCGGCTGGTGCGCGGTTTCGAGACCGAGATCCTCGCCTCCCTCGACGTGGTGGCCGCCGCCGCCGGCCAGCTCGACGCCACCGCCCACGCGATGACCGGCGTGGCCGAGGGCACCAACCGGCGCGCCGGCGCGGTGGAGGCCGCCTCCGAGGAGACCGCCGCCAACGTGCAGACCGTCGCGGTCGCCGCCGAGGAGCTGGTGGCCTCCCTCCAGGAGATCGAGCGCCAGGTGCTGCGCTCGAACGAGGTCGCGGGCCTCGCCCGGCAGGAGGCCCGATCGACCGATGCCGCGATGGGCGACCTCGCCCGTGCCGCCGACGAGATCGGCACCGCCGTGTCGATGATCTCGGCCATTGCCGGCCAGACCAACCTGCTGGCCCTGAACGCCACGATCGAGGCGGCGCGGGCCGGCGAGGCCGGCCGCGGCTTCGCGGTGGTGGCCGCCGAGGTCAAGCAGCTCGCCGGCCAGACGACGCGGGCGACCGACGCCATCGCGAACCAGATCGCCCGGATCCAGGTCGCCGCCGAGCGCGCCGGCGGGGCGATCCGGCAGATCGGCGAGACCATCGTGTCGGTCGACGAGATCTCCGGCGTGATCGCCGCGACGGTCACCGAGCAGACCGCGACCACCAATGCGATCTCCCGCACCATCGCCGACGCCGCCCGCGGCACCCAGGCGGTCTCGGGCCATATCGGCCAGGTCACGGCCTCGGCGGGCGAGACCGGCCGCGCCGCCGGCCAGGTTCTCGACGCCGCCCGCAGCCTCTCGGCGCAGTCGATGACCGTGAAGGGCCAGGTCGACCGGTTCCTGGCCGCGATCCGGGCGGCCTGACGCCCGACGACGAACCGGTCGCCGGTCCGGCGGCGGGATTCGAGGCACGGACGGGACCCTCGGCGCGGGACGCATCCGGGCCCCGCTGGTCCGCGGCGGAATGCCGCCTATCTGTCCACGGCAACGCTCGCGGCGCCCGGAGGCGCCGCCCCGCCCTCAGGAGCCTCGCCGCCCGCCATGACCGCTTCCCTCCTCGGCCGCCTGCGCCTCACCCTCGTGGTGCTCGGCCTCGCCACCACCCTTTCGGCCTGCGACGCGGTCAATCGGGTGCCGACCCTGGAGGAGGCGGCCAAGTCGCGCTGGTCCGAGGTGCAGAACCAGTACCAGCGCCGCGCCGACCTGATCCCCAACCTCGTCGAGACCGTGAAGGGCTACGCCCAGCAGGAGAAGGACGTGCTGGTGCAGGTCACCGAGGCCCGCGCCAAGGCGAGTTCGGTCAAGGTCGATGCCTCGACGGTGAGCGACCCGCAGAAGTTCCGCGAGTTCCAGGACGCCCAGAACCAGCTCTCCGGGGCCCTCGGCCGGCTCCTCGTCACCGTCGAGCGCTATCCCGACCTGAAGTCGAACGCCAACTTCCTCGCCCTGCAATCGCAGCTCGAGGGCACCGAGAACCGCATCGCGGTGGCGCGGCGCGACTACATCCAGGCGGTGCAGGCCTACAACACCGAGATCCGCACCGTTCCGGGCCGCTGGATCGCCTCCACCCTCTATCCGGACGCCAAGCCGATGGAGGCGTTCACCGCCACCCCCGATGCCAGCCGCCCGCCGACCGTGAAGTTCTAGGGTGATGATGCGCGGCTCTGCGGGCGCGGTCCTCGCCCTCCTGCTGATCCTCTGGGCCGGGGCGGCCGCCGCCCTCGACCTGCCGC
>NZ_LABX01000287.1 GCF_001043915.1 Methylobacterium aquaticum | reverse complement strand
CTAAGCAGACTTGCGTTGGCAGGCCCACGCTTCGTCCGCTTAGGGTCTTGTTTGATCGCAGATTTTTGCCGCCGAACTGGTGACCACTTCGGCGAAATCCGCTTAGAGCACTGCCCGATCACGTGGAAATCGTGAAGTGCTCTAGGTCTTTGATTTTGCCGCATTTTCTGCGACCAACCGGTGTCCACTTGGTCGGAAAATGCTCTAAAGGTCCCAGGATTCAGATGTCCTTGCACAACCGCAGCGCATCATAGATCGCCGCATGGATGTTGCGGCCGGCCACGGCGTCGCCGATGCGGTAGAGGGCGTATCCCTTGGAGAGGTCGTAGGGTTGCGGCTCGCCGCGCAGCATCGCGTCCTGGTCGATCTGGCCGCGATTGACCGACGCCGCCTTGAGCCGGTGATACAGCGCATCGACCGGCAGCGTGCCGTGATCGACCACGATGCGGTCGACGACCCGTTCTTCCTCGGCATCCGTCATGGTGTTGCGCAGAGCGGCGACGAACCGGTTGCCCTCGGGGTAGATCTCGATCAGCTCCATGTTCGGCGTCATCACGACACCGAGCTTGTACAGGTCGCGCAGGTGGATCGGCTGGTTGGTGGTGCCGACCTCCTCCGCCACCATGCGGTCATGGGTGGCGATCTCGACGAGGCAGCCGCGCTTGGCGAGCCATTCGGCGACCGACGAGGCGTTGTGCTGGCCCATCTCGTCGTAGAGCAGGACCGAGCCGGTCGGCTCGACCGCGCCGGCAAGCACCTCGGCGGTGGTGACGGCGTGCTGCGCGGCGCCCTTGGCGTGGCCGCGCGACGGCGTGCCGCCGGTCGCCACGATGACGACGTCCGGCGTCTCGGCCAGAATCGCCGCCTCGGTCGCCTCGGTGTTGAGCCGCAGATCGACGCCGAGCTTCGTCGCCTGCGCGACGAGCCAGCGCGGAATGCCCGACAGCGCCTCGCGCCAGCCGGCCTTGGCGGCGAGGCCGATCTGGCCGCCGGCCTGGCCGCTCTTCTCGAACAGCACCACCGCATGGCCGCGCTCGGCGCAGACCCGGGCCGCCTCGAGGCCGCCGGGCCCGGCGCCGATCACCACGACGCGCCGGCGCCGATCCGCCTTGCGGATCTCGTGCGGCATCGTCGCCTCGCGGCCGGTGGCGGCGTTCTGGATGCAGAGCGCGTCGCCGCCGACATAGATCCGGTCGATGCAGTAGCCGGCCCCCACGCATTGGCGGATGTCGTCGGCGCGGCCCTCGGAGAGCTTTTTGACCAGATGCGGGTCGGCGATATGGGCGCGGGTCATCGCCACCATGTCGACATGGCCCTCCGCGACGGCGCGCGCCGCGGTCGCCAGATCGGTGACGCGCTGCGCGTGGAAGACCGGGATGTCGACCTCGCGCTTGATCGCGCTCGGCAGGAACAGGAACGGAGCCACCGGGAACGACATGTTCGGCAGCGAGATCGCGTGGGCGATGTGGTCGCGCGCCTGGCCGCCCAGCACGTTGAGGAAGTCGACGAGGCCGCGCTTGGCGTATTCGGTCGCGATCGTCAGGCAATCCTCGTGGGAGAGCCCGTCGGCGATCATCTCGTCGCCCGACATGCGCAGGCCGATGACGTAGTCGTCGCCGGCCGCGGCCCGCATCGCCTCCAGCACCTCGATGCCAAAGCGCATCCGGTTCTCCAGGCTGCCGCCATACTTGTCGGTGCGCTGGTTGACGCTCGGAGACCAGAACTGGTCGATCAGGTGGCCGTGGGCGGCCGAGACCTCGCAGCCGTCGAGGCCGCCCTCGCGGCAGCGGCGCGCCGCCTCGGCGAAGCCCTTCACCACCCGGGCGATGTCTTCCTCCTCCATCTCCTTGGGGATGGTGCGGGAGGCGGGCTCGCGCCGGGACGAGGGCGAGATCGTCGGCAGCCAGTGCTCCGTGTCCCACTTGGTGCGCCGGCCCATATGGGTGAGCTGAATCATCAGCTTGGCCCCATGGGCGTGCACCCGGTCGGAGAATTGCCGGAAATACGGGATCACCGAATCGTCCGCGACCGAGATCTGGTTCCAGGGCGCGGCCGGGCTGTCGGGGGCGACCGAGGAGGAGCCGCCGAACATGGTCAGCCCGATGCCGCCCTTCGCCTTCTCGGCGTGATAGAGCTGGTAGCGCTCCTGGGGTTTGCCGTCCCGGCCATAGCCGGGGGCATGGCTCGTCGACATCACCCGGTTGCGGATGGTGAGGCCCTTGATGGTCAGCGGCTTCAAGAGCGCGTCGGCATTGGCGATCACGGGACGACTCCCGAAGGCAGGGGCTAAGCAGATTTCGCCGAAGTAGTCACCAGTACGGCGGCAAAAATCTACGATCAAATAAGAAACTAAGCGGACGAAGCGTTGGCCTGCCAACGCAAGTCTGCTTAGGTTCTTGGAGAAGTGAAAGGGCGGGCCGTCAGCGCTCGACGACGAGGTCGCTCGTCGGCTTGGAGCAGCACAGCAGAGCCATGCCGGCATCGATCTCGCGCTGGCGGATGCCGCCGGCATGGGTCATCGCGACCGTGCCCTTGGTGACCTTCGACTTGCAGGTGCCGCACAGGCCCTTGGCGCAGGACGAGGGCAGCCGGAGGCCGGCCTTGCGGGCGGCGTCGAGCACCGTCGAATCCTCCGGGCAGTCGAGGACCCGGCGGGTCTTGGCGAACTCGACCCGGAAGGTCCGCACCGTCGTGGCCGGGACAGCCTCGGTCGCAGCGTCGTCATCCAGTGCACGGCCGGCTTCTGCGGCGGCCCTCTGGTCGGCCTCCGGCAGGGCACCGAAGTCGAAGCTCTCCTCGTGGTGCCGGGCCATGTCGACGCCGGCAGCACGCAGCATCGCCCGCACGGAGTCCATGTAGGGCTTCGGTCCGCAGACGAAGACCTCGCGCTCGCGGAAATCCGGCACCGCCTGCGTGAGGATGTCGAGGGAGAGCCGGCCCTTGGGGCCGGTCCATACCTCGTCCGGTGCATCCGCCTCGCAGACCGCGTGGAAGCGGAACCCTGAGTCGAGCCGGGCCATCGTCTCCAGCTCGCCGCGGAACACGATGTCGGCCGGGCTGCGGGCCGAGTGGACGAAGGCGACGTCGCGGGGCTCGCCGAGATCGTGGAAGGTGCGCGCCATCGCCATCATCGGCGTCACACCGCTGCCGCCCGACAGGAGCAGGTACTGTCGCGCCGGATGGGTGAAGCAGGAGAAGTCGCCCATCGGCCCGAGGGCCCGCACGGTGTCGCCGGCCTTCAGGGTGTCGTGCAGCCAGTTCGAGACCGGACCGCCGAGCACCCGCTTGACGGTGATCGACAGGGCGTGCGGCCGCGTCGGCGCCGAGGAGATCGTGTAGCAGCGATGGATCGTCTCGCCGCCGACCTCGAAGGCGAAGGTCAGGAACTGACCCGGCGCGTAGGCAAAGCGCCGGGGCTCGGGCGCGGCCAGCACGAAGGTCTTCACGTCGTGCGTTTCCTGGCGCACGGCGAGGCAGACAAGGGCATCGTCGGCCTCCGCATCCCAGGACGCGGTGGCCGCGAGACGGGCGGAGGCCGGTTCGGTCGAGACGGGGGCCGACGTCATGGCGTTAGCGCCCCAGATGCGCGGCCATGCGGCCGACATACCAGTTGCAGAACTTTTCAACGAGCATCTCGGTGTTCGGCGAGTACGGTCCGGGCTCGTAGGCCGGGCTCGCGACGCCCTGCTGGCAGATGCCGACGAGTTCGCTGTCCTGGTCGTTGGTGGCGTCCCAGACGCCGATCAGGTTGGCGAGATCGTAATCGACGCCTTCCACCGCGTCCTTGTGGACGAGCCACTTGGTGCGCAGGAGCGAGCGCCCGGCATCGAGCGGAAGCACCGAGAAGGTGACGATGTGGTCGCCGAGGAAGTGGTGCCAGGAATTCGGCTGGGTCCAGACCGAGAGGCCACCGAGCTTGGCGTTGGTGAAGTCGCCGAGCAGCGTCTTGCAGGCGGCCTTGGTGTCGATCGTGTGGGACTCGCCCTCGCCGTCGAGCGGCAGGCGCTCGGTGCGGAAGGCCGTCACCATCGTGTCAAGCTCGTCGATCTCCGCGGAGGGCAGGCCCTCGGCCTCCCACTCGGCGTGCCGGGTCGTCCGCAGGCGGGCGTAGCGTTCGGCCTGGTGCCGGTCGTGCTCGTCCATCTCCTCCGGCGCGAAGCCGAAGCCGTAGGCGAAGAGCGGCACGGTCAGCTCGGGATGGTTGGCCCCGCAATGATAGCACTCGCGGTTGTTCTCCATCGTGAGCTTCCAGTTGCCCGGCTCGATGATGTCCTTCTGGAACGCCACCTTCGTGTCGCGCAGGTTGTGCGGCGCGATGTAGGGGCCGAGCCGAGCCGCCATCTCGTCGAAGTCGGACGGAGCTTCGTCGGCGAGGCAGAGGAAGAGCAGACCTTCGAGCGAGCGAAGATGCACGGGCTTCAGGCCATGGCAGCCTCGTTTGAAATCCGGCCCCATATGCTCGGCATGGATCAGGTTGCCGGTGAGGTCGTAGGTCCAGGAATGATAGCGGCAGACCAGGTTGCCGACCGTCGACTTCTCGTCGTGGACCAGCCGGGCGCCGCGATGGCGGCAGACATTGTGGAAGGCGCGGATCTCGCCGTCGTCGTCGCGCAGGATCGCCACGGAGGTCTTGCCGATATCGACGACCATCACGTCGCCGGCCTCCGGCACGTCGGGCTCCACACCGACATAGATCCAGTGACGGCCGAAGATGACCTCCATGTCAGCCTCGAAGATCTCGGGGCTGAGATAGAACGGCGCCGGGAGGCTGTATCCGGGGCGACGCTCGCGCAGGAGGCGCTGCAGCGGGGTCGGCGTGACGTCGAGCATGGGGCCTCGCAAAGCCATATCGAGCGAGGACGACTATCTCCGTGGGGCCGGGCCTCCGCTGCCGCGCCAGCGACATTCCCTTGGCTCGCTGCGACGCCCGCCCAATCCCGCGCGACAGCCCGATCCTGCGGGCTCTCACGGCCCGCCCTCGGTCTCGACCATCGCGAAGACCGAAATTCGCGACACGCCGAAACGGGCGCACAGAATCTCGCCGCTCAGATCAGATTGTTGTCGCCGGACCGGTGGCTATTCTGGCGAAGTCTGCCTGGAGCATTGTCCGACGAAGTGGACACCGGTTCGTCGTAGAAAATGCGGCAAAAATCAAAGACCTAGAGCGCTTCGCGATTGCAACGCAATCGTGAAGCGCTCTAGGTCGGGGCTCACGCAGTCAAGGTTGAAACGATTTCACTCCTTGACCTGAGGAGGCCGTATCACGAGCTGTCGCGGACGGTGGCTAAGCTCGAGCCCGTCACCGTGCTGGCGTGGCTTCTCCCTCGTCGTACTGCCTTACGAGGGCTTTTAACCCCAGCGACGGTCGCCCGTGGCTCACGATGGCGACATCAAGATCGCGGTCACGAACCAAGTGAAGCGCCCGCAGCATGGCCGCATCGATCCAGTCGTCCGCGTTGCCGAAGGCACCTCCGCCAAGGCGGGTCAGCAGCACACGGTTCGAGGCACCGCGCGCCACGTTCAGCAGGCCAACCAGCAGCGTCCCCTCGTAAGCGGCATCGAGGACGAGGCGGGCGAACGGCGCCCACGCCTCTCTCGCGAGGCGCGTGTAGGCGACCGGCAGCGCCGAGCAAAAAATCTGGCTGACGCGCTGCCGCGGCGCCGGTCCGTCGGTGACGTCCACATCGGTGTGCAGGCCAAGCCTCAGTCGGCCGCGGAGGTCGTCCAGGGCGTCCTCATCGGTCCGGCTCAAATGCCCGGCAATGGCCGCGAGACCCGACTGTGTCGGCAACGCATAGCCATTGCGCATGGTCCACAGCGCGGCCCGCGTGCTGCCGAGGCGCTGCGCCAGGGCATCCCCCAGATCCGCGAGCCCGTCGAGCTGCCGCTCCGCCGTCTGGCCGATCTCGCCTTCGCAGGGCACGAGGTAATTGCGGTAGATCGTGGCGGCTCCCGCCGCGATGGCGCAGGCCGGACCTTGCGTTCGGTCGTGGGCGTAGCCGGTGACGCCCTCCTCTGGAGTGATGCCGGGCCCGACCATCTCCAGCATGTTAAACTGCGAGGCGACCTGGAACAGGGCGCCTTGATTCTCAGGAAGACGATGCATGGCGCGCACATCACCTTCGACGATGCTCAGCCGGAGTCGTCCTGGTCGCTGCACGCCCACCGCTGCCACGCGCAGTTCGGCCAAAGAAGGCAGCGTCAGCGTCCCGGTCGCATAGCTCTCGTCCGTGCCCTCCCGCACCAGGCGGCCGTCGATCACGCGCAGGCGGGCCTGCGTCTCGCTGTAACCGATCTCACGGAACCCGGTCAGCCGTTCGAACCAGTCCATCCTGCGCTCCCGTCAGCCACATCCATACCAAGAAAGCGCTCGCATCGCACGTGTATGAGGGGTGGATACGGTCGGGACATTGACGTAGCGGTTCCAAACCCTTCGATCAGGGTCGCCGGAATGGTCTTCTCATCAACCGAGGAGGATCGGCACGATGCCTCCGGTCTTCGACGAGGTCGGGGCCTTACGCGCTCTCGACTGGTCTGACCACGAGGACCGGATGCGGCTGCGGTTCCATGACGGGACCGCCGTGACTGTAAAGGAGTCCGCCTCGCAAGCGTTCACCGGTGCTCCGATCGCGGCCTCTGTCGCCGGCGATCTCAGAGTCATCGGGGCGATCGTCGTCCGCCACAACGGCGCCGCGCTCCAGCGCGAGGTGCGGGCTGCCCTGCAGAAGCTGCCCTTGCCGCCTGCCTCGACGCGAAAAACCCCGCCGGCCGAGCCTGAGCGGGGTTTGTCGTGTGGTTGGTTGCGGGGACAGGATTTGAACCTGTGACCTTCAGGTTATGAGCCTGACGAGCTACCGGGCTGCTCCACCCCGCGCCAGGGTGTTGTCGCGATGAGGGAATGTTGCCGTGCTTGGCAGGTCTGGCGGTGACCGACTCTCCCGTGTCTTGAGACACAGTACCATAGGCGCTGGGGCAGTTAACGGCCGAGTTCGAGATGGGATCGGGTTTGCGATCACCCCGCTCTGACCACCAGACCGGCCAAGCACGTCGTCCGGCAAGCATATCGGTGTTGGTCTTCATCGTGCGTGAGGTCCGATCCGGACACGGATCATGAGAGCGATCAAGCCGATCGAGCGATTAGTACTGGTCAGCTCAGCGCGTTACCGCACTTGCACATCCAGCCTATCCACGTGGTCGTCTTCCACGGCTCTCAAGGGAGGTCTCGTTTCGAGGGGGGTTTCCCGCTTAGATGCCTTCAGCGGTTATCCCGACCGAACATAGCTACCCTGCACTGCGGCTGGCGCAACAACAGGCCAACCAGAGTTTCGTCCATCCCGGTCCCTCTCGA
>NZ_LABX01000286.1 GCF_001043915.1 Methylobacterium aquaticum | reverse complement strand
GTGCTGCTCGGCTCGCTCGGGCTCCACTTCAACGTCGAGCCGCCGGATCTCGACGCCGCCACCCTCACCGGCCTGCTCCGGGCCTATCTCCGGTCCGAGCCGGACCTGCGCCGGGCCACCGCGGCGGGCGGGTTCCTGGCCGCCCGCGGCCTGCCGCCGCCCTTCCCCGCTGCTTACGTCGCCCGGGTGCTCGATCCCGGCTACCGGCCCGACCTCGACGGCCTCGCCCGCGACTATCTTTCCGCCAACCCGACCCGCCACCGTGGCCTCGACCTCCTGCCGCTCCTCGCCCATCGCGACGAGGCCGGGGTCCGGGCGGCCCTGCCGCCGGACGAGAAGGTGAGCCCGCGCCCGGTGCTGCATTACCGGATGCCGCAGGCGCATGTCGGGCTCGCGGGCTGGAGCCTGGCGCCGGCCTGGAACCGGTGGGTGGGGGTGGAGGAGATGGCGGAGGCGGACGGCCCGCCGGCGGCGCGACCCGCTTGAGCGGGCCGCGAATCCCGCTTACCCTGTCCCCGATGACCGAGAGCCGCTCCCCCCGCGCGACCATCTGGTGGCGCTTCCTCTAAGGAAGCGGCCCGTCGTCATTGCGTCACGACCGATGCCGCCGTCCGGTGGGCACGGTCGTTCTTCGGTTTCACGGCACCCTTCGGCACGGCGGCTTTCCTCCGAAAGAGCCCCCGATGCCGTGCAAATCCGTCATCCTCACCGGCGACCGCACCACCGGTCCCCTGCATCTCGGCCACTATGCCGGCTCGCTGCGCAACCGCGTGGCGTTGCAGCACAGCCACCGCCAATACCTGCTGCTCGCCGACGCGCAGGCGCTGACCGACAACGCCCACGATCCGGCCCGCATCGCCCGCAACGTGATCGAGGTCGCGACCGATTACCTTGCGGTCGGCATCGATCCGGCGGTGACCACGATCTGCGTGCAATCGGCCCTGCCGGCGCTCGCCGAATTGACCCTGCTCTACCTGAACCTTGTCACGGTGGCCCGGCTGGAGCGCAACCCGACGATCAAGGACGAGATCCAGGCCCGCGGCTTCGGCCGCGACATTCCGGCCGGCTTCCTGTGCTACCCCGCCGCCCAGGCCGCCGACATCACGGCGTTCCGGGCGACCCTGGTGCCGGTGGGCGAGGACCAGGCGCCCCTGATCGAGCAGACCAACGAGATCGTCCGCCGCCTCAACCGTCAGGTCGGTCACGACCTGCTGCCCGAGGCTAGGTCGCTGATCCCGGAGATCGGGCGGCTGCCGGGCGTCGACGGACGGGCGAAGATGAGCAAGTCGGGCGGCAACGCCCTGCCGCTCTCGGCGTCCGACGCCGAGATCGCCGCGTCGGTGCAGCGGATGTACACCGATCCCGGCCACCTGCGCGCCTCCGATCCGGGCCGGGTCGAGGGGAACGTGGTCTTCACCTATCTCGACGCCTTCGATCCCGATCCGGAGGAAGTCGCCGGCCTGAAGGCCCATTACCGGCGCGGCGGTCTCGGCGATGCGGTGCTCAAGGGCCGCCTCACGGGAATCCTGTGCGACCTCCTCGGGCCGATCCGCGAGCGGCGGGCCGCCATCGCCCGCGATCGGGATCATGTCATGGACGTGCTGCGGACCGGCACGGCACGGGCACAAGCCCTCACCACGCAAACCCGCGACGCCGTGCGGGACGCCCTCGGGCTGTTCCGGCTATGAGAGGCTGCTGTTCCGCTCGCGGGAATTGATCGCCACCGCGTCATTCCGGGGCCGCGACGGCGCAGTCCGGAATGCCGATGGAGGCTTCAAGCTCGGCAGGGAAATCCGGCCGATGCCGCGCCTTCCATGCGCTGCCGCAATCCCATCCTTGCACCCACGCGCATTTCAAACCCGCCCCGGCCCATCCATCTTGTCCTCCATGACACAGACCCTGCACTTCGGCCTCGACACGTTCGGGGACGTCACCGCCCGGAACGGCGAACTCCTGTCCCACGGCCAGGTCATCCGCGACGTGGTCGCGGAAGGAATCCTGGCCGACCAGGTCGGGCTCGACTTCTTCGGCATCGGCGAGCACCACCGCGAGGATTTCTCGGTGTCGTCGCCCGAGATGGTGCTGGCGGCGATCGCCGCGCGCACCGAGCGCATCCGCCTCGGCTCGGCCGTGACGGTGCTCAGCTCGGACGATCCGGTCCGGGTCTACCAGCGCTTTTCGACCCTGCAAGCGGTCTCGAACGGCCGCGCCGAGGTGATCCTCGGCCGCGGCTCGTTCACCGAATCGTTCCCGCTCTTCGGCTACCCCCTCGACCAGTACGAGACCCTGTTCGAGGAGAAGCTGGAGCTGTTCGCCGCGTTGCTGGCCGGCGGGCCCGTGACCTGGCGGGGCACCACCCGGGCGCCGCTCGAGAACCAGTCGGTCTTCCCGACCCCGGAGACGCCGCCCAAAACCTGGATCGGCGTCGGCGGCAGCCCGAACTCGGTGGTGCGGGCGGTCCATCACGACCTGCCGTTGATGCTCGCCATCATCGGCGGCGAGCCGCAGCGCTTCCGGCCCTACGTCGATCTCTACCACCGGGCCTGCGCCCAGCTCGGCCGCAGGTCAAGGCCGATCGGCGTCCATTCCCCGGGCTATGTCGGCGAGACCGACGCGGCCGCCCGGGAGGACTTCTTCGCCGATTACAAGCGGATGCGCGATCGCATCGGCGCCGAGCGCGGCTGGCCGCCGATGACGCGCCAGGAGTTCGACCGCGAGGCCGATCACGGCTCGCTCTATCTCGGCGGGCCGGAGACGGTGGCCAAGAAAATCGCCGCGACGGTGAGGACCCTCGGCCTCGGCCGGTTCCAGCTCAAGTACAGCGCCGGCCCGCTGCCGCATGACCGGCTGATGCGCTCGATCGAGCTCTACGGCACGAAGGTGGCGCCGCTGGTGCGCGAGATGCTGGGGTAGGTCCCCGCGGCGCCCGCTCCGGCTCGCGGAGCGGGCGCGGGGTCGGCCGCTACCCGACGGTGCCGACGCCGAAGGTGGTGTCGCCGAAGGTCGAGCGGCCCTCGGTCGCGCCGTATTGCAGGTAGTGCTGCATCGGGTCGAGCCGGGCCTGCGCCACGTCGCCATAGGCCGCGAGATAGGCCGTCGAGTCGAAGCCCTTCGACGGATCGCGGCCCTCCTTCCAGCCATATTGGTCGTAATGCATCAGCGGGTCGATCCCCGCCGCCCGGACGTCGCCATAGGCGTTCAGGTAGCCCTTGGTGTCGAACACCGCGTTGGGGTTGCGCCCCTCCTTCCAGCCATAGGTCTGGTAGTGCTCGTAGGCATAGGCGAAGGGGTCCTTGCCGGATGCCGTCGCGGCGCGCGCCACGTCGGCATACGAGAGCAGGTAGAACTCGGCGTCGAAGCCCGGATGCGCCGCGAGGTCGGCGGTCTTGCCGATGGCAGCGTAGATCTCGCGGCCCTCGCCCTGGCCGTATTCGATGAAGTGCCTGAGCGGGTCGAGGCCGGCGGCCTTCACGTCGGGGTTGCGGGCGAGATACTGCTCGTTGTCGAAGGCGGCGGAGGGGTCGCGGCCCTCCTTCCAGCCGACCTGGTCGTACTGGTCGAGCGGGTTCTGGCCGGAGGCACGCACCGTCGGGTTGGCGGCGAGGTAGCCGGTGGTGGAGAACAGCGCGTTGGGATCGCGGCCTTCCTTCCAGCCATAGGTGGCGTAGTGGGTGTCGGCGTCCTGGCCGGCGGCGAGCACGTCCTTGTTGTTCGCCAGGTAGAACAGGTCGTCGACGAGCGGGGCGCCGTCCGCCACCGTCACGGTCGTGTCGGTGAACTGGAAGCGCTCGAAGCCGGTGACCCGGTCCCGGGCCCCCGGCCCGACGATCAGCGTCGCGGCGGCGTCGCGGGTGACGGTGGCGTCGGCGAGGCGGAAGCCCAGGACCAGGGTGTCGGTGCCGGCGCCGCCGTCGATCACGCTCAGGCCAGGACCGGCGGTGACGAGGTCGTTGCCGGCGCCGGTGGCGATGCGGTTGCCGCCCGCCCCCGTGATCGCGTTGTCGAGGGCGTTGCCGGTGACCGCGCCGTCGCCGGTCAGGACCGCGTTCTCGACATTGGACGGCAGCACCACCCGGCCCGAGCCGGCATAGCGCACGGTGTCGGTGCCGGCGCTGCCCTGCGGGGTGCCGAGCGCGGTCGGGTCGCGCACCTCGATCTGGTTGCCGCCGGAGACCGGCGTCACGGAGATCCCGTCATCGGCCCGGATGTCGAGGGCGAAGGCCAGGACCTGTGTGAAGGCGGTGCGGTCGAAGTTGTTGTCCGAGACCAGCACCAGGCTCTGGCGCCCGTCCGGGAGCTTCGGGCCCAGCGTCAGGCCCTCGACGTTGTCGAGGGGGATGCCCAGCGTCGAGAGATCGAACAGCAGCTCCTTCTTCACCGGCGTCACGCCCGGCACGGTGAGCCGGCCGTTCTCGACCTGGGTCGCGAGGGAGCGCCGGTCCGAGACGTCCGTCGCCCCCTCGGTCGAGATCTGGTAGAGCTTGATCGCGTTGCCGACGCCGACCGAGAACGAGCGCTCCAGCGCCAGCAGCGTGCCCCGGTCGTCGAGGGCCAGGAGGTCGACGAGGCCGGCGGTCGAGAAGCCGCTCGCCGGCACGGCCGCGGCCACGACCGGGTCGGTGACGTAGACGAATTCGCCCGTCGCCCGGTCGGTGGCGAGATCGTAGCGCAGGATGCGCGAGGCCGAGCCGCTGGCGGTCGTGCCGGCCGGGCCGTCGCTCGCGAGCGCGTTCTCGGTCGCGGTGTAGAGCGTGCCCTGGTCGGGGGTGACGGTCAGGCTCTCGAAGGCGAGGTTGTTGCGCACGCCCGCGGTGCCGGCGGCGTTCGGGGAATACTTCCCGTCGACCGGCAGGGCCTCGACCTGGGCGCCGCTGCGGTCGAACAGCCGCACGAACGGGTCGGTGAGGCGCTGGGCGGTCGCCTCGCCCTCCGACGAGACGAACACGCCGCGCCCGGTCAGCGCGATGCCCTCCGGGTCGAGGGACAGGGCCGGGAAGGTGGCGCCGTTCTGCGTCAGCCGGGTCACGCCGGTGATCGCGACGTCGCCCTGGTCGAGGCGGCCGTCGGAGAGGTCGACGGTCAGCGTGTAGAAGCGGGCCGGATCGATCTGGCTGCGGTCGTCCGAGATCGCCAGGTAGGTGCCGGCCTTGGCGTCGTAGGCGATGCCCGAGAGGCCGCCGACCTCGGTGCCGGAGAACAGCGTGCCGGTCGGCAGGATCGACTGGCCGAGATAGCGGATCCCCGCCACCTCCTGGCGGCTATCGGCGGTCAGGGCGAGGTCGAGGGAGGTCAGGCGGTGGTCCGAGCTCGGGAAGCCGCCGGGCAGGGACGGATCGAAGGTGCCGACGAGGCGGAACAGCGGGTCGGTGTTGACCGGCCAGAACACGCTGCCGGAGACCGGCTCGAGCCCGACCTGCGAGGGCAGCACGTAATCGACCCGCAGGTTGCCCGGGGCGGTGTCGGCGAAGTCCGCGGTGTCGACGCGCGGGTCGCCGCGCTGGGCGCGGTTGGCGCCGCCCTGGAGCGCCGCCTGCTGCGGCCCGCCGAGGCTCGTCGGGGTCACGCTGGCATCGACCAGCGGGCTGTCGAGGAACTGGCGCGCCGCCTGGGCGACGCTGTCGCCGTCGAGGGGATCGGCATTCTGGTCGCCCAGGATGACGAAGCGCGAGCCGGCCGCGAGCCCGCCGAACTGGCCGCGGTCGTCGTAGATGTAGTCGCCCTTGCCGGGCTGGATGTAGTCGGCGAAGAACCGGATCTCGTCGGCGTTGCGCAGGCCGTTGCGGTCCTCCGGCCCGTCGAAGGTCGGCGGGGTCGGGTGCGAGGCCAGGATGTGGACGGTCTCGCCGGCGACGGTGACCGGCACGTCCCAGTGGCTCTTCGAGGAGAGCCGGAACACGTCGAGTTCGGCGGGGGAGTAATAATCCTGCGGCGCCGCCGTCGCGGTATCGTCGGGCAGGCGGGCGCCGGGCATGTCCTTCCACAGGAAGGTCTGGAAGGTGCGCGCGGCGGAGGCGTCGATCGGGACTTTCGAGAAGATCGCCATGCCGTACTGGCCGGGGAAGTCGCCGAAGCCGTAGGCGTCGTTGCCGTAGCCGGCGGCCCCCGGCGTGGTGACCACCGCGCCGTTGTTGTCGAGGTCGAAGCCCGAGGCGATGCCGGTATTGGAGGGCGCGACGAAGACGTAGGGGTAATCGACCGGGGTGGCGCCGTTCTGCGACACCCTCAGGTAGTTGGTCCGGAAAAGGTCGGCGGCGAGCGAGGTGCCGTTGGGGCCGGCGCGGTCGAAATCGAACTCGTTGACGAGCAGCACGTCCGGGTTGCTGCGCTGGATGATCTCGGCGACGTTGCGCGCCTGGGCGTTGCCCGGCGTGCTCAGGTCGCGCACGAGCTGCCCCTCCGTCGTGCGGTTGAGCGACGCATTGAAGGTGGCGACCCTCAGGTTGCCGAGACTGGGGGACGAGGCCATGGGACGCTTCCTCTGCGGATCCAGCTCTGCGGATCCAGGGGACGAGATCACCCGCGCGACCGTCACTGCACGGATACGCTTGCGACACAGCGTTGCTGAGTTTGTCTGACGGCCGGATGACGTTTCGACGGCTCCCTGTCGTCGACGGGTCCGGGTCCGGTCGGTCTGCGATCGACGAAGGCCCCTCGCCGTCGCGCTCCGGTGCCGGTACGGGAGAGGTGGGCCGGACCGACCACAGGAGACCCGCCATCGCCCCCCTCATCGTCGCGACGCCATGCCTCCTGGTGATCGTCCGCTGGCTCGTGCCCCTCGGGCTGCCGCTTCCCGCCAAGGGCGTGCTCGCCCTGCTGCTGCTCCTCGCCTCGCAGTTCCACCTCTGGAGCCGGCTCTCCTCCGGCTCGGTCTTCGCGCCCGAATTCCCCCGCCCGGTCGTGCTGCTGCTCAACGGGGCCTTCGGGGCGATCCTGCTGCTGGCGGTGCTCCAGATCGCGCTCGATCTCGGCGCCCTGGCGGCGGCCCTGCTGCACCGGAGCCTCGTGACCATCCCGGACGGGGTGCGGTTCGGGGCGGCCGGGCTCGCAGGGCTCCTCGCCGCCCTCGGCGTCGCCAATGCCGTGCGGGTGCCGCCGGTCCGGGACCTGGAGGTGGCGATCCCCGGCCTGCCGCCGGCCTTCGACGGCTACCGGCTGCTCCAGCTCACCGATCTGCATCTGAGCCGCCTCTTCCCGGCCCCCTGGGCCCGGGCCGTAGTGGCGCGCGCCACCATGGCGGGCGCCGACGTGATCGTGATCACGGGTGACGTCATCGACGGTTCGGTGGCGATGCGCCGGGACGACGTCGCGCCGCTCGCCGACCTGCGGGCGCCGGACGGGGTGTGGGCGATCCCCGGCAACCACGAATACTTCTTCGATTACCCGGCCTGGATGCGCCACCTCGCCGGCCTCGGCCTCGGGATGCTGCCGAACGCCCATACCGTGCTGACCCGCGGCGACGCCCGCCTGGTGCTCGCCGGCGTCACCGACGCCTCGGCCCCGGCCTCCGGCGAGGCCGGCCCCGACCTCGCGGCGGCGCTCGACGGCGCCCCGCCCGGCGCGCCGGTCCTGCTCCTCGACCACCAGCCGCGGGGGGCGGCGCGGGCGGCGGCCCGGGGCGTCGCGCTCCAGCTCTCCGGCCATACCCATGGCGGCATGATTCTCGGCCTCGACCGGCTGGTGGCGCGGGGCAATGACGGCTTCGTGTCGGGCCGCTACGAGGTCCCCGGCATGGACCTCCCCGGCTTGGGCCTCCACCGCATGACGCTTTACGTCGGCAACGGCACCGGGATCTGGCCGGGCTTCGCCCTCCGGCTCGGCCGGCCCTCCGAGATGACGCGCGTGACCCTGCGGGCTGCGCCCCGGCCCGGCGACCGGGGCTGAGCGCCGGTCTTCGGGCCGGCCGGCCCCTGACGCCGGCGGAACCCGTGCGGGCGGGACGCGGTTCCTGCACGGCCCGGGCGGTCGTGCGCGGGCCTGCCCGGATCCCAGGATGCGCCGTTCCAGAGACCTCCCTCGGCAGACTTGCGGTGCCCCGCCAACGCACCGTCCGCCGCGTGTCCTGGCATGTCGCGGATCGGTGTCGCAGAACCGGCGGCTAAGCAGATTTCGCCGAAGTGGTCACCGGTTCGGCGATAAAAATCTGCGACAAAACAAGAACCTAAGCGGGCGAAGCGGTGGCCTGCCAACGCAAGCCTGCTTAGGTTTGCGCCATCCGCTGAAGGCCGACCGCGAGCGGCCCGCATGACGAGCGCGGTCGTCGTCGGCGCCTCGGGCGGAATCGGCCGCGCCCTCGTCGCGGCGCTCGCCGCGGGCGGGGCGCACGACACCGTCTTCGCCTTGTCGCGCTCAGCCTCGTCACCCTCGGCCGCGCCGCAGCCAGGGCCCTGCGTGCAATCCCTGCCCGTCGACGTGACGGACGAGGGTTCCGTCGCGGCGGCGGCGCGGCGCGTCG
>NZ_LABX01000285.1 GCF_001043915.1 Methylobacterium aquaticum | reverse complement strand
CGGGGCGATGGTGCTGCATCTCCTGTCGGCGCGGGGCGCGCTGGACGAGGGCAAGGTCCGGGTGCGGACGCTGACGCTGCCGGATACCTACCAGGACCACGACACGCCGGAGCGGATGTACGCGCAAGCGGGCCTCGACGCCGCCTCGATCGTCAAGGTCGTCGAGGCGACCTTGCCGGCGCGCTCGGAGAACCTGTCGGCCGGCAACGTCGTCAGCGTCGCCCGCCGCCAGCGCTGAAGCGAGGGTCGGGCCGCGCCCGAGGCGCGGCCCGTCTGGGTTACTTGATGACCGCGCAGGCGATGCGGGCCCCCGCATTGCCGATCGGCTGCGTGGTATGGTCGTCCTCGTTGGCGTGGATGATCAGCGCCGAGCCGTCATTGTCCTTCAGGCCGCCCTCGCCGGTGAGCGGCGTCTCGCTCGACACCTCGGCATTCACCGAGCCGTCGGCCTGGGCGTAGACGTTCGGCAGATCGCCCTCGTCCGGGCCATCCGGGTTCAGGAGGCCGTGCTTGGCATTGTCGTGATTGACGTGCGCCTTCGACTCCTGGAACTTGTCGGTGTCGGCGCAGCTGCCCACCGCATGGAAGTGGATGCCGTGCCAGCCGGGCGGCAGGCCGCCGGGCTGGATCGTCACCCGCATCACCAGGGTGTTGGCGCCGTCCCGGAGCGCGATCTTGCCGATCGTTTCCCCCTTCGCATTGATGATGGGAGCGTCGTAGGTCGCCGGCGCGGCCGCGCTGTCCGGGGCCGGCTTGTCCTGCGCCAGCGCGGGGGCGGCAAGTCCAAGGCTCACGGCGCTCGCGAGTATGATGTGTCTCATCGGGACCACTCTCCTCCGGTGTCGCCATGTAGCTAGGGCATGTCGCGCCGCCGGGGACGGCCCGGCGAGTGCGAAGCGGTGAAAGACGACCAAGGATCGAGGGTGATGACGACGGGCGATCGGCAGCGGGCCGACCGCCTCCTGGTGGAGGCGGGCCATTTCGAGAGCCGGGCGCGGGCGCAAGCCGCGATCGAGGCCGGATTGGTGCGGGCCGACGGCGTCGTGGTGCGCCGGGCCTCCGACCTGATCGCCCGGGGCGCCGCCATCGTCGCCGAGGCACCGCATCCCTACGTGTCCCGCGGCGGCCTCAAGCTCGCCGCCGCTCTCGATGCCTTCGCGATCGATCCGGCGGGCCGGACCTGCCTCGATCTCGGCGCCTCGACCGGCGGCTTCACCGACGTGCTGCTGCGCCGCGACGCGGGCTTCGTCCATGCCGTCGATGTCGGCCGCTTCCAGCTCCATCCGAGCCTCGCGGCCGATCCCCGCGTCGCCGCACTCGAGGCGACCGACGCCCGCTTCCTCACTCCCTTCCCCGAGCCGCCCTCCCTCCTGGTGATCGACGTGAGCTTCATTTCCCTGCGGCTGGTCCTTCCGCCCGTGGTCCCGCTCCTGGCGCCCGACGCTGCCCTGGTGGCGCTGATCAAGCCGCAATTCGAGGCCGGGCGCGCGCATGTCGGCCGCGGCGGCCTGGTCCGCGACGAAGCGGTGCAGGAAACGGTCTGCGAGCGGATTCGGGATCTCGTCGTCGCGCTGGGCTTCACGGTCCGCGGCCTGATCCCGTCGCCGGTCGAGGGCGGCGACGGCAACCGGGAATTCCTGATCGGCGCGGTGCGAGGGCTTGGACGATGAGCGACGTGATGGAGATCGCCCGCCTCGGCCTGCGCGGCGACGGGGTCACGCCCGACGGCGTGGTGGTGCCCGGTGCCCTGCCGGGCGAGACGGTGCGGGCCGCGCCTGAGGAGGGGACCCGGCCGCCCCGCGCCCGGCTCGACGCCGTCCTGACGCCGTCGGCCGATCGGATCGCGCCGTTCTGCCCGTCTTTCGGCACGTGCGGCGGCTGCGCGATTCAGCACCTCGCGCCGGCACCCTATGCCGCGTGGAAGCGCGACCTCGTCGTCGGGGCGTTGGCGCGGGCGGGCATCGAGGCGCCGGTGGCGCCCCTCGTCGATGCCCACGGCACGGGCCGCCGCCGCATCACCCTGCACGTGCGCGCGGGGGAGGGCGGGCCGCAGGCCGGGTTCATGGCGGCGCGCAGCCACGCCCTGGTGGCGATCGACCATTGCCCGGTCACCGAGCCGGCCCTGCACCGCGCCCCCGAGATCGCCCGGGCGGTCAGCCGTCCTCTCGGCGGCGGCGGCGGCAAACCCCTCGACGTGCAGGTGACGGCCACGACCGGCGGCCTCGACGTCGATATCCGCGGCCACGGGCCGGCCTCCGAGCGGGCGCGCCAGGCCCTGGTGCTGCTTGCCGGCGACCTCGACCTCGCCCGGATCTCCCTCCATGGCGAGGTGCTGATCGTGCGCCGCCCGCCCGAGATCCCGGCCGGCCGCTCCCGTCTGGTGCCGCCCTCGGGCGGGTTCCTCCAGGCGACGGCGGTGGGCGAAGCGACGCTCGCGCGCCTCGTCGTCGAGGGCGTCGGCAAGGCCAAGCGGGTCCTGGATCTCTTCTCCGGCGCGGGCGCTTTCTCGCTGGCGCTGGCTGAGGCCCATACGGTGCACGCCGTCGAGGGCGAGGCCGGGGCGCTCACCGCCCTCGACCGTGCCTTTCGCGAGACGCCGGGCCTGCGCACCGTCACGACGGAGCGTCGCGACCTGTTCCGCCGCCCGCTCCTGGCCCCCGAACTCGACCGTCATGACGCCGTGGTGTTCGACCCGCCCCGCGCCGGCGCCGAGGCGCAGAGCGCCCGGATCGCCGAATCGAAGGTGCCGGTGGTCGTCGGCGTCTCCTGCGACGCCGGCAGCTTCGCCCGCGACGCGGCCCTGCTGGCGCAGGGCGGCTACCGGCTGGAGGCGGTGACCCCGGTGGACCAGTTCCGGCACTCGCCGCATGTCGAGATCGTCGGGGTGTTCCGGCGCCCAGGGAAGAAGCGCTGACGCCGAGAGGACTGCCCTCCGCCACGGTCCATGCCAGGACGGTCTGTCGGGTGTTCAGCCCCCTCCCACCCTCACCCTCACACCCCAGGATGAGGTGGCGAGTGGGAGGGCCCATCCCTTCAGCCGTCATGCTCCTGTCGTGTGCCGTGGTCCTTCGTGACGAGACCCGGCGCCGCGCAGGCTCATGATAGGAAATTCGGACAGGCTCTTCCGGATTTTGTCTCACACCGGATCGATGTCGAGCATCCGCCGCAGGCGGATCAGCTCGCCGAGGGACCGGCCCTGGAACGGGCAGCCGCCGGGGCGGTGGGGCGGATCGCCGTCGGCGATTTCCGAGACGTGGCCGAGGCCGGCCTGCTCCAGATGGGCGCAGAGCGGCGGCAGGAAGCGGGCCCGCGCCTCGGCCTTCGCCTTTGGCGAACAGCCGCGAACGGCCAGCCACGCCGCGACGAAGGGACCGATCAGCCAGGGCCAGACCGGGCCCTGATGGCAGGCGCCGTCCCGCTCCGCCACTCCGCCCGCACAGGTGCCGCGATAATCCGGATCGGCGGGATCGAGGGAGCGTAAGCCCAGCGGCGTGAGGAGCCGCGCCTCGACCGCCTCCACCACCGCCCGGGCCGGCGCGCCGGTGAGGAGCGGGAAGGGCAGCCCGCCGACCGCCAGGATCTGGTTCGGCCGCATCCTGGCATCGACCGCCCCGGGCACGTGGTCGGCATCGATCACGTCGTAGAGGGTGCCGGAGGGGGAGACGAACCGTGCGAAGCTGGCGGAGGCCCGCCGCTCCAGCTCGCGCCAGCGCGGCGACCAGCGGGTGGACCCGATCCGCAGGGCATTGATCCAGAGGGCCTGGACCTCGACCGGCTTGCCGATCCGGGGCGTGACGACCCGGTCGCCGACCTTGGCGTCCATCCAGGTGAGCGGCACGCCCGGCACGCCGGCGCGCAGGAGACCATCCGCATCGGCCTTGATGCCGTAGCGGGTGCCGGCGGCGTAGCCGTCGAGAATCGTCGCGCAGGTATCCGCCAGCCGGGCGGCCTCCGCCTCCGGGACCGGCCGCCCGGCGGCGGCATGGGCAGCGAGCACCTCGTGGACCGCCACCGGGTACCAGAGCGAGGCGTCGACGGCGTTGTAGTCCGGCGCCTCGCCCCGGTCGGGGAAGCGGTTCGGCATCATGCCCTCGCTCACCGCGCCGGCCCAGGCGAGCAGGATCGCGCGGGCCTGCGCCAGGGCGCCGGTGGCGACGAGGAGGCCACGCAGCGCGATGAAGGTGTCGCGGCCCGAATCGGTGAACCAGGGAAACCCCGCCACCAGGGTGCGCCCGCCCGGCCGGTCGACCAGGTAGGCGCCGGCTGCGAGCGCCAGCGGCGAGACAGCCTCGCGGCGCGCCCGCTCGCCCGTCACAAGCCGCTCGGCATGAGCCGCCGCCCGCACGGCGACGCCATCGCCGCTGCGCAGGATCATCACCGCCGGACCGGCGGCGAGATCGAAGGTGAAGCGGCCCGGGCTCGCCAGGTCTTCGGTGTCGTCGAGGCCGCGCTCGCGCTCCGCCGTGTAGAGGAAGTGGCGATACCACTCGGGTCCGTGCGCGTAGGTCCCGTTGGTGAGCGCGGCGATGGCCGGCATGTCGGGATAGGGGCGCCAGACGACGTTGCCGCCCCGCGCGGTCGCCGCGAAGGCGAAGGCCGCGTTCTCATGGTGCAGGGCGTGGTCGTCGCGCCCCGACAGAAGCGGCCGCACGGTGAGGAGGCAGGAGCCGGCACCGGTCAGCCGCTGCCAGCGCAGCAGGGTCTCGCCGGAATCGGGCTCGACCAGCACCTCGTGGGCGATCGTGCCGCCATCCGGCAGGCGATAGGTCCAGCGCGGCCAGGGGCTGAGGGTGAATGCCGCGATGTGGCGCCACCCGTCCGGGTGGATCACGTCGGGCGCATAACGCTGCGTCGAGAGCGGGACGGTCCCGCTCGCCGTCGCCACCTCCGCCTCGACCCCGTTGACCAGCACCACGCGGCCCATGGGCGGGGTCGTCGCGGTCAGCAGCAGGGCGTGAGAGCGCCGGGTTCGCGGCCCTGCGACCGGGCCGGAGGCGAAGCCGCCGAGCCCGTCCGCCTCGATCCATTCACGCGCATCGTCCACGGTCTACTCGCCGTCCAGGGGGAGCCAGCGCCGGCCGTCGCGGGCGAGCAGGTCGTCGGCGGCGTTCGGGCCGGCACTGCCGGCACCGTAAGGCTCCGGCTCGCCGCCCGCGCCCCAGGCCCTGACCAGCGGATCGACGACGGCCCAGGACGCCTCGATGGTGTCGGCGCGCTGGAACAGCGTGGCGTCGCCGCGGAGGCAATCGTAGAGCAGGGTCTCGTAGCCGACATTCGGCTCCTGGGCGAAGAAATCGCCCTCGCGGAAGGTCGAGCGCACGGCGCCGAGGCGCATCGACGGGCCCGGCACCTTGGCGTTGAATTCGGTGCTCATCCCCTGGACCGGATCGACCATGATCCGCAGGATGTTGGGGGCGATCTGGTCGACCGGGGTATCGCGGAACAGCCGGTAGGGCGCCGGCTTGAAATGAACCGCGATCTCGGTGCGCCGCCCGATCATCCGCTTGCCGGTGCGGAGATAGAACGGCACGCCGCCCCAGCGCCAGTTGTCGATGGTGAGCTTCAACGCCGCATAGGTCTCGGTGCGGCTCTCCTCGGCGACATGCGGCTCGTCCCGGTAGGACGGTACGGCGCGCCCCTGCTCGGTGCCGGCCCGGTACTGGCCGCGCACCGCCTCCTGCGGCTGGACCGGGCGCAATGCCTGGACGAGCTTGGCCTTCTCGGTCCGCACCGCCTCGGCATCGAAGGAGACCGGCGGCTCCATCGCGGTCATGCAGAGGAGCTGGAACAGGTGGTTGGGCACCATGTCCCGCAGCGCCCCGGTCGGCTCGTAGAAGGCGCCGCGCTCCTCGACACCGATCGTTTCGGCGGCGGTGATCTGGACGTGGTCGACGAAATCGCGCCGCCAGATCGGCTCGAACATCCCGTTGGCAAAGCGGATCGCCAGGATGCTCTGCACCGTCTCCTTCCCCAGGAAATGGTCGATCCGGTAGAGCTGCGATTCGTCGGCGACAGCCAGAAGCCGCTTGTTCAGCGCCTGCGCCGAAGCGAGGTCGCTGCCGAACGGCTTCTCGATCACCACCCGGCGGAAAGCGTCGTCGGACTGCGTCAGCAGGCCGGCCTGGCCCAGATGCTCGACGATCGGCGCGAAGAACCGCGCCGCCACCGCGAGGTAGAACACCGCGTTGCCGGAAATTGTTTCAGCGATGGCGTGGTAGGTCTCGGGCGCCAGGAAGTCGCCCTTGAGATAGTGCAGCCGGTCCCGCACGAAGCCCCAGGCCGTCGGATCGATGTGCTGCGCGTGGAACTCCGCCGTCTCGTCTTTCGTGAACGACTCCATCGTGTCGGAGAGGCTGCGTCGCCAGGTCTCGTCCGAGCCGTCGCCATGGTCGACGCCCCAGATCGTGGTCGTGTCGTCGAGGAGGTGGCTGCCCGCGAGGTTGTAGAGCGCCGGCATCAGCAGGCGCTTGGTCAGGTCGCCGCCGGCGCCGAAGATGACCAGTGTCGCGGGCGGGGTCGGTTTGCTGCCGGAGGCGGCATGCCCCTCCACCGGGACGTGCGACGTCATGGGCTTCTCCTGGCCAACGGGCGCGACGGTCGGGAAGCTAGATCCCGTGCCGTGGCGGGCAAGGTGGGCCCGTTGCTGATGGCGCGGCGGATGCAGGCCCCACCCGCATCGCCCCGGCCTTCCCCGAGCAAGGGCGGCGCCCTATGGTCCGGCCGGGATCGTGCGAGAGCGAGCGGAACGATGGCGGACAGCACCAGGCAGGCGGGCAGCGTCGCGGTGATCGGGAGCGGCGGGATCGGCGGCTACCTGGCCGGGGCGCTGGAGCGAGTGGGGCGCGACGTGACTTTATGCGTTCGCACGCCCTTCGACCGGCTCGTCATCACCGATGCCTCGGGCGAGCGCGAAGTCCCCGTGCGCGTCGTCGCCGATCCGGCCAAGGTCGGCCCGATCGACTGGGTGCTGGTGACCACCAAGGCGCAGGACACGGCAAGCGCGGAGCCGTGGTTCCGCACCCTGGTGGGGCCGACCACCCGGGTGGTGGTGATCCAGAACGGCGTCGGCCAGGCGGAGCGGGCGCGGCCTCACCTGCCGGCGGAGGTCGCGGTGCTGCCGGCGATCATCTACTGCTCGGTCGAGCGCACGGCGCCGGGCCGCATCACCCATCACGGCGCGACGCGGATGAGCGTGCCGGCGGGGGGCGACGGGGCCGCCTTCGCGGCGCTGTTTGCCGGCACGCCGTTCGAGATCACGCAGGAAGCGGATTTCGTCACGGTCGCCTGGCGCAAGCTTCTCAGCAACGCGGTCGTCAACCCGATCACGGCGCTCACCCTGCGGCGCATCGTGGTCTTCAACGATCCGGCGATCCAGGATCTCGCCCGCGGGCTGATGGACGAGGTGATCCGGGTCGCCAACGCCGAGGGCGCCCGGCTGACCGGGGAGGACGCCACCCGCGTCCTCGACAGCTATCGGCGCATCAGCGGCGATGGCGGCAGTTCGATGCTCTACGACCGCCTCGCCGGCCGGCCGCTGGAGCATGCCCATCTGACCGGCGCCGTCGTGGCGGCGGCCGAGCGCCACGGGATCGCCGTGCCGCTCAACCGGGCGATCCTGGCACTGGCGGGGGCGGCGAGCGGGCAGGGGCTGGCGGGCGACCGGTAGACGTCGGACCGGTGGCGCATCGGCGCGGGCGCCATCCGCTTTTACGCTGCGTCACAGTGTTGACGGGGGCGCCGTGCTGCGGCCAGATCCCGGCATCGGGGCGAATCATCGAACGAGTCGCCGTCCGAGACGTGCGTGAGACGAGCCGGGTTCACGGTCCCGGCTCTGTTCCGCCGAATCTTGCCGGAGACATTCGTTGCGCGCCATCCTCACTCGCCACGCTGTCCTGGCGGCGGCGCTGGTCTCGGCTGTTCTGTGGTCGCATCAGGATGCCTGGGCCCAGGAGCTGCCGCGCCAGCTCAGGGCCGAGATTGACGGCGATGTCCGCGACTGCACGCTGAAGAAGACGGCGTTCGTGCCGCAATTCATCGCGCGCAAGGACCTGAACGGCGACGGCGTGATGGACTTCATCCTGGATTACGGCGGCTACAAGTGCGGCACCCTGGCCGGCCGCTACTGCAATGGGGCGGGATGCCGGATGGAGGTCTATGTCTCGAAGGGACGGACCGGCTACGTCAAGGTGTTCGGCGGGACCGTCCGCGAACTGCGCTTCGGGACGGCGAACGGCAGGCCCGCCATCCTGCTGAGCCGGCAGGGCAGGGCCTGCGGCAAGACCGAGGCCGGCCCCTGCCGGACGACGCTGACCTGGGACGGAACGCGCTTCGCGGAGGCCCGCTGACCGGGTCACCCCTCCGGCCCGACCGCCACCCAGACCCGGCCGGCCTCGATCCGCACCGGATAGACTGCGAGGTCGCGGCAGACCGGCCCGCCCTGGGCCCGGCCGGTGGCGATCTCGAACAGGCCGTAATGCGCCGGGCACTCGATGTAGCCCTCGACCACCTCGCCTCCGGCGAGGGACACGCCCGCATGGGTGCAAAGCTCTTGCGTGGCGTAGACCGCGCCGTCGACGCGATAGAGCGCGACGGCGACGCCGCCGGCCTCGCGGGCCAGCACCGGGCTGGCGTCGAACGCGGCGAGATCGGCGACCGGGTGCCAGGTCATCAGGCGGGCAGGACCACGGCCCGGCAGGGCCCGAAGCCGATCGGCGCGAAACCCTCACGCTGGCCCCGCGCCGTCAGGATCACCTCGTCGCCATCCTCCAGGAAGCGGCGCTCCTCGCCGGTGGCGAGGCCGATCGGCGCCTTGCCGCCCTCGGTGGTCTCGAGCAGGCTACCGCACGCCTCCCGCTCCGGGCCCGACAGCGTGCCGGTGCCCAAGAGGTCGCCCGGGCGCAAGTCGCAGCCGCCGCTGGTGTGGTGGGCCACCATCTGCGCCACCGTCCAGTACATATGGCGGGCATTGGAGCGCGCGATCCGCTCCGGCGGAAGCCCGGCCGCCCGGGAGGCGGCGGTCGAGAGCCAGATCACGAGGTCGAGGTCGAGCGCGCCGCCGGCCTGATCGGCCGGGTCGAGGAGATGGGGCAGGGGAGTGGGATCGCCCGCGGGCCGTGCCGCCTGCGGGATGCGGAACGGCGCCAGCGCCTCGGGCGTGACGATCCACGGCGAGATCGTGGTGGCGAAGCTCTTGGCCAGGAACGGCCCGAGGGGCTGGTACTCCCAGCCCTGGATGTCCCGGGCCGACCAGTCGTTGAGCAGGCAGAAGCCCGCGACCTGCCCGGCGGCCTCGGCGATCGGGACCGGGGTCCCGAGATCGTTCCCGGGCCCGATCCACACCCCCAGCTCCAGCTCGTAATCGAGCCGGCGCGACGGGCCGAAGACTGGCGCGTCGAGATGCGGCGGCTTTGCCTGGCCGTGCGGCCGGCGCACCGGCGTGCCGGAAGGCCGGATCGACGAGGCCCGGCCGTGATAGCCGACCGGCAAGTGCTTGTAGTTGGGCAGGAGCGGCTGGTCGGGCCGGAAGAGGCGGCCGGTGTTGGTGGCGTGGTGGATGCCGACGAAGAAGTCGGTGTAGTCGCCGATCCGCGCCGGGAGGTGCAGGGTGCAGGCGGCAGCCTCGTGCAGCAGCGGGGACACCCGGTCGCGATCCGGGCTCTCGGCCCGCAGGAGGTCGAAGAGCTGGTGCCGCAGGGCCCGGCGCGGCCCGGCGCCGAGGGCGAGCAACCCGTTGAGAGTGCCGGATTCCGCCGCCGCCACCGCCCGCGCCGCCTCGCCCGTGAGGAGGCCCGCCGCCTGCGCCGCCGCGAGATCGAGGATCCGGTCGCCGATCGCGACGCCGGCCCGCCGGGCGCCGTCGCCGACCGAGAACAGCCCGAGCGGCAGGTTCTGGATCGGGAAGTCGGGATGTCCGTCGGCCCCCGGCACGCAGGAGCGGGCCGCCACGTCGTGCGTCCGGTCGAGGTCCGTTCCGTCGATGCTCGCCATCACCGCGCCTCCGGCCGGATCGGCCCGCCATGTCCCGCGGGCGTCATCGGACCTGCGTTGGCGGGCCCACGCTTCATCCGCTTGGGTTCTTGTTTGATCGCAGATTTTTGCCGCCGAGCCGGTGACCGCTTCGGCGAAATCTGCTGAGGCCCGTCGAACCCATCATCGAGGCGGGACGCGGCGGCGGGGCACATCCCGAGCACCGCACGGTTCATGGCCGATACGATCATGGCGACGACCCCTTCCTGCCCCGTCGATTGGTTTCAATTGCAACCTTTTCGTCTGGATAGGAGGGGCCGGAACCGGCGTCAAGCGTCGCAGCCCGCGGCGGGGCGGTTGCGAGGAGCCGGTTGCGCTCGGGTCGCCTCTGGGGCACAGCACCCGGCATGATCGCGGTGGATTGGGGAACGAGCAGCGCCCGTGCCTACCGGCTCGCACCGGACGGGGCCATTCTGGCCCGGCGCGAGGGCGCGGGTGGCATCCTGCGGGTGCCCGAGGGCGGTTTTCCGGCGGCCCTCGCCGAGATGGTCGGCCATTGGCTGGCCGAGGGCGAGGCCCGGGTGCTGCTCTCCGGCATGGTCGGCAGCCGCCAGGGCTGGCAGGAAGCGCCGTACCTCGCCTGTCCGGCGGGGCTCGACGACCTGGCCCGCTCCGTCGTGCCGGTGGCCTTCGCGGAGGCCGCTGTGCGGCTGGTGCCGGGCCTGAGCGCCGAGGATGCGGCTTGCATCCCTGAGGTGATGCGCGGCGAGGAGGTCCAGGTCTTCGGCGCCCTCGCGGAGGGGCACGAGGACGCGCTGATCTGCCTGCCGGGCAGCCATGCCAAGTGGGTGCGGGTCGTCGGCGGCCGCATCGCCGGCTTCACCACCAGCATGACCGGCGAGGCGTTCGCGGCCCTGAGCGGGCACACGATTCTCGGCCGGATGATGACCGGAACGGCGGAGCCGGGGCCGGCTTTCGAGGCGGGCGTCGCCCGCGCGGCGGAGGATGGCGGGCTGCTCCATCACCTGTTCGGCACCCGCACCCTCGGGCTGTTCGGCCGGCTGGCGCCGGAGGATGCGGCGAGCTACCTGTCGGGCCTGCTGATCGGGCACGACGTGGCCTCCGCCATGGCCGAGCCGGCCCGGGTCCGCCTCGTAGGCTCCGGTCCGCTGATGGCGCTCTACGGCCGGGCGATCGCTCTCAAGGGCGGCGAGGCGGTGGCTGGCGATCCGGATTCCGCCGCCCGCGGGCTGGCGCTGATCGGGGAGAGAACCGCATGGACGTGACGGGCTGGCTCGCGCGCTGTCCCCTGGTGGCGATCCTGCGCGGCGTGCGTCCCGACGAGGTCGAGGCGATCGGCGAGGCACTGGTGGCCGAAGGCGTCGTGATCCTCGAAGTGCCGCTGAACTCGCCCGAGCCGGTCGAGAGCGTGCGCCGTCTGGCGGCCCGCCTCGGCGACCGGGCCCTCGTGGGCGCTGGCACCTTCCGCCGCGAGGCGGAGGTCGAGGCGGTGGCGGCGGTCGGCGGGCGCCTGCTGGTGACGCCCCACGCCGATCCGGCCCTGGTGCGCGCCGCCAAGGCCCGCGGCATGGTGGCGATGCCGGGCTTCCTGACTCCGGCCGAGGCGTTCGGCCTGCTCGATGCCGGCGCCGACGCCCTGAAGCTGTTCCCGGCCGAGGCCGGGGGCCCCCCGATGGTGAAGGCTCTGCGGGCGGTTCTGCCCAAGGGCACGCCGCTGCTGCCCGTCGGCGGCGTCGATGCCCGCAGCCTGCCGGCCTGGCGCGAGGCCGGCGCCAGCGGCTATGGCTGCGGCTCCTCGCTCTACAAGCCCGGCGACACGCCCGACCAGGTCGCCACCAAGGCCAGGACCCTGATCGCCGCCCTATGACACCGGCCTCGGAGCCGCCGCGGGCCGGTTCGGCCTCGGCCCGGGCCGAGAAGGCAGGCCGGTCCGCCCTGGGCACCGGCATCGTGAAGCCCAGTGATTCGCATAAGCAACATTATGGAACTGGCCTGGCCGTCGTTCTGACTGGTCCCGATACGGCCTGCGCCGTCGCTGCCCGCCGCGACCATGCCCCGCCGGATGAACGGGCCGCCAATCCCAGGCGCCAGCCACGCCGATCGACGGCCATGATCATGAGTGTGCATCATCGCGAGCGTGATGGTGGGTCTTGATCTCGGCGGCTTTTGCGTGTTCGGCATCGGTCGATCCCGCGTCCGCGCCTCCCAGCCTCGCCACCATCCCGGTCCGCATGCTCCTCAAAGGCTCGTCTTCCGCGAAGGTCCTGGTGGCGAGCACGAGCCCGGATGCGGTCAACCACAACGTCGCGATCCGCAACGCCCTCCGCGATGGCTTCGCCGAGGTGCTCGGCGACTCTGCCGTGCGGGCGAGCCCGTTGGAACTCGCCGACGAGGCCGTGACGGGCTTCCGTCCGAGCCTCGTCGTGGCACTCGGCAGCGTCGCGGTGGATGCCGCGCCCCTGCGCGCGCTGGCGCGCAGCGCCCGGCGGTCGGGCGCGCGCCTCGCCTTCTGGCTCCACGACGACCCCTACGAGTTCGATTACGGGCCCAAGGCCGAGGCGCTGGCCGACCACGTCTTCACCAACGACCGCTGGACCCTGCCGCATTACCGGCACGCGAGCGTCTCGCACCTGCCGCTGGCCGCCTGCCGCCGGACGCATGACCGGCCGGTGCGGCCGATGGCCGACCGTCCCCTCGACCTGTTCTTCTGCGGAGCCGCCTTTCCCAACCGGATCGCGCTGCTGGAGCGGGCGCAGGCGAGCCTGTCGGGATACCGCGTCGAGGTGCGCGGCGCCGGCTGGCCGGCCGCCCTGTCCTTCGCCGAGAACATCCGGCTGGCGCCCGCCGCGATGGCCGACCGGGCGAGCGCCTCGCGCCTCACCCTGGCAATCGGCCGCGACCTCGACATCGCCAACCGGCGCTTCCGGCTGCCCGGATCGACCCCGGGGCCGCGGGTCTTCGAGGCGGCCTTGGCCGGCGCGCCGCAGCTCTGCTTCGCCGCCGGCCTCGAGATCCTGGATTACTTCGACGAGGGCCGCGAGATCCTGCTCTTCGACGACGTCCGGGAGATCGCGGAGGCCATCGCCCGCGCCCGCCGCGAGCCCGCCGCCTTCGCGGCGATGGCCGAGCGTGCCCGCGCCCGCGCGCTCGGCGCCCATACCTACCGCCACCGCGCCGAGACCATCCTGGCGGTGATGGCCGCGTGACCGGAACCGCCATGCCTCCTTCCGCGCCGCTCTCGGTGCTCCTGCTCGACACCGAGCCGAGGACCAGCAACGCCTACATCACGCTCGCGGTCGCCGACGCCCTGCGGCGCCACCCCGCCGTCGGCCGCGTCGTCCAGGCCAGCCATGCCGACGCGGTGGCGCTGGCGCAGGGCGCGCGCTTCGACCTCGTCCTGGCCCTCGGCGGGGCGAGCCGCCATCACGCCCTCCTGCGCCGCCTCTGCGCGCTCGCCGGCACCAGCGCGCTCTGGACCACCGAGGACCCCTACCTGAGCGCCGCGAATGCCCGGCTCTCGGGCTGCTTCGACCTCGTCTTCACCAACGATCGCGGCTCGCTTCCCCGCTATCGCGCCGGCGCCCGGCACCTGCCGCTCGCGGCCACGACCCTGTTCCAGGATCTCCCCGTCCGGCCCGACGATGCCGATTACCGCTATGATCTTCTCTTCGTCGGGACGGCCTGGCCGAACCGGGTCGCGACGCTCAACCGGATCCTGTCGGCGTTTCCCCGCGACCTAAAGGTCAAGATCGCGCTGCCGGCGAACGCCTACCTGCCGCAACCCGTATTGGTGCGCGACGACCTCATCGTCGACTGGCGCTGCGGCAACGAGGATTTCGCCCGCTTCGCCCAGGCCAGCCGGGTGGTGCTGACCCTGCCGCGGGTCTTCACCGCGGGGGCGGACGAGACAGCGTCGGGCACGACGCCGCCGCCGCGGCTGTTCGAGGTGGCGCTTGCCGGCGGGGCGCAGCTCGTGGTCGGCTCGGACCCCGAGACCTTCACCTATTACGCGCCCGACCACGAGATCCGCGCCTGCGCGGAGGACGACGCCGTCCGAACGATCGCCGCGATGCTGGCCGCGCCGCGAGAGCGCATCGCCATGGCCGAGCGGGCCCGGGCCCGCACCCTCGCCGAGCACCTCTACGACCATCGGGTCGACGTGATCGTGCGGGCGGTCATCGAGCGGCAGGGGGCCGGCGACCCGGGTGGATGTCCACAGGCGGCGCTCAAACCCCGCATCCTCTTCGTCGCCCATAACCGCGCCGGGCGGCGCCAGGGGGGCGGGGTGGAATTCTACCAGGAGCAGCTGGCCGGCGCCCTCGACGGGGTCGAGCCCCTGTTCCTCTACCCCTCCTTCGAGGAGGAATCGTGGGTCATGCGCCTCGACGAGGGCGGGACATCGGACGCCTTCCCGATCCCGCCGGCCGGGACGCTGCTCGCCAGCCCCGAGATCGAGGCCGCGTTCGAGCGCATCCTGGTCGAGCGCCGGATCGACCTCGTCCATGTCCACCACCTGCTCGGCCTGCCCTTGAGCTTGCCGGCGATCGCCCGGGCCCATGGCGTGCCGGTGGTGGCGCAGCTGCACGACTTCTTCCTCGTCTGCCACCGCTACACCCTGATGAACCAGCACGGCCGGTTCTGCGACGTGGTGCATCGCGGCGAGGGGCAATGCGACGGCTGCCTCGCCAGCACGGGCGGCCTGCCGGCCGGCGCCAAGGCCCGCCGCGACGGGTTCGTGGCGCGGATGCTCGGCAGCGTCGACGCCGTCGTGACCAGCAGGCCGGCCACTGCGGAGTATGTCCGGGCGTTCTATCCCGAAGCGGCGGCCCGGGTCGCGGTGATCGAGATGGTGGATGCGGAGCCGTCCGGCCTCCCGCCCCCGGAGCCCGTTCCGTCCGAGCCTCGCGCGCCCATCGCCCGCAGGCCGCTGCGGGTCGCGGTGCTGGGCAACGTCGTCGATCACAAGGGCGCTCGGACCCTGCTCGAACTCGTGCAGACCACGGAGGGCGAGGGCTTCGTCTTCGAGGTGTTCGGCTACATCGAGACCTACCTCGTCGTCGCCTTCGAGGCGCAGGCGGGGGAGCGGCTGACCCTGCGCGGCGGCTATGCCCGCGAGGAGGTACCGGCCCTGCTCGCCGGCTGCGACGTGTCGCTCCACCTCTCGCTCTGGCCCGAGACCTACATGATCTCGCTCACCGAGGCGTGGCGGGCCGGGCTGATCCCGATCGTCACCGCGCTCGGAGCGCCGGGGGAGCGGGTCACCGAGGGCGTCGACGGCCTCAAGGTCCCGCCCGGCGAATCGGGGGCCGTCCGCCAGGCCCTGCGGCGGCTGAGCCACGATCCCGGCCTCGTCGCCACCTTGCGCGCCGCGATCGCCCACAAGACCTTCCCGACCGTGGCCGGGCATGCCGCGCAGATGACGGCGCTCTACCGCGATCTGATCGCCGCCCGCCCCGCGCCCCATGCCGCGCCGGGCGAGCCCTCCGCTCCCTTCACCCTCTCGGCCGTCGATCTCGGCTTCCGCCTCAACCACCCGGACTGGACCAGTCCGGCGATCGTCTGGGACGGGGCGGAGGAGACAAGCGCGATCACCGACGCGCTGCCGCCGGCCGTCGCCGCACTGCCTGAGCGGGTGCTGGCACCGGGCGAGCCCGGCCTGTCCTGGGAGATCGCCGACCTTGTCGTCGACGGCCAGCGTCTCCCCGGCCGGATCGGCGCCTATGCCGCCTGCGACAGCGTCGCGCTGCGCGGCTGGATCTGGCGGCCGAAGGCCGGCCGGCCGGCCCGGACCTGGCTGCGGCTGCGCTCGGAGAGCGCCGCGCGCTACGTCACCGCCCTCCCCGAGCGCCGCCCCGAGCTGGCCGGCCGGTTCGCCACCGGCCGGGCCGAGCAGGCGGGCTTCGCCGCCCATCTGCGCATCGCGGACCTGCCGGGGGGGCCGCACGCGATCGACCTCCTCCAGGTCTACGGCGACCATGTCGCGGTCGCCCGCGACATCGTGCATTTCGTCGCCCCGGGCCTGCCGGCGCTCGGGCCAGTCACGCCGTGGCGGGGCGGCCTGCCGGTGCCGGAGGGCGCGTTGCGCCGCAGCGCGGCGCCCGCCCGCCTCGCGGGCCATGGGTTGCAGGTGATCGAGGGCGTGCCGGTGGCGCGCCAGGGCGGCCTCACCCGCATGGCGGTGGCGCCTCCGGCCGGGACGCGGCGCGGGCCGGCCTTCCTGATCCTGGAGGGCGAGGCGAACACGGCCTGGACGAGGGCGGTGTGGCACGACGAGGACGGGACGGAGCGGATCGGCGCCGAGGCGCAGATCCGAGACATTCCGTCGGGCGACTATCGCCTGTGCGTCCTGATCGGGGACGAGGACGGGGCCGACCTCCACGAGACCGGCACCACGCTCTTCGTCTCGCCCACCGCCCGCCCTTGCCTCGTCACGGTCTCGCCGCCGCCGGCCCTGCGCCGGGCCTGGATCACGCGGGTGCGCAGCCGCCCGAGCCTCGACGCCGTCACTCTCGGCGAGACCTCGCCGCTCCTCGGCCCCCCCGTCACCGTTGCGGGCTGGGGCTTCACGCCTGGGCGCGGCCGTCCGCTCAGCTGGATCGCGCGCTGGGGCGCCGGGGGCCGGCACCGCTTCATGATCGCCGAGAGCTTCGCCCGCCAGGACGTGGCGGCGCATCTGGGTGAGTCGGACGCACTGACCGCCGGCTTCGAGATCCAATTGCCCCTCGCCGCTTTGCGGGACGGGAGCCTGCGGGTGTTCCAGGTCTATGAGGCCGGCGTGGTCGCCCTGCCCGACTTCCCGCGGCACGTCCTCGGGATGATCCCGGCAGGATGATCCCGGCGAGTCGATCTCGGAATAAGACCAACGGTCGTTGAAAACGACCGTTGGTTCCATTCTCAAAATTTTCGCCAATCTTTTGCCGTGGTATCGAACACTTGAGATGGTTCATCGGCCCGATGCGTCAGCATCTTGGTCCGATGGTATAGCACGGTGTCCGAACGATCCGTTCGGACACCGCATCAGCAAGCCAGCGCGGCGATTGAGCGAAGCCGGTTTCCGCGTCGCGAAGCGATCCATCGGACACCGTATCAGGCTGGCGGGGAGCGACGTCCCCGCCCCTCGCCTCACCACTTGTAGCTGAGGCTCGCGGTGATGCGGCGCTGCTCGCCGTAGAAGCAGGCCGTGACCGACTGGCACGACGAGACGAAGCGCTTGTCGGCGAGGTTGGCGGCGTTGATGGCGAAGCGCCAGTTGTCGCGGCTGTAATGGATCACCGCGTCGAACAGGGCGCGCTCGGGCACCGTCAGGGTGTTGTTCACGTCGGCGAAGGAGCGGCCGACATAGCGCACGCCGGCGCCGAAGCCGAAACCGGCCCAGTCGCCGGTCGGGATGGTATAGTCGGCGAAAACCGAGGCCAGGGTCTCGGGCGTGTTGACCGGCGTCCGGCCGATCGTGCCGATATCACCCTTGGTGACCTCGAGATTGTAGCTCGTGAACGACGCGACGACGTTGAAGTCCTTGGTGAGGTTGGCCACCAACTGCGCCTCGACGCCGCGCGAGCGGGTCTCGCCGAGCTGGAGCTGATTGTTCGTGTTGACCGGGTCCGGCGTCAAGGTGTTGGCCAGCGCCAGATCGAAGGCGGCCACCGTCAGGAAGGCGTTCGCACCCGGGATCTCATACTTGACGCCGGCCTCATACTGGTCGCCCGTGGTCGGCCGGAACGGCTGGCTGAAGGCGTTGGTGCCGACCTGCGGGTTGAAGAAGGTCGAATAACTGATGTACGGCGCCAGGCCGAAATCGAAATTGTAGATCAGCCCGTAGCGCTGCGTGTAGGCATTGGCCGATTGCCGCGTCTGCGTGCTGGCGAGCCGGTTGTTGACCTCGTTCGAGGTGAAGTCGCCGCGGCCGGACACGACCAGGGTCAGCTCGGGCGTGAGCTTGACCTGGTCCTGGAAATAGAGGCCGAGCTGCTGGAACACGTCGTAATTGACGAGGTAGGGCGCGACCGGGACGCTCGGGCTGCCGTAATTCGGCGTGATGATGTTGAACGGCGCGAGCGTGCCGAAGCCGCCGACGGCTTGGTTGTCGTTGAGCTGGAAGTTCTTGTAGTCGAGCCCCATCAGGAAGGTGTGCTTGAACAGGCCGTCGTCGAACCGGGCCACCGCCTGGTTGTCGACGTTGAACAGGCGGGCCCGCGAGGCGGCGCGGAAGCGGTAGCGCGAGACTTGCGTCTGGTTCGCGTCGGCATAGCCGAGACCGCCCAGGAAGGCATCGTCGAGCGCATCGCTGAAGGCGTAACGCAGGTTCTGCCGGAAGGTCCAGGTGTCGTCGAAGATATGCTCGAACTCGTAGCCGACGCTGGCCTGGGTGCGCCGGTAGGTGTTGTTGAATGGATCCGAGACGTTATCGTTCTGCCGGATGCGCAGGCCGAGTACCGTCGGCCGCACCGTGCCGTAATAGGGCAGGAATGCGTTGAGGCGGCCGGTATCGTCGTACTGGACGCTCGACAGCAGGGTGAAGGTGGTGGCGCCGTCCGGCTTGTAGGTGAAGGTCGGGGCGATGTAGCCGCGATTTTCGTCGAGGCCGTCGACCTGGGTGCCGCCCTGCCGGCCGATGCCGGTCAGGCGGTAGAACCACTTCCCCTCCGTATCGGCCGGACCGCCGAGATCGAAGCCGAGGTATTTCTGGCCGAACGAGCCGCCGCCGACCTCGATGGAGCGCAGGGGTTCGATGGGCGGCTTCTTGCTGATCAGGTTGATGAGGCCCCCGGGACCGCCCTGTCCGAACAGAACCGCGGCCGGCCCGCGCAGCACGTCGATCCGCTCGAGGCCGTAAGGATCGACCTTGTAGCTCGCGAAGCCGTAGTTGAAGAGCTGCAACCCGTCCCGGTACAGGCCGGTATCGTTGGCCGTGAAGCCGCGGATCAGGAAGAAGTCGACTCGCGGGTCGGGCCCGAAGGCGTTGCCGAAGACGCCGGCCGAGTAGCTGATCGCGTCGCCGACCTGCTGCGGCTTGAGGGCGTCGATCTGCTCGCGGCCGATCACGGTAACCGATTGCGGCGTCTCGATCAGCGGGGTGTCGGTCTTGGTCGAGGTCAGCGTCCGCTTGGCGACATAGCCGTCGATCGGGCCGCGCGGATCCTCCTTCGGGCGGGCCGCGCCTCCATTCACCCCGGTCGGCGTCCGCGTGCCGCCGACGTCGATCGCGTCGAGCTGGATCGCACCGCCGGCCGCCGGCCGGGGCGGCGTCGCGTCCTGCGCCATCGCGCCCGATGCGGCGATGGACAGACCGATCAGGGAGACGCCGCCGGCAAGCGCGGCGACGAGGCGGGTGGACGGGACACGGACACGGAGATGGGGACGCATGGCCTGACCTTCGGGCAACGGCTCACCGGCCCCGGGGAGCAGGGCCTCCCGGGTCGGTTCCGTTCTTTAGAATGAGACTAAGCTGTTGTTCTGGCTCGATTTTTCTAGCACGGCCGGTCCGCCTGCGGAGTCCGAATGCCGTATTGTGCGGTGGATGTTAGTGCCCGTGTCATATTCGCCACGATGGCAGGGCGGGCGCCGGGGGCGGCCGACCCTCGAGGGGCGGTGACCGGCCGGCCCTCCGGTCCCCTGCTGGCCGCCCGGCCTCACCCCACCGGATGGAACGGCGCCCGCCCGACCAGCCCGCCCTCCCGGTCGAACACCACCACCTCCAGCGCGCTGCCAGAGGCCGACAGCGCCCGGGCCGCCGTCTCCCAGGCGTAACGGGCGACGAGATCGGCGAGCGGCAGGTCGCGTCCTTGCGCCAGGCGCAGGACTTCGAGGGCGGTGTTGGCGCCGGCCGCCTGCCGGGCGAGGTCCGGTGCACCGCCGGCCTCCGTCACCCGCTCCGCCAGCCAGGCGAGGTCGACCGGCCCGGAGCGGGAATGCAGATCGAGGAGGCCGTGGCCGAGCTTCGCCATCTTGGCGATGCCGCCGGCGATCGTGACCCGCGGCACAGGATGGCGGCGGAGGTATTTCAGCATGCCGCCGGCGAAGTCGCCCATGTCGATGAGCGCTTGCGGCGGCAGGCCGTGCAGGCGGGCCACCGCCTCCTCCGAGGTCGAGCCGGTGGCGCCCGCGACGTGGTCGAGGGCACCGGCCCGGGCGACGTCGATGCCGCGATGGATGCTGTCGATCCAGGCGGCGCAGGAATAGGGCACCACCACGCCGGTCGTGCCGAGCACCGACAATCCGCCGAGGATGCCGAGCCGCGGATTCAGGGTTTTTTGCGCCAGCGCCTCGCCGCCGGGAATCGCGATCTCCACCACCACGTCCGGCGGGCCGCCGAGGCCCATCGCGGCTTCCGCGATCGCCGCCGCGATCATCCGCCGCGGCATCGGGTTGATCGCCGGCTCGCCGACCGGCAGCGGCAGCCCGGCCCGGGTCACGGTGCCGACGCCGGGCCCGGCCCGGAACGCGACGCCGGAGCCAGGCGATCCCCGCCGCACCGTCGCCAGGACCAGGACCCCGTGGGTCACGTCGGGATCGTCGCCGGCATCCTTCACCACCCCGGCGGTCGCCCCGTCCTCGACGAGCCCGGTCCGCGCCAGGGCGAAGGCCGGGCGCGCGCCGCTCGGCAGCGGGATCTCGACCGGATCCGGAAACAGGCCGGTGACGAGCGCCGCATACGCCGCCTTGGCCGCCGCCGCCGCGCAGGCGCCGGTGGTCCAGCCGCGGCGGAGGGTCTCCCGTGGTCGTGTCGCATCCATGCGGCGTGGTATCACCCGGGCGCGGCGCGGTGAATGCGCGTCGTCTCGCCCGATGATGGACCCCGTCGTGACCCAACGCCCTGCAAGCGGCCTCCTGATCGCCGCCGCCCGTTCCGGCTCCGGCAAGACCACCGTGACCCTTGCCCTGCTGCGCGCCCTGCGCCGCCGGGGGCTGGTGGTGGCCGGGGCGAAATGCGGGCCGGACTATATCGACCCCGCCTTCCACGCCGCCGCCACCGGCCGGCCGAGCTACAACCTCGACAGCTTCGCCATGGACGGCGTCCTGCTCGACGCGGTGGCGGGCCGGGCGGGCGCGGGGTCCGACCTGCTCCTCGCCGAGGGCTCGATGGGCCTGTTCGACGGCATCGTGGCCGAAGAGGGCCGCAGCGGCGCCAATGCCGATATTGCCGCCCGCTACGGCTGGCCGGTCGTGCTGGTGCTCGACGTCTCGGGCGCGGCGCAATCGGCCGCGGCCACCGCCCTCGGGGTCCGGGCCTACGATCCGCGCCTGACGCTTGCCGGCGTGATCCTCAACAAGGTGGCGAGCCCGCGCCATCGCCGCCTGGTCGAGGTCGGCCTGACCCGGATCGGCATCCCGGTGCTCGGCGCCGTGCCGCGGGAGGCGGCGCTCGTCCTCCCCGAGCGCCATCTCGGCCTGATCCAGGCCGGCGAGACCGAGGACCTGGAAGCCCGCCTCGACCACCTCGCCGATCTGGCGGAGACCTCGATCGATCTCGACGCAGTGGTGGCCGCCGCCGGCGGGCGGGTCCCGGCTCCGGGGATCGGGCATCTGCCGCCCCCGCCAGGCCAGCGCCTCGCCGTGGCGCGCGACGCGGCGTTCTCCTTCGTCTATCCGCATCTCGACGCCGGCTGGCGGGCGGCCGGGGCCGAGATCGTGCCGTTCTCACCGCTCGCCGACGAGGCCCCGCCCGCGGATTGCGACGCCTGCTGGCTGCCGGGCGGCTATCCGGAGCTGCATGCCGGTCGAATCGCCGCCGCCTCGCGCTTCCTCGATGGCTTGCGGGCCTTCGCCGAGACGAGGCCGATCCATGGCGAATGCGGCGGCTACATGGTGCTGGGTGAGAGCCTGGAGGACGCCGAGGGCGCGAGCCACCGCATGGCCGGTCTCCTGCCGGTCGCGACCTCCTATGCCCGGCGCCGGCTGCATCTCGGCTACCGGATCGCGACGCTCGTCGGGACCGGCTCGCTCGGCCCCGCCGGCCAGGGCCTGGTCGGGCACGAGTTCCACTATGCGAGCGAACTCACGCCGCCGCCCGGCCCCGGCGAGGCCCTGGCCGCGGTGACGGACGCCGAAGGGAAAGCGCTCGGCTTCGCCGGGCACCGGCGCGGCCGGGTCAGCGGCAGCTTCTTCCATCTCGTCGGGCTGCGCTGAACGCCGGTCCCGGCACCCTCGCCTCTCCTTGCCGACGTCGTCTGGCCAGCCTTACTCGGCGGCGACGCTGCCCTCGCCGGTCGCCGCGCCGGCATGGCGGCCGAGGCGGGCCGCGGAGCGCACGATCGCCAGCACCTCGCGGCGCAGCTGCTCGTCCTCGATCTGCACGTAGGCGCGCAGCAGCTCGATGGCGCCTTGCGCGCTCAGGAAGCCGAAGACGTTGTCGTCGCTGGTCTCGCCGCCGGTCTGGTCCTCGAAGAAGGCCGAGACCGGCACTTCCAGCAGCCGGGCGATCTCGCGCAGGCGGCCGGCGCCGACGCGGTTCTGGCCTTTCTCGTATTTCTGGACCTGCTGGAAGGTCACGCCGACGGCGTTGCCGAGGGCGGTCTGGCTCAACCCCTTGGCCTTCCGGAGGGCCGTGATGCGAACTCCGACGAGACGGTCGACCTCAGTGGTTTGCTTGGGCATCGGTCCTCGACATCTTCGTGCTGGCTTGCCGACAGCCCCCTCCCCAAAATCAGAGGGCCGCCGTCCCGCGTCGTTCATGTCCACGGCGGCCGGTTCACGGCCTCGCGGATGTTCTGTTGGCCGAGCCCACGAGACTA
>NZ_LABX01000284.1 GCF_001043915.1 Methylobacterium aquaticum | reverse complement strand
GATTGCAACGCGATCGCGAAGTGATCTCAGCAGACTTGCGTTGGCAGGCCAACGCAAGTCTGCTGAGTCTCGTGTTTGACAGCAGATTTTTGCCGCCGAACCGGTGACCACTTCGGCGAAATCTGCCTGGCCTGAGCCGTCATCGCGGCCGACCGGCGCCGCCCGGAAGCCCCCGGCACGCCCCCAGCCCGATCAGGCCCGCGCCGGCCGCGACGGCGAAGACGGCCGCGTAGCCCGCGCCGTCGGTCGTTGTCGGTGCCAGTGCGCCGAGGATTGCGACGCCGAGCGCGAACCCGGCCTGACGCGCCACCATCGTGAGGGCCGCGGCCATGCCCGCCGCCTCGGGCGGTGCGAGCGCGACGATGCCTCCCGTCAGCTGGGAATGGGCAAGGGCCGCCCCGGCTCCGATCGCAGCCATTCCGATGAGTGCGCCGGTCATGTCCGACGGTCCGGCGCATGCCGTGGCCGTCAGGATCGCGTTTCCGCCGGTGATCAGTGCGAGCGCGATGCCGAACGTCCGCCGCCAGCCGAGGCGCCGGACCATGCGGCCGCCGACCGGGGGCAGGACCAGCATCGGCAGCGTCGCGGCCAGTAATGCGAGCCCGCCCGCGCGCGCGTCCATCCCGTAGGCTGCCATGAGGAAGGCTGGGAGGGACACGAGGACGGCCCAGTAGCCGGCCGAGACGGCCAGCAGCAGCACGATGACGGCCCTCACGCCGCGATCCGACGCCAGGGCCGGATCGATCAGCGGATGCTCCCGTTGGCGCTGCCTGCGCGCAAAGGCGATCGTGAGCGCGGCACTCGCCGCGAGGCCGGCCGCGCCCGCAATCGGTGCGGCCTGCGCCAGCAGGATGCCCTCGACCGCGAGGCCGAGCGCGCCCGTCAGGACGAAGAGGCCCGGCCAGTCGATCGGAGACCCGCTCCCCGTCCGCCCCTCGCCGACGCGGCGGGGAACGGCGAGCGCGATCAGTCCGCAGGGCAGGATGTTGGCGAGGAAGATCGCGCGCCATCCGAGCGAGGAGGCGAGCAGGCCGCCGGTGGTCGGCCCCAACGCCATCGCGATGCCCGACAGGATCCCGGTCAGGGCCAGAGCGCGGGCCCGCATCGCCGCATCCGGGAAGGTGCCGGCGATCGATGCGATCGCACCGGTGATCAGGAACGCCGCGCCGATGCCCTGGCCGGCCCGGGCCGCCCACAGGGCGGCTGCGGTCCCGGCGAGGGCGCAGGCGACGGAGGCGGCGAGAAACAGCGCGTTCCCGAGCAGCAGCACGCGGCGCCGGCCGTAGCGGTCCGCCACGGCGCCGGCGGCGAGCAAGGCGGCCGTGAAGGCGAGGCTGTAGGCGTCGATGACCCATGCGAGGCTCGGCATGCCGATAGCGAGGTCACGGCCGATCTCCGGCATGACGACGACCAGGGCCGTCACGTCGAATTGCGTCAGGAAGGCGCCCAGGCCGAGCACGCAAGCGGTGAGCCGCGCGCGCCGGTCCCAGGTGACGGAGCGATGGCAGGTGCTGATCATGGCCGCGATCAGTGCGAACACGCGCCGTCGAAGCAAATGAGAGTTGAAACGGAGCGCATGAGCCGGTTTCATGAGCCCGTTTCATGGGCTCACGACGAATCCGATGCGCCGCCTGCCCCCCTTTCCCGGCCTCGTCGCGTTCGACGCCGTGTTGCGGCACATGAGCGTGACCCGGGCCGCCGCCGAGCTCGGCCTCACTCAGAGCGCCGTCAGCCATCGGCTGCGGGCCTTGGAAGAGTATTTCGGCGTGCCCTTGCTGGAGCGGCTCAATCCGGGCCTGCGCCTGACGCCGCCGGGCGAGCGTCTGGCGCGGGATGTCGCCCCGCTGCTCCAGACGCTCGCGGGTCTGCGGGAGACGGTGTCGGGCGAGCGGGCGGCCCGGCCGTTCCGGATCGGCGTCAGCAGCGCCCTGCTCGCCTGGTGGCTCTCGCCCCGCCTTCCCGATCTCGCCGCCGCGTTTCCCGCTCTCACGATCGAGGTGACGACGTGGGAGAGCCGGCCTTGGGACGGCACGCCGGGCTCGATGCCGGGCGAGGTCGATCTGGCGCTGCTCTGGCTTCCGCGCGAGACGCAGAGCGGGTGCCGGTGCGAAACGCCGTTTCCGGCCGAGTCCGTCTTCCCGGTTGCCGCCCCTCTGCTCCGGCGATCCCGTCAGGACGGCGATTGGCGCCGGCTCCCGCTGCTCGCGAAGGGGCAGGCCGCCGACGGCATCGGCAACGAATGGTCCTGGGCGACGTGGCTCGGCGACGACGGGCGGCGCCCGCCCGCGTTGCGCTTTCGCGACATCGGCGGCGCCTTGCAGGCGGCGCAGGAGGGCGTCGGCATCGTCCTCGCGCGCTCGCTCTTTGTCGCCGACGCTCTCCGACGGCGCCGGCTGACCCGCCTGGTACGGCGGGGCGAGATGCGGCCCTCCTCGAAGATCCAGGTGGCGCGCTGGAGCGATCGGGCCGACACGGTCGCCCCCGCCATGGCGGCGTGGCTCGTCGCGGCGGCGAAGACCACCCTCGAACGGTGAGCCTCACCCCGCCTCCGGCGGCACGATCCGATGATGCTCCGTCTCCCGTTGAAACGCCGCCGCCACCGCCAGACACAAGGCATCGTCGTAGGGCTTGCCCACCACCTGCGCGGCGACCGGCAGCCCGGTGCGTCCGAGCCCGGTCGGCAGCATCAGGGCCGGAAGACCCGTATAGTCGAACAGCATCGTGTTGCGTGGCAGCACCGCCTGGAGCGGGTGGGCCTCGCCGTTCACCTCGACCGTGAGCGTATCGAGGGCCGCCGCTTCGCCGCCGAGGCCCGGAGTCACCAGCACGTCGACGTCGGCCAGCGCGTCGAGCACCTGCGCCAGCACGACGGGCCGGCGGCGCAAGGCGCGCAGGTAGTCGGTGGCGGAGAAGAGCCGGCCCTGGTCCATCCGCGCGCGGGTGCCGGGATCGAGCGCCGCGGCGCGGTCGAGGTCGGGCTCCTGGAGCGCGGCGAGTTCCGCCATCACGATCGTGTAGCCGTCCTGATGCGCGGTCGCGACCGGTCCGAGATCGACCGGCACCAGGCGGGCGCCCTGCCGCTCCAGCACCCGCAGCATGTCCTGCCAGGCGGCCAGCACCGCATCGTCCTGCATCGTCGTGAACCAGCCGTCCGGCACGCCGATGCGGAGGCCGGCGATCCCCCGCGCCCGGGCCGCGTCGTAGCGTCCTGCGGCGTGGGGATCGGTACCGTCGGGGCCGGCGATCCAGGGCATCACCCGGGCGAGGTCCTCGGCCGAGCGGGCCATCGGGCCGACATGGTCGAGGGTCCAGGACAGGGGCGCGACGCCGGTCCGCGGCACCAGCCCGCGGGTGGGCTTAAGGCCGGTGACGCCGCACCAGGAAGCGGGCACCCGGATCGACCCGCCGGTATCGGTGCCGAGCGCCAGCGGCATCAGCCGGGCGGCGAGTGCAGCTCCCGAGCCGGTCGAGGAGCCGCCGGTCCAGCGCGTGCGGTTCCACGGATTGGCAACCGCGCCGTAGCGCGGGTTGTGGGCCGAGCCGCAGGCGAATTCGGTGGTGGCGAGCATGGCCAGCGGAATGGCGCCCGCTGCCCGAAGCCGCGCCACCACGGTCGCGTCGGTCCCGGCCACCCGGTCGCCGGTGAGGCGCGAGCCGCAGGTCACCGGCGCGCCGGCGCAGTCGATGATGTCCTTGATGCCGAAGGGCACGCCTTCGAGGGGCCGGGCCTGCCCGGCCCGGCCCGGATCCGCCGGGCGCTCTCCTGCGCCGCGTCCTCGGCACCGGGCACCGGGGCCAGGACCGCGTCCCGGCCGGACGGGTGGCGCGCGATGCGTCCCGTGAGTGCCGCGACGAGCGCCACCGGGTCGGTCGCCCCCGCCGCGAAGGCGGCCTGGAGGGCGCCGATCCCGAGGGTGTGGAGCGGGCCGCCCTCGACCGGCGGCAGGGGCGGCACGACGGGCGCCGCCTCCCCGGTCGGTCCTGCCGCCTCCCGCAGGCGCCGTTCGGCCTCTCCCGGCTCGGGCGCGTCCCGCTCCCAGGCCGAGGGCAGGTCCCGGGCCGGGGCGGCTTGCGCCACCGTGCCGGCCAGGATGGTGCGGGCGATCAGCGCCTCGGAGACGCTCACGCGGCGATCTCCGGGTGATGATGCTGAGGGCGATCCTGCCGGCAGGCCATCAGCGGCTGGATCCTCGTGCCGAAGGTGTCGAGGCCGGCCAGGAAATCGTCGAAGGTCAGCATGATGCCCTTCACCCCCGGGACCGTGGCCGCCTCGTCGAGCATCCGCGCCACCTTGGCGTAGGAGCCGACCAGCGTGCCCATGTTGAAGTTCACCGCCCCCTCGGGGAGGTTCATCCAGGTCGCGGTCGACTCGGCCGAGGCGGTCTTGTCCTGCGTGCTCTGGTCGAGCATCCAGGCCAAAGCCGCCACGTCGGCGCCCTGGCGGTAGGCCATCCAGCGCTCTTCCGCCGCCGCGTCGGTCTCGTCGGCGATCACCATCATCAGGACGTAGGAGCCGACGTCGCGCCCGGTCTGTCCCGTCGCCTCGATCAGCCGGGCGCAGGTCGGCGCGCAGGCCGTGGGCGTGTTGAGGCCGGTCCCGAGGACGAAGTTGTAATCGGCGTAAGTGGCGGCGAACTCCATGCCCCGCCCGCTCTGGCCGGCGGCGACGATCGGGATCGGGCCGGAGGGCGCCGGCTTCATCATGCAGCCGTCCATCCGGAAATGCTCGCCCTGGAAGTTCGACGTTCCGGTCTCCCACAGCTCCTTCATCACCCGGACGTATTCGGTGGAATAGTCGTAGCGGTAGCCGAAATAATCGTCCCCGGGCCACAGGCCCATCTGCGCGTACTCGGCCTTCTGCCAGCCCGAGACGATGTTCACCCCGAACCGGCCGGGCGCGATCGAGTCGATCGTGGTCGCCATGCGGGCGACGAGGGCCGGCGGCAGGGTCAGCACGGCGGTCGAGGCGAACAGCGTGATCCGCTCGGTCACCGCCGCGAGGCCCGCCATCAGGGTGAAGGATTCGAGGTTGTAGTCCCAGAACTCGGTCTTGCCGCCGAAGCCGTGCAGCTTGATCATCGAGAGGGCGAAATCGAGCCCGTAGCCTTCCGCCTTCTGCACGATCGCCTTGTTGAGGGAAAAGCTCGGCTTGTATTGCGGGGCTGCCTCCGAGATCAGCCAGCCGTTGTTGCCGATCGGGATGAACACGCCGACATCCATGCTTGACGCTCCGGGTTCCGGTGGGCGGCGGAAGGGCCGTCCGGGATGGGCGTTGCAGGATCGGGGCCGTTTTCAGGTGGGGATCACCGCCCCCGCCGCGCCGTCAGCAC